>NZ_LR594487.1:592893-892893 GCF_901686465.1 Halorubrum sp. DM2
CACTACCGGGCGACAATCTACTAGTAGGCTCAATGGAAGGGGAATCTGGTGGCTGCGGCTGTCTATTCGGTGAAGGACGACTACTCGACTTCGGAGAGAATCTGTTCGTAGAGGTTGTCGGAAATCCAGAATCCGGCTTCACGGAGCGCGTCGAGTTCGTGTTGTAGGTTCACCTCGCCCGTCTTCGCTCCGCGAAGCAGGATGCCAATTACACCCGTGACATCCAGGTCGTGTCTGCGGGCCACGCGCCGGCCGTCCCGCTCGTCGAGCAAAACGAGGTCAGCGTTCTCCTCGACGGCATAGCAGACTGCCGCCGTCTCACCGAGGTCGAGCTCGTGGAAAAGTTCCACGAACAAGTCCGAGCGTTCCACCTCGACAAGATGTAGAAACCCGTCGTCGCGCAACTCACGCAGTGCCTCCAGTCCATCCTGCCCGTCGGTCAATTCATCCCAGACCTGCCGTGGAACCGTGACGTCGGAGAACTGAGACTGGAGGAGATCGAGCCGGTCGATAAGCGCGAGGTTCAGGAGCGGGGACGTATCCGAGACGACCAGCCCGCTATTCCGCATATCCGAGGTCTTCTTCGAGTTCCCGTTCGCCGTAATGTCGGGGAATCTCGCGCTCGCCCAGAAGGTCTTGGAACTCTCGCTTCGACAGGCCCGCCAGAGCTCGGGCCTTCCCGAACGAGAGCACATCCTGGGCGTATAGTGAGACCGCCAACTCCCGCTTCAATGCGGGCGAACGCTCCCTTTCCGGAAGCTGTAACGCCTCGTAGACGTCATCGTCGATCTCGATCGTCGCCATAGCGAAACGTAAGCGCACGTGAGTCTTGAGTGTTTGGCCGGTCGAAGACGAACAGAGCGGTTGCTCAGTGGATTGAATGTACGCCCGCGACACTAACGACCGGTCTCATCTCCGGCGGCGTGCCGCGTCGACCGGGAAACCCTCGTGGCGGGCGGTCGCCTGCGCGGCGACGGGCGGGTCGCGTCAGCGACCGGTGTGACGCGCCTGGGTTCTCCGCGCTGTCATCGCTCCCATCGGGGAGTACTCGGGCGGGGACTGATGGCGCGCACCCGGACTTCGGCGTCGAGCGGCTTAATCGTCCTGTTCGGTCCCCGCGACGACGACTCGCTCGCCGTCGTCGGTCTGCGCCTCGCGGACCGAGACGGGGTCGATCCCCCGGCGGCGGGCGTCGAACTCGGAGAGGAGGTAGACGAGCGCGACGAGCGTCAGGACGCCCACTGGAAGCAACACGAACGGTGTGACCCCGAAGAAGCCCCAGACGAGCAGCAGCGCCACCGAGACCAGCCCGACGGTGACCGCGTAGTAGATCTGGGTGCGGACGTGGTCGACGAGGTCCGCGCCGGTGAACGTCGCCGACAACACCGTCGTGTCGGAGATCGGAGAGCTGTGGTCGCCGAAGATCGCCCCGGAGAAGATGACGCCGACCATGACCGCGACGAGGGTGTGGCCCGCCGCGCCGCCGCCGCTGATCTCCCAGGCGATGGGGACCGCGATGGGCGTCATGATCCCCATCGTCCCCCACGAGGTGCCCGTCGAGAAGGCGATGAACCCGGCGACGACCAGCACGAGCGCCGGGAGGACCGGCTCGGGGACCGTCCCGACGGTCGCCTCCGCGACGTACCGACCCGTCTCCAGCGCGGAGATGACCTCGCCGATCCCCCACGCGAGCACGAGGATCGACACCGCGGTGAGCATGATGCCGAACCCGTCGACCGTGTACTCCGTCGCGTCGCCGACGCCGAAGATCCCGTAGATCTTCCCGAGCGCGAACCCGGACAGCACCATACCGAACGCGCCGATCATCAGCGCGGTCGCGAAGTCGGCCCCGATGACGGCGTTCCACAGGCGGTCGCCCGCGCTCCCGAACTCGGCCGCGAGGAGGTCGGAGAGGAAGCCCGCCGGCGCGAAGCCGCCCGACCAGAACGCGGTCGCGACCGTGACGGCGATCAGGACGGCGACCGGCGCGAAGAAGTTGATCAGCCGCGGCGTCGACGCCGGCGGCTCGCCCAGTTCGCCGGCGACGTCCTGCATCGGCTCCGCGCCCTCGCGGGTGACGTGACCGGTCGTCCACGAGCGGTGTTCGGCGGTCAGCATCTCCCCGTAGTCGCGGCCCCACAGCACCACGATGGCGACCATCGCGACCGCGAGGATCGCGTACATGTTGAACGGGATCGACGCGAGGAACACCTCGAAGGTGCTGGGGCGGTTCACCTCGGCGACGCCCGCCTCCGCGTACCCGTCGTCGATAAGCGACAGCTGGAACGCGACCCACGAGGAGATGCCCAGCGTGGCGACGGGCGCGGCGGTCGAGTCGACGATGTACGAGAGCTTCTCGCGGGAGATCCGGAGCCGGTCGGAGACGTCTTTCATCGCCGAGCCGACGATGGCGGTGTTGGCGTAGTCGTCGAAAAAGAGGACGACCCCGAGCGCCCACGCGGCCAGCCCCGCCTTGCGCTGCGTGTCGAGCCGTTCGACCGCCCAGTCGCGGACGGCGTAGGTCCCGCCGAGGTTCCACACCATCGCGACGCCGGAGCCGAGCAGCAGCGTGAACACGAGGATCGTCGCCTGGAACCCGTCGTCGGCGATGATCGCCGCGACGATCCAGTCGAACGTTTGAACGATCCCGAGCCCGCCCGTGTAGATCACGGCCCCCGACCAGATCCCGAGAAACAGCGAGAGGATCGCCTTCCGGGTGGCTATCGCCAGCGCGATGGCGAGCAGCGGCGGGACGACCGACAGTGCTCCGAACTCAGACATACCGTGGGAGTACCACGCATAGGTATTTAATATGGGCTGCCGACCGGAACGCCACGCCGCGCGATCGGACCGACGTTCCGGCACTGCGCCTGTCGCACCCGGCGGAATCGACGCGTATCCGAACGCACTTACGTCCCTGTCACGGACCCACGCGCAATGTCAGTCCGAGTCGGTATCCTCGGCGCGACGGGCGCTGTGGGCCAGCGGTTCATCCAGTTGCTCGACGATCACCCCACCTTCGACCTCGCGGCGGTCACCGCGAGTTCGGAGAGCGCGGGCGAGACCTACCGCGAGGCGGCCAAGTGGCGCGTCGACACGCCCATCCCGGGCGACGTCGCCGAGATGGAGGTCGCCGAGACGACGCCTGAGGGGATCGCGGACGACGACGTGGATCTCCTCTTCTCGTCGCTGCCCTCGGGCGTCGCCGCCGAGGTCGAACCGGCGTTCCTCGAAGAAGGGTACGTCGTCTCCTCGAACTCCTCGAACGACCGCATGGCGGCGGACGTGCCGCTCACGATCCCGGAGATCAACCCCGACCACCTCGATCTCATCGAGGTCCAGCGCGACGAGCGGGGCTGGGACGGGGCCCTCGTGAAGAACCCGAACTGCTCGACGATCACGATGGTGCCGACGCTCGCGGCGATCGACGAGTTCGGCTTGGAGAGCGTCCGCGTCTCGACGCTTCAGGCCGTCTCGGGGGCGGGCTACTCCGGCGTCACCTCGATGGAGATCATCGACAACGCCATCCCGCACATCGGCGGCGAGGAGAACAAGATGGAGACGGAGTCGCGCAAGCTGCTCGGCGAGTTCGACGGTGCGGAAGTCAGCCTCCACGACGCCGACGTGGCCGCCTCCTGTAACCGGATCCCGACGCTCGACGGCCACCTAGAGAACGTCTTCGCCGAGTTCGCCGACGACCCCTCGCCCGCGGACCTCCGCGAGGCGATGCGCTCGTTCGAGGGCGCGGGCGACTTGCCCAGCTCCCCCGACCAGCTCATCAAGGTGTACGGCGACGACGAGCCGGACCGACCGCAGCCCCGCCTCGACCGCACGTACGCGGGCGGAATGGGCATCGTCGCCGGGGGCGTCCAGTCGACCGACGCCGGCGCGAAGTACAACTGCCTCGCGCACAACACGATCCGCGGCGCGGCCGGCGCGTCCCTCCTCAACGGCGAACTGCTCGTCGAGGAAGGGTACGTCTAAGCCGCGAATCCGACGCCGAAACTCTGACCGCAATTTTTCGACCGAGACAGGACCGCAAAGCGACAGCTCCGTCGTGCGGCGGCGCGCGCCTCCGAGCGCCCTTTTAAGGGCGCGAGGAGCGTCGCGCGAGGGAGTCGGCGGCGACCAACGGGAGCCGCCGACGAGGCTGGGGAGGCGTGAGGTGCTGGGCGGTGCGGGACGGGGCGGGACTCGAAGGGGCAGCCGCGAGGACGAAGACGCGCGACGCAAGGACCGCAAGGAGTGAGCGGAGCGAACGACTGAGGACCGCAGCGAGCGCATCGAGTCCTCGCGGCTGGGGCTTCGGCGGTCTCGGTCACGAAATCGACCCCGCCGAAAACAGTCACGTACAGCCGAGCGACCGAGACTTCGACGGTAGTCGCCCCCGACTCTGTCCCGATCGCGTCTCACCGGTCACCCGGTGAAACGGAGCCGTTCACATCAGATTCAGCCGCGTTCTACTTCCCTTCGAACTCCGGCTCGCCGTCACCCATGAACGCCGTGACGCCCTCGATGAGGTCGTCGGTGTTCATCACGTGGCCGAAGCCCATCGCTTCGACCTCAAGTCCGGCCTCGTTGTCGGTCCGGCCGGCGTGGATCGCGCGCTTCGTATACTTTTGTGCGATCGGCGGGCCGCCGGCGAGCTGTTCGGCCAGCTCCAGCGCCCGCTCGTTGAGCTCGTCGTCCGGGACGACCTCGTTGACGAAGTCGTACTCGGCCATCGTCTCGGCGTCGTAGCGGTCGGCGGTGAGGATTATCTCCTTCGCGCGCCCCTCGCCGACGATCCGGGCGAGCCGCTGCGTGCCGCCCCAGCCCGGGAGCAGACCGAGGTCGAGTTCGGGCTGGCCCAGCTCCGAGCGCTCGGAGGCGATCCGCATGTCCGCGGCGGTCGCGAGCTCCATCCCGCCGCCGAGACAGTAGCCGTCGATGGCGGCGACCACGGGCTTGTCCGATCCTTCGAGCTTCCCGAACGTCTGCTGGCCCTGTCGGGAGAGCTCGACGGCGTGGATCGGGTCCGCGCCGCCCGCGGCCATGCTCTGGACGTCCGCGCCCGCGGAGAAGGCACGGTCGCCCGCGCCGGAGAGCAAGATTGCGCGCACCTCGTCGTCGCCGTCGAGCTGATCGATCGCGTCCGACAGCTCGTCGAGCACCTCGCCGCTGATCGTGTTCATCCGGTGCGGGCGGTCGATCTCGACGTGCCCGACCCGGTCGTCGACGCTCACGTTCAGCACCTCGTAGACGGGCCCCTCGCCGGCGTCGTCGCCGTCACCGCTCCCGCCGCGGAACCCGCCCGCCTCGGCGGCCTCGCGGAGGTAGTCGGTCGCCTCGTAGCGTTCCTCGCCGGTCTCCTCGGCGAGTTCGTCGAGTGTCTCGACGAGGGCGTCGAGCCCCTCGGCGTCGGCCAGCTTGGCCGGGCCGTCGGGGAAGCCCGCGCCGAGCTTGACGGCCTCGTCGATGTCGTCGGCGTCGGCCACGTCGTTGCCGATCAGGCCGGCCGTCTCGTTGGCCATCACCGCGAGCAGGCGGCGGCTGACGGCCTCATCGACCGCGTCGCTCGGGATCTGCGCGCCGTCGCCGTCCTCGTAGTCGTAGAAGCCCTTTCCGGTCTTTTTGCCGAGGGTCTCCGCCTCGACCTTCTCGGCGAGGAGCGGGCAGGGGCGGTAGGCGTCGCCGAGGACCTCGTACATGTACTCCAACACGTGGAACCCCACGTCGATGCCGACCTGGTCGGCGAGCTCGAACGACCCCATCGGCAGGCCCATCCCGAACTTGGTCGTCGAGTCGACCGTCTCGATCGTCGCGTCGCCGGACTCGACGACCCACGCCGCCTCGTTCATCAGCGGGACGAGGATGCGGTTGACGATGAAGCCGGGGCTGTCCTTGCGGACGCGGACGGGCGTCTTCCCCATCGACTCCGCGAGCCCCTCGATCAGCTCCAGCGTCTCCTCGCTCGTGTGCTTCCCGGAGATGACCTCGACGAGGTCCATCCGTACCGGCGGGTTGAAGAAGTGCATCCCGCAGAACCGCTCGGGACGGTCGGTGACCTCCGACAGTTCGGTGATAGAGAGGCTGGAGGTGTTGGTGACGAAGACCGCCTCGTCAGGCGCGTGTTCGACGACCTCGTCGTACACGTCCTTCTTGATTGACATCTTCTCGGGGACGACCTCGACGACGACGTCCGCGCCGTCGAGCGCGTCGCCGAGGTCGACGAACGCGTCGACGCGGTCGAGCGCGGCATCGGCCTCGTCGTCGCCGATCCGGTCCTTCTCGGCGAGCTTGCCGAGCGACCACTCGATCTGGTCGTACCCCTTCTGGACGAGTTCGTCGTTGATGTCGCGCAGCGACACGTCGTAGCCGGCGAGCGCGGCCACCTCCGCGATGCCGTGTCCCATGTTTCCGGCCCCGAGCACCGTCACGCGCTGGACGTCTTCGAGCTTCATGGTTGAGGGTCGGAACCGTCATGGTTGAACGTTTCCATCTTCCAAACGCAAAACGCGCGGTGAGTTTATTTGACGGGCCCGCGGCTCCGGACCGAGCGGTATCGGAATCGAATCCGGAGGCTCCGAGCGGAGCGGAACCGAACGTACTCCCGCGTGCGTCTCCCTCGATTGAGCATGGACGACGGAGCCGACGACGCTGACGGCACCGACGGCACCGACGATGCCGACGACCCGGTCACGGCCACCCTGCGCGAGGACCCGACGATGGCGGCGCTGATCGACCGCCACGGGCCCCTCGACATCGCGCCCGCGGACGACGAGTTCGCCCGACTCTGTACCTCGATCGTGAACCAGCAGCTCTCCACCGCCTCCGCGGCGGCCATCCACGAGCGGTTCGTGGACGTCCTCGGCGGTGACCCGACGCCCGACCGCGTCCTCGCCGCCGACGAGGCGGCCCTGCGCGAGGCCGGACTCAGCGGCACGAAAGTCGAGTACCTGCGGAACGTCGCCGCCGCCTTCCGCGACGACGAGCGCGCGCTCACCCGGGAGAGGGTCGCGGGCGAAAGCGATGCGGCGGTCGTCGACCGACTCACGGAGATCCGCGGCGTCGGCGAGTGGACCGCGCGGATGTACCTCATCTTCGCGCTCGGCCGCGAGGACGTGCTCCCGCTCGGCGACCTCGCGGTGCGGACGGGGATCGAGCGGGTCTACAACGACGGCGAGGAACTGAGCCGGGCGGAGATGCGCGAGATCGCGGAGGCGTGGCGGCCCTACCGGAGCTACGGGACGCGGTACATCTGGGCCGAGTACGAGTCCTGACCGGCGGACCGCCCGCCGTCAGTCGAGGGCGACGTGGTCGGGATCATACGACCGACAGAGCCGCGAGATCCCGCCCGGCCGTTCGAGAAACGGCTCTTCACAGCGGATACACATCCGTTCCCGGTCGCGGCCCGCGACGCTTCCGCCCGTCGCGTCGGGAGACGCCCCGAGCCCGCGCTCCGAACAGTCGTCACAGACGCGCGTGACGGTTCCGGCGAGCTCCGTGAATCGTTCGTGGCACCGGATACAGGTCCGGGTCCGTTTGCGGGTGACGGGGTTCATGCGCGTTCGGCGACCTCGAACGCGTTATCGGCTTCGGGTTGTCGGCTCAGGATCGTGCTCCGGGGCCGGCGGCCGGTCCTCGGTCGCCGCGTCCTCGCGGTACAACTGGAGGATCTCTTCGAGAAGGACGGCGTGACGGTCGCCCGGGACGTACTGGTGGTCGATGAAGTCCTCGGCGTCGCTGAACTTCCCCCTGAGCGCGAGCTTCCGAACGAACGCGACGGAGTCGAAAAAGGGCGGGCCGTCGTCGTCGCCGTCGCCGTCGCCGCCCAGTTCCCGCTCCTCGGCCGGGATCACCTCGGCCTCGATGGCGTCGTAGTCGATCGTCTCCGGCTCGTACTCGTCGAGCGTTCGGGAGAGCACGTAGTCGGCCGAGAAGCGGTAGAACTCAGACTTGCTCTCGAACTGCCCCTCTTCGACGAGGGACTCGATCTCCTCGACCACCGGCTCGGGGAACCGGACCGTGCTCTTCACCATGTGCCGTGTCATTGACACCCGCCGTCTTATAGGTTGGTCAGACGCTCGCGACCGCTCGATGGCGGCCGAGCGTCACTCCTCCTCTTCTAATATCTCGCCCGCCTCGCCGCGTTCCGCCTCGTCGGTGTCGGCGCGCCGCCGGACGTCGACCCGGTAGTCGGTGAGGATGTCGCGGCCTAAGAGGAGCGGGTACTCCATGTGGCCGCGGTCCTCGACGCTGGCGGTGACGGTGTGCTGGTTGCCGCCGACGCCGATGACCAGATCGACGACCGGGCGCGCCTTCCCGCCCTTCACGCTACCCGACTTGACGCGGGTCATGCTCTTGATCGGACCGGCACCGATCTCGGCGGCGAGCTGGGTGTCGATGCTGGTCCGGGTCGCGCCCGTGTCCGACTTCGCCATCGCCTGCGTGGAGCCGGAGGTGCCGGTGACGACGACCTCCTCGATGTAGCCGATGTCCGGCTGCTCGGAGGGCGACGCCTTCGGCTTCGGGGCACAGGAGGGCCGCGAGTCGTCGAGCGTCGCGGCGACGCGCTCGACCGCGTCGTCGTCCACCTCGCCGCCGACCGTCTCGATCGCGAGCTTCGCGATGTGCGGCGCGGGGCTGGTGCCGGTCGCCTCGAAGAGGCCCTTGAACCCGGCGGTGGGGTTCACTTCGAGGACGTACCAGCCGTCGTACCCCTCGACGAGGTCGACGCCGGCGTAGTCGAGGTCCATCACCTCGGCGGCGTAGAGGGCGGTGTCGGCGGCCTCCTCGGGCATGTCGTCGGTGGCGTCCTCGACCGCGCCGCCGAGCGCGACGTTGGTCCGCCAGTCCCCCTCGGGCGCGTAGCGGTACATCGAGCCGACGATCTCGTCGCCGACGACGTACACCCGCAGGTCGCGGTGCTTCTCCGAGTCGCGCTCGATGAGCTTCTGGAGGAACGCCTGTCGGTTCCCGACCTTCGGGTTCACGCGCTCCGTGAGATCTACCTTCCACGTCCCGCCACCGTGGGTCCCGATCGCGGTCTTGTACACGCCCACGTCGCCGAAGCGCTCCCGGCCCTCGTTGAGTCGGTCGTTCGACAGCGCGAGCAGCGCGTCGGGCACGCGGATGTTCCAGTCGGCGAGCGTCGCGGCGGTCGCGAACTTGTGGATCGACGCCAGCACCGCGTCCGGCTCGTTCAACATTGGCCGGATGCGCTCGAAGGTCGTCGCGAGACCCAGCAGCTCCGCGGGCTGGTCGGTGTTCGACAGCAGCAGGCGGTTCGCGATCACGTCGACGTCGGGCTCGACCGACACGTCGCCGTCCTCGACGCTGATCGCCGCGTTCTCCTCGCGGAGCCACACCGGCTCGTGGCCGAGGTCCTCGACCGCGTTGCAGATCGCCTTCGTCTCCTTGCTGTTGTGTAACGACAGCACTCCCACTCGAACCGAGTCCGAACTCATACGCGTCCCTGCGCGGGGAGTCCTCAAAGTTCGACCGATCGGTCCGTTCGACGACCGGCGCGTTCGACGACCGGAACCGATCGGTTCCGGGCCCGAGAGGAGGCCCCGTCTCCGGGTCGCCATATATATACCCGCCGCCGTGTTCCGCTCCGGCATGAGCGACGACCGGGCGTTCACGTACAACGGCGGGGCGGTGCCGCCCGGCGAGACCCAGAACATCCGCTACGGCATCAGCGAGACGTACCTCGGCGACCCGGTGCGGATCCCGGTCACCATCGTCAACGGCGAGCGCGACGGCCCGACCGCGTTCCTCACCGCGGCCGCCCACGGCGACGAACTCAACGGAATCGAGGTCGTCCGCGAGGTCGCCCACGAGTGGGACCTCTCGAAGCTGGCCGGGACCCTGGTCTGTCTCCCTGTCCTCAACGTCCCCGGCTTCCTCGCGCAACAGCGCTATCTCCCCGTCTACGACCGCGACCTCAACCGGTCGTTCCCCGGGAAACCGGGATCGACGAGCTCGAAGCGCATGGCCCACCGGATCTACGAGAACTTCATCGCGCCGTGCGACTTCGGACTCGACTTCCACACCTCCACCCGCGGGCGGACGAACATGCTCCACGTCCGCGCGGACATGACCGACGAGGCGGTCCACCGGCTCGCGCTGGCGTTCGGCTCGAAGGTGGTGATCGACAGCGACGGGCCGAGCGGCACCCTCCGCGGCGAGGCGACCGACGACGGGATCCCCACCATCACGATCGAGATGGGCGAGGCCCACCGGTTCCAGCGCCCGCTGATCGACGACGCCCTCGCCGGCGTCCGCTCCGTCTTCGCGGAGTACGGCCTGCTTGAGACGGACACCGTCCGGTGGCCCGGCTGGCGGACGATCGTCGCCGGCGCGGGCGAGAAGACGTGGCTGCGCGCCGACTCCGGCGGCATCGTCGACACCCACTTCGAGAGCGGCTCGCTCGTCCGCGAGGGCGACCGGATCGCGACGATCACTAACCCGTTCAAGGAGGACGCCGTCGCGGTCGAGGCCCCCTTCACCGGCCTCCTGATCGGCCTGCTGGAGAACCCGGTCGTCTACCCGGGCAACCCCCTGTGTCACCTCGTGGAAATCGGCGAGTCGACCCGCCGGGCGATCGAGGCCGGCGACGCGCCGACACCCGTCGGTCAGCCGGAACCCGCCGGCCAGCCGGAGCCGACCGCCACCGAGTAGGCGGCGCTGGCCTGGGCGGTCGCCGTCGCAGCGATCTCCGATTCCGTCAGTCCTCGCCGAGTCGCCCTCGGAGTCCGAGTGCGACGCCGGCGAGGACAGCGAGGAAGCCGCCGAGGAACGCGACCGGCTGGAGCAGGGCCCGCTGGGCGACCACGCCCCCGGGTTCGCGCTCGACGGTCCGGGTCCAGAACTCGTACCGCTCGCCCTCGTGCTCGACGATCAACAGCCCGTCGCCGGGCGTCGGCTCGACCGGGTACGACAGCGAGTTGACGCGCTCGTCCGGGTCCTCGACGCCGAACCCGCCCTCGGGCGAGCCGCGGGCGCGGTCGAAGGCCGCCCGAGCGTCGGGCGAGAGGTCGGCATAGGCGACGACCGCGTCGGAGTCGTTGCCGGCGTCCGGATCGATCGGCGACTCGGGACCGACCGGAGAGCCCTCGCCCGCCGGCTGGACGGTGTGGGTGTACGCGGGGTCCGGCTCGCCGACCGCGACCGGGAGATACAGCGGGTTCGCCATCAGGCAGACGCCGAGCGCGAGGAGGCCGACGACGGCGAGCGGGGTGCGCATGTCGCTTTCGGGTTCGACGGGCCGGGAGTTGAGCCTTTCCGACTCGGCGGGCCGGTCGAAGGCCGACCGGGCGGTGGCGAGATCATATCATCTTATAATATGGTGATATTTATTATACGGGGCGTGAAAATACAGTCCACAGAAGTTCTATCTCAGCATACCTCGACTACTCATTGAAAAAGAAATATGAACAGCGTCTCATATGGTATACTTCGGTATGCCGCATTACTTGTAGCAATTTGGACTATCTTCTTCGTTGTTTTATATATGACCGGCCGACGATCGCTGCTGTACGTGACAGTAAACGCAGTAATATCACACAATGCCTTGTACTACATCTATGATATTCGGAATCGGGAGTGAAACTGACAGCAAGTTACTATTTGGTCGCAGGGGGTTTTTATCCGGACTGTACGCTAAAAGCTGGTCGGTACTCAGAGCTGTTTGAACTCTTCTGAGTTACTCAGGCGATACACCGGCGATATCGCCCACTTTAGATAGCGTGGTCGAACTGACGAGCCCGACTGACAAGCCCTGTCTAGAGTCAATTTGGCTCCAGTAGAATCGCCAGTCGCTGAGAGATTGTCGAAGTCGCGTTGTGCCTACAGCCCGTCGCTGTTGCCGACGAGTCCGCCGATAGTCGCCCCGAGGGCTCCGCCGACCGCCGCGCCGAACACACCGAAGAACAACCCTCCGACGAGCGAGGAGAACACCAGCGGAAAGAGGATGTCGACGGCGCTCGGTCTCGAACACCGTTCCGGCTCCGATTCGGTCACGCGGATCCGTGCTGACGCCTCCGAGTAAGGTGTTTCGGCCGATCGAGATCGGACCCGTCGGGGAGCGCAAAGATACGATAGTGCTTCTGGTTATTCCCGAGTGATCGACACGACCACCGAAGCCCCAGCCGGGAGGATGGCGCACGCTCGCTGCGCTCCTCAGTCGCTCGTTTCACTCGCTCCTTGCGGTGCTTACGTCGCCTGCGCCATCCTCCCGGCTGCCCCTTCGATTCCCACCCCGCACAGCACTTCACGCCTCCCCAGCCTCGTCGCCGGTCCTCCGCTTCGCTTCGGACCGCCGACTCCCTCGCGCGTGCTGCTCGGCCGCGAGGCGGCCTCGCAGGCACGCGCCACCGCATCGCTTACCGACAGCCGACTCAACTACCGCCCGATCGTGCCCTGCCGCGTCACGGGCGCGTCGGGGTCGATCAGGAACGCCACGACGGTCGCCCCCTCCTCGCCCGCGGTCACGGTCGGCGGGTCGCCGCCGCCGGTCCAGACGACGCTCTCCGTCTCGTCGAGCGTGACGCCGTCGGTCGGCTCGTCTCCCCCGGTTGCGGGGTCGCCGCCGACGCCGACTGACCCCTCGAAGACGTACACGTAGGCGTCCCTCCCCTCGATCTCGGGCAGCGTCGCACCCGCGTCCGCGTCGAGGCGGACGTCGAAGCAGTCGACCGCGTTGCGCACGGTAAACGGGTGGTCGGAGCCCGCGGGCGCGAACACCCGCCGCCACTCGTTCGGCTCGGGGTCGGGCAGCGGGCCGTGCTGGATGCCGGGCTCTAAGCCGAGCTCCTGCGGCCGGACGAATATCTGGAGCATGCGGAGCGGCGGGTCGTCGGCGAGCGTCTCCTCGGCGTGCCAGAAGCCGGAGCCGGCGTTCATCACGAGGAGGTGTTCCGAGTCGGTGACGAGTTCGTTCCCCTCGCGGTCGTCGTGGCGCATCACGCCCGCGGGCACCCACGAGACGATCTCCTCGTCGCGGTGCTGGTGCATCCGGATCAGCGTGCCCGGGTCCATGAACGACTCGACGACCGTCGAGAGCGGCCCGTAGCCGTGGTCGTCGTGGTCCGGGAGGTTCCGGCCGGGAAAGTTGAATCGGGTGCGGAACTTCCCCTGATTCTGAAAGACTTCGGAGCGGGGGGCCGGAAAGAGGTCGCGGTCGGCGGCGGTAGTGGATTCCATTACCAACTGGTAAAATCCGACCGGGCAAAAGTCGTCCGGTGGCGCTGAGCGCCGGGGGCCGGCGGCGGGCCGCGTGTGCCGGCGAGCCGCGTTCGCGCCGCGAGCGGCGACGGCCTCTTTTCCCCGGAGCCCCGCGTTCCGGTACCGTGACGACCGTTCTCTCGGACCGCGACCGGCGGAAGCGCGACGACCGCCCGGACGGAACGTTCTACGACGAGCCGCGGTTCGTCACCCACGCCGACGACGCCTTCTTAGAGCGGCTGACGGCGCTGTACGCCTCCGTGACCGACCCCGGCGACCGCGTCCTCGACGCGATGAGCAGTTGGGTCTCACACCTCCCGGCGGTCGAGTACGACCGGGTCGTCGGGCACGGCCTCAACGAGGCGGAGCTGGCGGCGAACGACCGGCTCGACGAGTTCGTCGTCAGCGACCTCAACGCAGACCAGTCGCTCCCGTTCGCCGACGACGCCTTCGACGTCGTCTGCTGTGCGCTGTCGGTCCAGTATCTCCAATATCCCGGGCCGACGTTCGCGGAGTTCGCCCGCGTCCTCGCGCCCGGCGGAACGGTCGTCGTGTCCTTCTCGAACCGGGTGTTCCCGACGAAGGCGGTCCGCGCGTGGCGGGCCGCGTCGATGCCCGAGCGGGCCGACCTCGTCGAGCGCTACCTCGACGCCGGCGGCTTCGCCGTCTCGGAACGGATCGCCGAGCGCCCGGGCGAGGACCCCTTCTACGCCGTGGTGGGGTCGCTCCCGCGACGCGCCGGAGCCGGCCCGTGACGCCGCGCCGGGTCGCGGTCGCCCTCTTCGACCTCGCGCTCGTCGCGTTCCTCGGTGCGGCGGCGCGGCTCGCGCACGTCTTCTGGTACCGCACGTTCGAGTCGAGCGTCGCCGTCGACCTCGCCGGCTCGGTCGCCGTCGGAGTCGTGTTCGCGGCCGGACACCTCCTCGTCGCCTCCGGCGACCGCGTCGTCACTCCGGCGGGGCGAGACGCCGACACATTGGTCGTGCGCCCCCGATCGATCGCCGTCGCGGTCGCGGCCGGGTTCCTGCTCCACGCCTCGCAGGCACCCGCGTTTACACCGTTCGGACTCACTCCGACGGGGGTCAACCGCGTACTCGCAATCGGCGGCGTCGCGGTCGGCCTCTGGTCGCTCGCCGTCCGTCGCGCGACGCGCTCGGGGTCCTGACGGGGGGAAGGGAGGGAAGTGAAACGAAGGGGAGAAGAGAACGCGGGGGCGCGACCCGCAAGGCGTCCCGATCAGTCCGCGGCCGCCGGCTCGGTCGATCGTAACCCGGACCCGCTCGGCGGGCGGAGGACGAACACCGCCAGCCCCGCGGCGACCGCGAGTCCGCCGCCGAGGACGAACGTGGGGGTCCACCCCAGCGTCGCGACGAGGTAGCCGGCGACGGCCCCGGAGAACACGCCGCCGCCGACCTTCGCGGTGTACAGCACGGCGTAGTTGCCGGAGGAGTTGGCCGCGCCGTAGTAGTCGGTGAGCAGCGACGGGAAGTAGACGAAAAGCGGCGACGAGAAGAACATCGCGCCGAGAACGAACGCGACGAAGACAAAGCCGTTGCCCGTCTGACCGGCCCCCACCAGCGCGACCCGGAAGAGCCCGGCGAGGATGAACGACCCGGCCATCACGCGTTTCCGGTCGAACCGGTCGATCGCCTCGCCGAGGATCAGCCGCGAGACCCCCGCAGCGACCGGCAGGAGCGTCGCGGAGAGCGTCGCGACGAGCGCCGCCAGCCCGAAGTTCTCCGCGAACCGGACCACGTTCGCGATGACGAGGAGGTCGGCGCTCGCCATCGCGATGAACATCGCGTACAGCAGCCAGAACTGCCACGTCGAGAGCATCTCGCGGGAGGTGTAGTTGCGGCCGCGGATCGAGGGAGCGAGACCGTCGCCCCCGTTTCTCCCGGCGTCCTTGCCGCCCTCGGCGTTCTCGCCCCCTTCGCCCTCTTCGCCGTCCCCGTGGCGGTCCAGCCAGTCCTTCGGCGGGTCCCGGAGGAGGAACGAGCCGACGAGGGTCACGACGAGGATTCCGATCCCGATGTTGCGGAGCACGTCGCTGTACGCCGCCACGGTCGCGTTCGCGCGGACGTACGGGACGACGAGGGCGCTCCCGGCGGCGAACGCCATCGTCCCGACGCCGGTCGTCAGCCCCGTCCGGTCCGGGAACCACTTGACCGCCGTGTTGACCGCGACGGTGTAGACGATGCCGACGCCGATCGCGCCGAGCGAGTACAGCAGGTACAGCTGCCAGAGGCTCGTCGCGTACGCCAGCCCGACGTATCCGCCGCCGGCCAGGAGCGCGGCGAGGAACGTGATCGCGCCCGGGCCGCGGCTGTCGCGCCACTTGCCGGCGGGGAACTGCGAGAGCGACTGGAACACGACGTAGAAGGAGAACACCGCGCCCAGCGCCGGCAGCGCGATGTCGAGGCTGTTCGAGAGCGGCTGTTCGATCGACGACCAGACGTACTGGTACGGGCTCACCGCGGCCATCATCCCGGCCGCGGCGGCGATCTGCCACCACCGCGAGAAGCCGAGGATGTCGGCGGCACGTCCCGCGTAGTCGACGCCGTCGCGCGACGCCGAGGCGTCGGGGTCGGACTCCGGATCCGCGGCCGATCCGTCGGGTTCCGACTCCGGATCCCCGCTCGATTCCCCGGGTTCACTCATCGTCGTCGGTCCCGTCTGTCGCGTCCGTGGTGTTGATCCGTGTCATGGCGTCTGGGTCCGTCGTCGGTCGTCGCAGCGGCTCGTCCGATACTCATCGCACTCACCGATTAAAACGCGTCGTTGCGGTCGTTCTTGCTCCCGGTCGTCGAAGGCTGCCGGAGCGGTCGTCGGAGGTCGTCGGAGTCTGCCCGAGCGGGTCCCGCGGAGGGACCGCCCCGACTCAGATCGCGTCCGGATCCGCGGCCGCAAACCGCATCGCCGGCGGGACGAGACCGCCGACGAACAGCATCGCGAGACCGACGCCCCACGCGATCGCGATCCCCGCCGAGGCACCGTAGCTGATGGCCGGCAGCGACAGCGCCATGAGCACGAACGCGAGCGTGTACCGACTCAGAACGTCCATCTCAGGCCACCCCCAGCAGTCCGGCGGCGTTCAGCGCGACGATGGCCACCCCGACGAGCGCCCCGACGAGCGCGACCCACGGGATGGTCACCCGGAGCACGTCCCCCTCGCGGCCGACGATACCGGCCGCCGTCGTCCCGAGGATGACGTTCCCGGGCGAGATCGCGTTACCGATCGCCCCGCCCGCGCTCTGCCCCGCGAGGATCAGCGGCTCGGAGAGCCCGCCCAACTGCGCGGCGGTCTGCTGTTGGAGCCCGCCGAACAGGATGTTCGACGCCGTGTTGCTCGACGTCATGAACGCGCCGAGCGATCCGATGAGCGGCGAGAAGAAGCCGTACGTCGTCGGCGTCGCGACGTTCGCGGCGCTCTCCGCGAGCACGAGCACCTGCCCGCTGTGGTCCATCACCTTCGCCATGACGAGGAAGGAGACGACCGCGATCGACGCCGGGATCGCGGTCGCGAGGACGGTGCGCGAGAACGCCCCGCGCGGCTCGTCGGCGCGGGCGGTGGCCGCCTCGTAGTGCCCCTTCCGGCGGTAGGCGACGAAGGCGACGACCGCGCTGAGGAGCAGGAACGTTCCCGGGTGCGTCAGCGGCGAGAACGGGGAGTACGGGGCGGTCGCCTCGGTGACGACGCCGAACGACGTCGCGATCTCGGGGAACGAGAGGCCGACCTGTAGCGCCCCGAGCGCATCACCGAGCGGCGTCACGACCGCGGTGACGAACGCCGCGGCCGCGAGCGCGACGAACGGCAGCGCCGCCATCGGGAGGCTCATCAGCCCGTCGTCGACGGGGTCCGCCGCGTCGGCGGCCGTCGCCGTCCCGCCGTCGGCGACGGCGGCGGGACCGGTTCCCTCCGACTCCGTCTCGGCGACCGACTCCGTCATCACCGGCCGGCGCTCGATGGCGTCGGTCGGGGTCGCGTAGCGGCTCCACGCCGCGAGCGGCGCGAGCGCGAGCAGGCCCACCGACGCCGCGAAGAAGTTGGCGAACTCCGGCGGGATGACCGTCACCGCGGCCAGCTGGCCGCCGCCGTGGATCAGCGAGACGACGACGACCATCGGGAACGCGTAGCGGACGGCCTCCCAGCGGCCGTAGAGCCACGCGATCGAGAGCCCGCCGACGAGGTTCGGGATCCACAGCAGGACGCCGAGCGCCAGCGCGGTCGCGGCGACGCTTTGCATCTCCACCACCTGTACCAGCGCGAGCCACGCGACGCCGAGCGTGCCGAACGTGTTGGCCCACGCGTGTCCGACGAGCGGGATCGCGACCGAGTACACCGGCTTCACGCCGAGCGCGAGCAGCAGCGGCGCGACCACGACGATGGGCGTTCCGAACCCGGAGATCGACTGCATGAACGAGACGAATACCCAGCCGAACGCCAACACGAGGAACAGCTCGTTCTCGGTGAACGCCGTGATCCGCGTCCGCAGCGCCTCGAATCCGTCGGCCCGCTCGATCACGTGGTAGAAGACGAGCGCAGGGACGATGACGTACAGCACGAACACCGCGTCCCAGACCCCCTTCCCGCTCGCGACCGACAGCGCCTCCGGCGACAGCCCGTACGCGGCCAGCGCGACGGCGGCCGCGGCGAACATCCCCACTGACGCCGCCTCGTGGGCGCGCCACCGCAACACCACGAGCGTGAACAGAAGCAGCGCGAGCGGCACCAGCGCGAGGCCCGCGTACAGCGGACTAACTGGCAGCAACGCGTACACCCCCCGTTCCGGTCGGCGCGGTCTCCGGAGACTGCGCTTCCATTCAGTCTGTGCGCGTATTCGAGCCTGTTCGATCAGCCTCACGCCCGTCCGTTATCGATTCCAACATCTACGACGAACGAGTTCGGGACAAGTAGGAAAAAGACACCCATAATACACCATGGTCGTGTGATGATGTGGTATTCTTCTGGAAGGACGTATTAGGAAATCGAGCGCGGAGATCGATTCCGGATATCTCCGCGGTTCCGATCCCCCGCCCCGCTCGCCTCGTCGGTCTCGTCCGGTTCGTCCGTCACGTTTGTCGGGTGTTCACACATATGATCGTACGCCTTTTGTCCTGAGAAAGCACCGTATGTAGAACAGAGGGGCAGTAAATAATGATAATCGTCTATCCTGTCGAAAATCGTTAAATGGACGCCGACCGTACTTTGAGCTGAACGAGGCGCGCTCGATCCGCCGAGCCGCACCACCACACTATGTCCGCCGACGTTGACCCGACCGACCCGACGAACGAAACCCCAAACGCGTCCAGTACCGTCGCCCCGGGCGGGGCCGACGCCCGGAGCCGGACAGAGGCCGGCTCGCACCCGGCGGGCGTCGGCCAGTCCGTCTTCGAGCGCGTGCTGGTCGTCACCGACGACGGTCCCGCGGGCCGCGCCGCCGCGGCGACCGGCGTCGAGCTCGCAGCGGCCCACGGCGCGGCGGTCGACGCGCTGTACGTCGTCGACACGGCGACCGACTGGGACATGGTCGTCGAGCGGCGCGAGCGGACCGGCGAAGACCTCGTCGAGTCCGTCGAGGCCCGGGGCGCGGCCGCGGGCGTCGACGTGGCGAAGTGGTTCCGCTACGGTGCCACCCACGAGGAGGTGATCGACTTCGCGGCGGCGCACGACGCCGACCTGATCGTGGTCGGTTCGGCCCGTCGCACGGGTCTCGACCGCCTGATACACCCGAACCCGCTCCCAGGTCGGCTCCAGCGCGGTGCCGACGCACCGGTGCTCGTCGTCGGTCCCGACGACCACTGACCGGGGCAGTTTCTCTCGGCGCGTTTCTTCACTCGGTGCGTTCCTTCACTCGGTGCGTTCCTTCACTCGGTGCGTTCCTTCACTCGGTGCGCCTCCTCCTTTCGATCCGTCCTGGGCGGGCGTCCCCGCCGCACGCGACCGGTTAAGTGGTCACGGTCCCAACGGTCGGTGTGACTGACGTAGGCATCGTCGGCGCGGGTGCCGGGGCGGCCGCGGCGGCGTTCGTCATCGATCGGACCGTGCCCGACGCGGACGTGACCGTCGTCGAGAAGTCCGGGGGGCTGTGCGGGCGCGCGGCGACCCGCCGCCACGACGACCTCACGTACGACTACGGGGCGAACTACCTGAAGAGCGACGACGACCGCGTCGTCGAACTGATCACGGAGACGCTCGACGACGAGGGGCTCGTCGACGCGACCGAGCCGGTGTACACCTTCGACGTCGACGGGACGGTGTCGCCCGGCCGCGACGCCGACGAGCACAAGTGGAGCTACCGGCGGGGGCTCACGCAGATCGCCAAGCGGCTGTTCGGCCGCACCGACGCGACGGTCCACCGACGGACCCGCGTCGAGACGGTCCGCCGAGTCGACGGCGCGAACCCGACCGACGACGGACGCTGGGAACTCGACGACGCCGACGGGGAGACGCACGGGCCGTTCGACGTCCTCCTCATGAATCCGCCGGCCCCGCAGACCGCCGAGCTGCTCCGGACGGCCGAGTGGGACGACCCGCTCCGAGAGACGCTCGTCGAGGCGGTCGGCGCGGTCGAGTACGGCAGCGTCTGGACCGCGGTGTTACACTACCCGTTCGCGCTCGATGTCCCCTACTACGCGCTCGTCAACACCGACAAGGAACACGCGGTCGGGTGGGTCTCCCGCGAGGAATGTAAGGCCGGTCACGTCCCCGACGGGGAGACGCTGCTCGTCGTCCAGGCCGGCGGCGCGTGGTCGGCGACGCACTACGACGACGACCCGGCCGAGAACGTCGCCGCGCTGGCGGCGCACACCGCCGACATCCTCGGCGATGAGCGACTCGCCGACCCCGCGTGGACCGATCATCAGGGGTGGCGCTACGCGCTCCCCGAGGACGGCGTCGACCGCGGTCCGGTCGACTCGGCGCGGGACGCGGGGCTGTACCTCCTCGGCGACTGGGTCGCGGGCGAGGGCCGCCTCCACGCCGCACTCGCGAACGGACTCGACGTCGGCGAACGCGTCGCGTACGGGATCTGAAAACGACCGACTGCGACGCGGGCGACCGCGTCGCGGTCGGAAAAGGGATCTTCTCGAAATCGGTTCGACGACGGCCCGACGGGAGCCGGACGGTCGCGCGGTCAGTTCGTCGTAATGCGGTACTCGACGGTGCCCAGTCCGGGGAGCGTGAGCGTCTGGACGCGGCCGCTGCGCCGTCGCAGGGTCCGCAGGACGGACCGCGAGAGGACGGCGAGCGCGACGGTGCCGGTCAGCAGCGCGACGGTGGCGACCGGGTACGCGAGCGCGACGAACGGGACGATGACGAGCGCTAAGTACACGAGCGTCCCCAGCGGGGAGCGTCCGGCGGGCGGCGATTCGGATCCGGCGGGTCGGTGCTGCTCCGCCGAGGTGATAGAGCCTTGGTACATATCTCACCGTACACGCTCCGACGACTAAAACCTTTCACTTCTCAAATAGGTTTTGAGAAATGCTACCACACCTCTCCCAATTAGAGGTTCTAAAACGGTTGTTAATGGGGTGTAAGACGTACCATGGTAGACGTTATTATACTTCTCATAATTTTGTGACTTCCGTCGAACCGCGGTCGCGATCGGCTCCGATGCCGGGAGTTTTTGACGGACGAATGCGGCGTTCGCGGTCCGCGCCGTCGGCTCCGTCCGCTCGTCGGCGACCGTGGACCCGTCCCGGGTTCGGCGGTGCTTTTATTTCGGTCCGATACCACGCGCAGATACGGATAGCCACACGATGACACTCGATACTCCCACTACCGATCCAGCGGTCGTCGTCGCGGCGTCGGAGCGCAAGCGCGTGGTCGCCGGTCTCGCGGACGGCACCGTCGAGACGGTCGCGGATCTGCGCGTTCGCGGGCGGGCCGACGAGATCGCGGCCGAACTCCGCGAGACCCACCTCCCGGCCTTAGAGGAGGCGGGCTACATCGAGTGGGACCGCGAGGCGGGGACCATCAAACCCGGGCCGAACTTCGAGGAGGCCGCCGAGCACGTCGACGACCTCCCGATGCCGGAGCCTTCCGACGACTGACCGCGGTCGCCGACATCTCCGCTTCGATCGGGAGTCGCCGTCGCGGACGCGGCCCGAGACGTTTATCCCCGGCCGCGGGCGACACTCGACAGCGATGGCCGAGCCGATCCTGAAGTGGGCCGGCGGGAAGCGACAGCTGCTCGACGAGCTGTATGCCCGGTTCCCGGCCTCGTTCGGCCGGTACCACGAGCCGTTCGTCGGCGGCGGGGCCGTCTTCTTCGATCTGGAACCCGCCCGCGCGACGGTCAACGACGCGAACCCGCGGCTCGTGAACTTCTACGAGCAGGTCCGGGACCGCCCCGAGGAGCTGATCGCCCGGCTCGCGGCGTTCGACGACCCCGAGAGCGACTCGGACCCCGACCTGCCGTACGCCGACGAGACCGCGCGCGGCCGGGACGTGGACGCCTACTACTACCAGCAGCGCGCGCGGTTCAACCGCCGCCCGTACGAGGGGGAGTTCGACCCGCTGGAGGAGGCCGCCCTGCTTTTATACCTCAACCGCACCTGCTACAACGGGCTGTACCGCGAGAACGCCGACGGCGGATTCAACGTCCCGATCGGCCGGTACGCCGACCCGGACTGGGTCCAGCGCGACCGGATCCGATGCGCGAGCGACCTGCTCGCCGACGCCGAGATCCGCAACGACGACTTCGCGTACGTCCTTGACGCCGCCGATCCGGGCGATCTGGTCTACTTCGATCCCCCCTACGAGCCGATGAGCGCGACCGCGAACTTCAACGAGTACAGCGCGTCGGGGTTCGACCGCGAGGACCAGCGCCGCCTGCTGGAGGTCGCCGGCGACCTCGACGACGCCGGCGTCTGGGTCGTGCTCTCGAACAGCGGCGTGATGTACGACGCGTACGCCGACGCGGGCTTCCGCGTCGACCGCGAGGACGCGACCCGTTCGATCAACAGCGACGCCGACAACCGCGACGCGGTCGACGAGATCGTCGCCACCAACGTCCCGCCCGCGGAGCGGCGTGAGCGCGGGCAGCGCGAACTGCCCGACTTCTGAGCCAACGGCCCCGTTGACATACTCGTATTTTGCTATTTTGTCCTCTCGATAGCTCAGTACGGTCCGACAGCGGTACAGTCGGATTCCCCCAGCGGCTGAAGCCGCGGGCTTTCCTTGTTCCTCTGTGAATCAACGAACTCCGCCGATATTGAGGAGAAGACATTTCAGGAACGGTTTGGTCGTCGGGTATGCGGCGGAGACAATGCCTACGCGCGGCTGGAGCCTGTTCCGGTATACTGGCGCTCGCGGGATGCGTCGAGACGCTTCCCGGTGGGAACGCGCCCCCCGACTACCCGGGTGGAACGCTGGTCGTCGAGAATGCCGGTGACAGTCCCGTGAGAGTCTCAGTAGACACGAAATTGGAACGGTTCGATGCCCAGCTGGACGTCGAAGTCGCCGGCGGTGAAACGGTCGTTCGCCGGGAATTCGTCACCGCCGAAACGGGTGACATCGTGACTCTCGAAGCGCTGCTCGGAGAGACCGGTGAGCGAATCAGATTCCAGTTCCTCCCCGCAGGTGGTGGTGAGGACACGCCGCCGGAAGTGGCTCGTCTCACCTTCGAGTCTGGCGTCGAAGCGAGCGCGAGCTGGACCGCGACGGCCGGAACGTGAACCCGTTCAACACGCACTGTTCAGCGACCAGTCGCTTCAGGCGCGAATCCGCCTGAAGCGGCGGATCCGACGGGACCGACTCGCCGGAATCGAACGGACCCGGGTACCCCATCGACCGCGGAACCGCGCGGTCACCCGACCGCGGCGTTGGGGCGGGCTTTTTGCCCTCCCCCGCCGACGGGTCGGGTATGACCGATCTCGATATCGACCTCGTCCTCGTGCCCGTCGACGGCAGCGAGGAGTCACACGAGGCGGTCGATTACGCCATCGCGGTCGCGGCCGAGTACGACGCGAGCGTCCACGCGCTGTACGTGCTCGACGAGGACGTCGTCCGCGCAATCGACCACGGCGTGGTCGACGAGAGCGAGGTGGCCGACGACTCAGAGGCGTTCACCGACTCGGTCGCCCGCCGCGCGGACGCGGCCGGCGTCCCCCACAGCAACTCCATCGCGAACGGGTTCTCCACCTCGGTGAAGACGGTCCACCCCGGCAGCGTCGTCCTCGACACGGCCGAGGAACTGGACTCGGACTTCATCGTCGTCCCGCGCGAGCCGGTCTCCGGCGACCCCGGCGAGGTGCTGGGGAAGGCCGCGGAGTACGTCCTGCTGTACGCGAGCCAGCCCGTGTTGTCCGTCTGATGGTCGGCGGTCTCCTCCCCGCGGGCACGACGCTCCCGCCCCTGCCGCACCTCCTCGTCGTCCTGCTCGCGGCCGGCGGGGTCGCCGCCGCGCTCCGCCGCCGTCGCCCGCGGGTCACCGGCCGCCGCGTCCTCGCGCTCGCCCCGTGGATGGCGCTCGGCTCCGCCGCGCACGTCCTCTACGTCGTCGACGCGCTCCCGCCCGTCCTCGCCCCCTTCGCCGGCTCGCCGACGGTCTACCTCACGGTGGGTGCGGTCGCTGGCGCGGCGTGGATCGCGGCCGACGCGACCCGCCCGAACCGCGTCGCGGCGACCCTCGCGGCCGCCGGCGCGCTCCTCGTCGTCCCCGTCGTCGCGGTCGCGGCCGGGACCGGCCTCTCCCCCGAGGGGGCGCGCTGGTCGGCGGTCGCGCTCGCGCTCACCGTCCCGGTCGCCGGCGGGGCGTGGGTCGGTCTGACGCGGCTCCGGCCCGAGGCCGCGGTCACCGGCGGCGTCGGCGCGCTCGCGGTGTTCGGCCACGCGCTCGACGGCGTCTCGACGGCGGTCGGAACCACGCAGCTCGGCTTCGGCGAGCGCACGCCGCTCTCGCGGTTCCTCTTGGAACTCGGCGGGGTCCCGCCGGTGCCGGTGCTCGGCGAGGGGTGGCTGTTCCTCCTCGTGAAGCTCGCGGTCGCGACCGCCGTCGTCTGGCTGTTCGCCGCGTACGTGCGCGAGACGCCGGCAGAGGGGTATCTCCTCTTGGGCTTCGTCGGAGCGATGGGGCTCGGCCCGGCGGTCCACAACCTCGTCCTCTTCTCCGTGGCGGCGTGAGGTTCGAGCCTTCGGGTCCGGCCTTCGGTCACAGTACCGAGAGCGCGAACGCGACCGCGACGCCGCCCAGCAGGACCGCTTGGACGAACGCGCTCGCGAGGACGCCGACGGCCGCGTACGCCGCCTGCCGGGCGGCGACGCGCGGTTCGGCGTCATCCTCGTACAGGGCGACGAGGAAGACGGTGCCGCACAGCCCGACGACGAGACCGATCGGCCCGAGCGGGAGCAGCAGCGCGACGCCGACCAGCGTGCCGACGACGACGGTCCGGGTCGACGCGCCACCGAGCCGCCCGGAGACCATCCCCGAAAACAGGTCCACGGCCGAGGCCAGCAGTGAGACGAGGACGAGCGCGAGCAACACGGCAAGACTCGGCTCGGTGAAGGCGGTGGTGTACGCGTAGCCGACGACGGTCAGCGCCGCGAGGACGCCGCTCGGCACGAACGGGACGAACGCGCTGGCCGTCCAGACGACGAGCAGCGCGGTCGCCAGTTCGGCCGCGGGGAGTGCCATACGCGACTAACGACGCGCGAGTTCAAAACGCTTCGTCGAGATACCGCCTCGTCGGCCGCGTTGCGACCTACTGTTACCCGAGTTCGATCGTCTCGATGTATCGGAGAAACGCCTCTAACCCCTGATTCCCCGTGTACTGGATCATCTCGGTGTCGGTGTCGTACTGGATAATTCCGGCGTCTTGGAGCATCGGGAGGTGAACGTGGACGATTTCGATCCGAACCTTCTCGCGTGACGGCGCGTCGCGGATCGGCAGCGACCGATCGATGTTGTGGACTTCCTCGACCAGTCGATCGAGCGAGACATCCTCGGTCGGCTGGCTCTTCAGGTTGTACAGGAGGGTGCGTCGGCGCGGGGACGACACCAGATCCAGTACCGTTTCGAAGGAGTGTCGCATCGGTACTGTCTCGGACCGGTCCGGATCGGCCGTCCCCGTTCCGCCCGGCGGTGACGTCGTCGAACGGAACGTCGGTGCCGTCGTCGATCTCTCGCGCTCCGTCGGGATCCAGCCGTCGTCCGGGGTGTGTTCGATCACCGCGTCGTACAGCGGCCGAAGCGTTGCTGTCGTTTCCTCGTCGTGTTCCTCCGAGTCGACGTGGTGGTGAGCGACGACGCCGATATCCTCGCAGAGATCGTTGAGAGCGGTGATCAGACCGACTACCTGTTCGATGTCGAAGGAGGCGAGCAGCGTCGTCACGGAGTGGAGGCACATAACGCTCCGCTCGTCGGTGTCTTTCCACGCACCCAGCTGACTGGCGATCGTGAGACCGATGTCGTAGAGGTCTCCGTCTTCGGGAACACCACGCACGGAGACCGTTCCCCAGTCGGTTGTTTCGGGCTGTGACGTCGTCTTGTCCCGTCTCCCGTCCACAACCGTCGCCCGCGCGGGGAGTTCGGTGCCGGATTCGCGTTGCCAGATCGACAGCCGCTCCGTCGGAGACGACGAGAGGGTCACGGCCAAGACGTTCGTCTCACTGGGCAAATATCGGGTTAGGAGGTCGACACAGGCGCTGTCATCGGCAGATCCGAGTAATGGAGCGAGGAGAAGGATAGATGACGCCCCGCTGAAATAGCTGTTGAGCGCCTGTGACGAATCTGTCACTACTGGCCTCTCGATAGGCCACTCGGAAAACTTCGTCGTTCATTCTACATTTTGATAGAGGCGGCGAGCGCCTTCGAAAACGTCGACGGTCGCCGCGGAGGCCACGGGGACGCGTGTCGAATGGTCCGGCGCGCTCAGTCTTCTTCCTCGACGACTTCCGGATCCTCGATGGCCGACTGGAGCGAGTCGAGTCCGTTGACCCACTCGGAGACCAGCCCGTATTCGAGGTCCTCGACGAGTTCGATGTCGAGCGCCTCGCCGTCGATGACGCGCGTGCCGGCCTGAACGACGTAGCCGAGCGCGGCGTCGAGGTCGTCGCCCTCCTCGGCCTCGGCGGCCGCGCGCACGAACTCGCTCACGTCGCCCTCGACGACGCCGCCGACGACGTACTCCTCGGCCGCGTAGAAGACGGGGACGAGCGAGGTCTGGACGCCGTCGATCAGCATCACCTTGTCCTCGTCGTCGAACTCGACGTCGGCGAGGACGATGTCGCGGATGTCGCGGACCTCCTCGACCGCGCGCTCCTCGTCGATGCGGTCGTCGTCGAAGGCGGCGAGCACCTTCACCACCGCGATCGCCGCGTCGTCTTGGAGGTTCAACAGGAGCCGCGCGGAGTCCTCGTTTTCGGGGTCGAGTTCCTCCTCGGCCAGCCTGTCGAGCCAGTTCTGCCAGCGTTCGTCGGTATAGAACGTTTCAACGGCGTCGTCGTCGGTCATGTCCCGTACGTCGCCCGGCCAACTCAAATGCCTTTCCTATCGATCGCCGCCCGAGACCGCGTCTCACCCGGCTCGACGCCGGAAAATCACGGCGCTCGGTCGAGCGTTGACTCGGTGTCGATCCCGTACACCGCGGCGGGCGTCTCGACGTGCGCGCGCCGGACCGCCTCGTCGTACCCCTGTTCGAGTAGCCACCGCACCCGTCGCGGGACGGTCTTCGGTCCCAGCACCATCCCCGGCCGGTCGGGGTCGTCGACGTAGTCCGTCTCCATCAGGAACGGCTCGCCCGCCTCGGTGGCGCGCTCCAGCCGGTCCTTGTCGCTCATCACGCTCGGCGTGACGCCGGCCAGCTCGCCCGCGGCGTAGTGTTTGACGACGCGCGAGGGGTCGAGTCCGACCGCCTCCGCGACCGCGGCGAGGTCGGTCAGGTCCTCGGTGGCCTCGGTGTGGAGCTGGACCGCGCAGTCGACGTCGGCACCGAGTTCGAACGCGCGCCGAGTCACCGCGTTCGACGCCTCCCAGACCGCGTCGCTCACGTCGTAGTGGGGGCGGCCGGACTTCAGCGCGAGCGCGTCGCCGTCGGCGACGTACTCGCTCGCGACCGCCAGCCCGCCGCGCATGAGGTCGCGGGCCGCCTCCGGCGAGAAGCCCCGCTCGTCGACGAGCCGGCTGACGAGCCCGGGGTGGACGCCGAGGACGGGCCACGCGCGCCCCGGAATGACCTCCGTCGCGGCCGCGACCGTCTCCAGCGTCTCCTCGAAGACGGCCCGGAAGTCTTCCGGTTCGTCTGGTTCGACGTCGAGCAGCCACGAGGGCTTGTTCACCACGAGCAGGTGGGTGCCGCCGAGCCGGACGAAGTCTTCGACGGCCTCGACCCCGCGACCGTGACGGGGGTCGAGGTGGAGGTGGTTATCGAGTACGGGCGTGCCGAGGTCCTCTGTCATGGACGGGCGTTCGGTCGCGCCCGATTAGAAGGATCGGTCCTCAGTCGTCGTCGCCTTCGGCGGTCTCGACGGCGTCGGGGTCGACTCTGTTATCCTCCTCCGGCCGCGGGACCATCACGTCGGCGAGACCGGACTCGATCTCGTCGCGCCGGTCCTCGAACTGACCGGGCAACACCAGTCGCTCGCCGAGTTCGTCGAGCGGCTCGTCGCTCGCGTACCCGGGGTCGCTCGTGGCGAGTTCGAAGAGGACGCCCGCGAACTCCCGGAAGTACACCGACCGGAACCAGTGGCGGTCGATCTGCTGGGTCGGGCATAACCCCATCGACGCCACCGCGTCGCGCATCGCGGACTGGTCGGCGTCCGTCGGCGTCTGGAACGCGACGTGGTGGACTGTGCCGCGGCCCGACCGCCCCTGTCGGTCCGTCTCGACGACGTCGACGTACTTGCCCACGGGACCGCTCGCGGCGAAGCGCGTTCGATCGCTTCCGGTCGCGGCGTCCGCCGCGGATTCGCTCTCGGTCAGCCCCATCGTCCGCAGGAGGCGCTCGGTGCGCTCGGCGTCGTCGAGCCACAGCGTCACCGAGTGGAACCCGCGGATCGCCGCCGACTCGGGGACGAACGCGGTCCACGCGGTCGTCGGGTCGTCGTCCGGGACCTCGACGGCGACCAGCTCGACGGGGAGTCCGTCGGGGTCGCGGAAGGGGAGGACCGTCTCCCCGAAGCGCTCCTCGCGGGCGTCGTAGTCGACGCCGCGCTCGTCGAACCGCTCCTCCCAGTAGTCGAGGCTCCCGGCCGGAACCCGGAACGCGGTCCGGGAGACCTGTCCCGCTCCGACCTCGCCGTCCGGCAGGTTCGTCCACGGGAAAAAGGTCATGCTGGTGCCGGGCGTCCCGTCAGCGTCGCCGTAGAAGAAGTGGTACGTCCCGGGGTCGTCCTGGTTGATCGACCGCTTCACCAGTCGGAGCCCGAGCGTCTCGACCCAGAAGTCGAGGTTCCGCTGCGGGTCGCCGGCCACGCAGGTCACGTGGTGGATTCCGGGGGTGGGCGTCGGTCCGTCTCCCGACTCGACTTCGGCGGTATCGGATGCGTCTGTCATGCTTTCGTCTACGCCCCGGAGGAACTTGAATCGGCGCGGACACGGGTGTTACCGGGAACGAAGACGGACCGTATCGCGTCGTTCCGTCCGACCGGCTATGATCGAAACCGATGATACTCATAAAACAGGCGGTGGCGCGTGCCTGCGAGCGGTCGCCGGTGGCGACCGCGAGGCAGCACCGCGCGAGGGAGTCAGTCGCCGGAGCGAAGCGACGGCGACTGACGAGGCTGGGGAGGCGTGAGGTGCGGTTGCGGGGCGGGAATCGAAGGGGCAGCCGCGAGGACGACGCACGACGACGCAAGCACCGCAACGAGGGAGCGATAGCGACCGAGTGAGGAGCGCAGCGAGTCGCGCGAGTCCTCGCGGCTGGGGCTTCGGTGGTGTTCGTGTTGATCGGTGAGTCATAAACGACCGCATCCGCGTACAGTTGGGCGGTGTTCGTGTCGACTCGGTCTGAACGGACGAATCAGCGCGATCGACCCATCTCGCTCTCGATCCGGCGGCGGAGCGCGTCTAGGCGGTCGCCGACCGCGGCGACGGCCGCGAGGACTGGATACGTCACGTCGAGGTCCTGATAGCAGTACGCCGGCAGATTGAGGTCATCGCTCAACGCGAGCCGGCGCTCGTGGTCCGCGAGCACGCGCTGACGGCGGGCCGCGATCCGGTCGCAATCTTCGCGGAGCGCGTCGGTCCGGGTCCGACAGGCGTCGAGCGCGCCGAAGTCCGCGGTCCCCTTCTTCCCCTCGCCGTCACAGCCGAGTTCCACCTCGATCGCCTCGATCTCCGTCCGGATCGGATCGAGTCTGGACCGCGCGCGCTCGACCGACTCGATCTCCGACTCCAGCGCGTCGAGGAACGCCTCGCGCTCTTGGACCGCGGTCTCGGCCGCGCTCAGCAGCGAGCGCTTGTACTCCTCGTGAAAGCAGTTCGTGCGGGTGAGCGCGTACGCGAGTTCGGGACCGAACTCTTCGGCCACGCTCCGCTCGTAGGTGTCGTCGTACTCCGCCTCGTAGTGCGGGACCGACATCACTGTCGACCGGTACGCGTCCCGCACCGCCACGAGCCGGGAGCCGGCGGGCGTCGCCGCGCCGCCGACGCCGACCCCGCCGTCCGCCGCGCCGCTGAACCCACCGCCTGTACCGCCGAGCGCGCCGCGCGTGCCGCCGGTCCCCGCGCCGTTCGGCGGATCAGTGCGCCCGCTCTCGTCCGGGATCGACGACACGCGGCCGCGGAACGCCCGGAACGCCTCCCGCTCGTCGACGACCCGCCGCCGCTCGACCCGGAGCGCAGACCGCGCCGCCCGGGTCGGGTCGCTCCCCTCGTCCGCGTGAGTCGCTGCCATACGCCGCCGCTCGCGGCGACCCCTCGTAAGCGCTTATAATAGGGGTACCGTCGCCGCGTGAGCGCTCCGGAGCGGTATATATCGATCTCACGTCTCGGGACCGTTCGCGGAGCGGGTGGACAGCGACTTTACCCCTGCGACGTGGACCGGCGGTATGGAGAAGGTGGCGCTCGGCGAGGCGTTCGACTCGTTCGACGAGACGTGGTCCCCGCGGCTCGCGGGCGAACTCAACGGGCAGGCGGTCAAGCTGGCGAAGGGGGACGGGGAGTTCGTCTGGCACAGCCACGCGGAGGCCGACGAGCTGTTCTTCGTCCATTCCGGGCGACTCCGGATCGAGTTCCGCGAGGCGTCCGACACCGTGTTGGAGCCGGGCGAGTTCGCGGTCGTCCCGCGCGGGACCGAACACCGCCCGGTCGCGGAGCCGGAGGCGGAGATCCTGCTGTTCGAACCGAGCGAGACGCGCAACACGGGTGACGTCGAGACCGACGAGACCGTGACCGACATAGAGCCGTTGGACTGAGTCGGCCCGGCCGGACCGATCCCGCTCCCGAACCGACCCCAGCCCCCGAACCGGCCACGCCCGGCCCGTCACGTGACGACGGATCGGGCGAGCGACCCGAGAAGCGGCAGCCCGAGCCCGGCACCGACGGTGACGTAGACGATCGGCCGCATCCCGGGCACGGCGGCGGCCGCGGGACCGAGCGACGCCGCGAACGCGACGAGCGCGCCTATCCCCGCGGCGAGCGCGTAGACGACGCCCCGGCGAACCGTCGGCGCGACGAGCGACGCGAGCGCGCCCGCCGCGATCAGTCCGATCCAGTGAATTGTCGCGAGCGCGACGCCGACGGCGAGGGCGACGAGCAGCGCGACGCCGTGCGGGCGCGGTTCGGTCCTGACGCGGTCGAGCAGGGAGACCGAGCCGCTCATCGCGACTCCCCCGTCGACTCGAACCGGACGGCGGGGTCGTCGCCGCCGCCGAGCGACATCGGTCGCTGGTCGTTGTCGAGCCACCGCCGGAGCTGGTCGTCGTAGTGGTCGGAGAAGTAGTCGCCGGAGTTCCCGCCCGGCAGGACCGCGGTGGCGTCGGTCCCCGGCCGCACCACCATCCGCCAGCTCGACCCGACCGCGGACTCGACGCGGTAGTTCTTCACGGTCCCGGGCGAGCCGTCGGCGGACAGGTCGCCGTAGTTCAGGAACGGGGCCTCGCCGCCGAGCGGGTGGTCCATCGCTCGGGTGGTGTTGTAGTCGCCGTACGTCTCCCAGCCCTCCTCGTCGATCTCGGCGAGCGCGGCCCGGAGGGCGTCGACCGCGCGGGCGGCCCGAGGGAGTGCGTCGAACAGCGGGTCGTCGTCCGGGAGCCGCGCGAGCGTCCAGTCGCTCGGGTAGTACGACTCGCCGAGGTCGGCCTCGGTGAAGGCGGGCCCGAAGACGCGCTCGCGGAACGCCGGCAGGTAGCGGGCGAACAGCAGCGCGGCGCGGGAGCCGCGGGCCATCCGGTAGTCCCACGCATCGAGCGCGTCGGCGGCGTCGACGAGCGATTGGCTGAGGTCCGGCGCGTCGGAAGCTTCGGCGTCGCGAACCGCCTCCACTACCTCCGGGACGAGTTCGGGCGCGCGGCCGTCGCGCACGTCGCTCTGGAGGCCCCGGTGGAAGTCGGGGTCCGTGACGCCCTCCCCGTCGACCGCGGCGTCCAGCCGGTCGGCGATCCGCGACCCGCGGTACGGGGTCGCGTAGGCGGTCCCGACGTAGTGAGTCGGGTCGTCGATCGGGCGCTGGTTGGCCGTCGAGAGGGCGTCCGGGTCGATCGCGTGCGGCTTCTCCGCGAAGGGGACGAACCCGTCCCACGAGGACTCGCCGAACGGCTCGAACCCCGCCCACTCGCCCTCGCCGGCGGAGCCGTCGAAGACCCGGTCGCCGTCCACGACCTCGCCGTCGATCCGGCAGACCGGCAGCCGCCCGGTCGCGAAGTAGAGCGTCCGGCCGTCCGCGTCGGCGTACACGAGGTTCTGCGTGGGCAGGTCGAAGTCGCGCGTCGCGTCGAGCAGGTCGTCGACCCCCTCGCTGCGCCCGTACGCCTCGATGGCGACCGTGGTCCGCGTCGCGGTGTGGCCCGTCCACGCCACGCCGACCGTCCGCCCCTCGCGCTCGATGAGGGGGCCGTGGACGGTGCGGCGCACCCGGAGGTCGCGGTCCTCGCCGCCGGCGACCGGGATCGTCCGCGTCTCGTCGACCTCGAAGGAGCGCCACTCGCCGTCGTACCGATAGCGGTCGCCCGCGTCGTCGATCTCGTAGCGGTAGCAGTCGAGGACGTCCGCGCCGAGGTTGGTGAACGACCACGCGCCGCGGTCGTTCGCGCCCGCGATGACGAACGGGACGCCCGAGAACGTCGCGCCCCGGACCGACCGCTCGGGGGTCTCGACCGACTGCTCGTACCACAGCGGCGGCGCTTGTAAGGAGAGGTGGGGGTCGTACGCGACGATCGGCGTCCCGCTCGCGGTGTGGTCGCCCGAGACGACCCAGCTGTTCGAGCCGACGCCGGTCGGCGACTCGAAGCCGGAGAGCCAGTCGGTCAACGCGGGGTCGACGGGGTCGACCGAGCCGCCCGTCGACCGATCGTCGCCGCCCGCCTCGAAATCGAAGCGCCCCGCGGTCGACGCCGCCCGCGACTCGTCCAACCGGGTCTCCGTCCCGTCGAGGATCGTGTCGTCGTGGTCGTACCGCGTCGGGAACAGCGTCTCGGCGCGCTCCTCGCCGAGCCGGTCGGCGACGAGCGCGCGCCGCAGTTCGCCGAAGTCGCCGGTGAGCGTCCACGAGATCTGTTTCTCCATCAGCATCGAGTCGACCGGGGTCCACGGCTCCGGCTCGTAGCCGATCAGCTCGAACTCCAGCGGGAGCGGCAGGTCATCTCTCGCTGCGTTGACGCCGTCGGCGAACGCCTCGACGAGGGGCCCGGCGCGGCTCTCGGCGACGACCTCCCACGTGGCCTCCGCGGCCTCGGCGAACCCCATCGCGACGTTGAACTCGTCGCCGTCGAGCGTCGCCTCGCCGATCACCTCCGAGAGCCGGCCGCGCATCACCCGGCGCTGGAGGTCCATGGCGAACAGCCGGTCGAACGCCTGACAGTAGCCCACCGCGAAGTACGCGGCGGACTCGTCGTCGGCCTCGACCTGCGGGACGCCGAACTCGTCGCGGGCGACCTCCGCCGGGCCGTGCGGGCTCTCGACGGTCTCCGGGAGCGACCGGTCGGCGGCGTCCCACGCCTCGCCCGACAGCGGCGCGAACGAGTCGAGGAGATCGGCCGCGTCGCTGGCCGCCAGCCCGGCGGTGCCGGCCGCGAGGACGCTCGCGAGGACCGCGCGCCGCGTGGTGTCGCGTGTCACCTCGTGACGGAGACCGCCGTCCCTCATTATTATTTGGGTCAGGGCGGCGGGAAACGTACATCCCTCGGCCGGTCGAACGTTCGCTCGATGGAGGTCGCGCTGATCACGGTCGGGGACGAACTGCTCTCGGGGGACACGGTGAACACGAACGCGAACTGGCTCGCCGGCGAGCTGAGCGAGCGCGGCGTCGCGGTCGAGCGGATCCTGTCGATCCCGGACGACAGGGCCGAGATCGCGGCGCGGGTACGGGAGTACGCCGCCGCGTTCGACGCCGTGATCGTCACCGGCGGGATCGGCAGCACGCCGGACGACGTGACGATGGAGGCGGTCGCGGACGCGTTCGACCGCGAGATGGTCGTCACCGACCTCACGCGCGAGTCGGTCGAACGCCGGCTCGCCGCGATCCGCGAGCGGGTCCCCGACCGCGAGTTCGACGTCGACGTGGCGGCCGAGGCGGCGGTCCCCGAGGGGAGTCGGCCGCTCGTGACCGAGGCGGGGCTCGCGCCGGGCTGCGTGATCGAGGGCGTGTACGTCATGCCCGGGATTCCGGACGAGCTGAAGGCGACGTTCGAGACGGTTGCCGACGAGTTCGCGGGCGACCGCCGCTCCCGGTTCCTCTACACCGTTGAGCCGGAGTCGAACATCATCGCCGCCTTGGAGGAGGCGATGGACCGATTCGACGTCGCCGTCGGCTGTTATCCTGATCGCGAGGCCGACCACAACCGGCTGAAGGTGACCGCCACCGACGACGACGCGCTCGGCGACGCCGCGGCGTGGCTGCTGGCGAACGTCGACGCCAGCGAGACGCCGGTCTCGCGGGACTGGTGACCGCGGCCGGATTGGAGTCGTCCTCGGCTGCCCCGCTCGCCGACCGCGGTCAGTACCGCGAGAAATTCTCGTCCGGGTAGACGTACCCGTCGTCGAGGTCGACGACCTCCAGCGTCGCCAGCCGGTCCAGCCGCGCGGCGGCGTCGTCCTCGTCGAGTCCCAACTCGACCGCCCGCGCGAGCACCCGGTCGCGCGTCGGCACCGACTCGACCAGTCCGTCGTCGTCTACGACCATCTCCTCGGCGATGACGGCTTTCAAGACTGCGCCGTGTTGGCGCTTCGATGGGGTCCGCTCGTCGCCGGTCCACTCCACGGAGAGCGTCCCGTCGTCGTTGACGTGCGAGACGACGAACCCGTCGGGGAGCGTCTCCGTCAGCGCGGCGACGAGCGCCGCCCGGTCGAGTCGCGCCGCGAACCGATACCGATCCCCGTCCGCGGACTGACCCAGCACCTCGACGTTCGCCCCCTCTCGCTCGACGGCGTCGGTCACCGACGTCGCCAGTCGCCGTCCGATCGCCTTGCCCATCTTGTCGCGCTTTTTCGTTGCCTTACGTGCCTCGCTCGCCAACGTCTCGTACCGTCGCATCCGCTCGTACAGCGGCGTGTCGTCCATGCGTCCTCACTCGGTGCCAGCGAATTACCTCTTGTGCCCGCGCGCCGCCCGCCGGATTGGCTCTGCCGACCGGGCGGTGTCCGCGGAGATTAGCCGTGGAACCGGTACAGCGACGTGACGTACGGCAGCCGGTTGAGCATCCAGACCGCGACCGGGAGCCCCACGACCGTGATCGCGAGCAAGGACGCGACGTTCGCCCACAGCAGGCTCAGCCACCAGCCGACGAGGAGGAAGTAGATTCCCCGGACGGCGAGCGAGCGCTGCCCGCGCGCCGACTCCGGCTCCGAGAGCGACCGCGGCTCCGCGAGCGTGAGCACCGTCGGCACGAGGTTGATCAGTTTGATGCCGACCGGCAGCAGGAGAACCGTGACGTTGAGCGCCCACGCGACGTTGACGACGATCGGCGTCGCCCACCAGCCGACGAACACGAACCACAGCGCGCGAACCGGAAGCGATCGTTGTGCCATTGGCTAGGGTTGCCCCCCTGACGGTAAACCGGTGTCGTCGCCCTCGACTGCCCCGACTGGACGACATATATCAGATTTAGATAATACCTTGGAAAATTACTATTTGGGTCACAGAGGGGAATCGGTTCTGCCGCCCTGTCGCCGGATACGCTCCGCCTGAGAGACGGACTTCACTCCACGGTACCGTCCGCGACCCGACTTACTCCTCGGCGGCTTCGGATTTTGCCGTACAGCCGCAGCCACCTCGGCGAATGAGTTCTCCAATCGGCACGTCCGCGCCGCAGTGCGGGCAGACGGCGCGCACGTCGACGAGTACGTCGTACCCGTCGGTGTCCAGTTCGTCCGCGCTCGCGAGCGAAGAGATAGCGGACTCAGCGACCGCTGACAGGCGACCCACCAGTTTCTCGATGGTCTCGACCTTCCGCTCCACCATGCCGTCGCCCGCCGCGGGGAGGCTCGCCTCCCGCTCCTTGGTGAGGTACGTGTGGATCGCCTGGTGGGTAACGAAATCCCCGGTCAGCTCGTCGACATCAATCCCTTCACGTTCGAGGTGACGGCGGGTCCGGGTCTTCGACGATCCGGATTCTCCTCGGAGAGCGTCGTACGCGCTCGAAACGTTCACGCTAACCGATGAGACGTTCGCCTCGCGAAGAGCCGCCTCCAGCACCGCTTCATTGAACTCGTCGGCGAGATCCCGCAGGCTCGTTCGCTCGCCCGACTCACCCGTCCACGCCGTCTCCAAGTTCGCGCCCATCCCGTCGAGGTCGTATTTCCGGATCACTCGGGCGACCTTCGTGTTCGTATCGCTTGCTTCAGCGGTCATACCGACAGTTCGACCGCAGTGGTGACAAAAACACCGGTGTGCCAGCCCGTCGTCGTCCGGAGTACGCCGGCACCGAAACTCCGGAGAATAACTCGTCGACTCCGTCCACAGTTCTAATCGAGGACACTCCAAGATCCACCCGAAATATATTTCAAACTTCTTTGACTTTAGTAGAATAATATGATATCTTATGTTTGTAGCCACAGAGTCTCGTTGACAGCAAAAATACGAGAAATACTCTACGCGCCAACACCGTCTTCCGGGGCCGTGAAGTTCAAGATCCCCGTGTAGAACTCCTCGACCGTCAGATGGTCGTTCTCGACTTGCCGTTCGACGTTCCGGTAGAACCCGTCTCGCTCGTTGGCGACCTCGTCGCTCACGTTGAACTCGTTCTCATCGTAAAAATCCGACGTAGCGCCCATGCTCCGCATGACCGTGTAGAAATCCGGCAGCAGGAAGATATCGAGTTCAGAGAGGTCGCCGCCGTCTTCGTGATCGACGGTCCAGTCGTACCCGTATCGGTCGAACTCGTCGGTGATCCTGTCTGTGCGAGAGTTGACGCCCGTCGACCGTACTTCCCGCCAGAACGGCGTCTCGCCTGACGCGTATCTATAGTGGACACCGACGAAGTCGTGGATGGACTCCCAAGCGCGGCGGACCGACTCGTTGAACGCCGTTCGGATCGCGTCGTCGACGACTCGGCCGTGCGAGGACAGCAGGTTCGCGAACCGCACCGCGAGCGAGGCGTTGGCGGTGAGCGCGGTCGACTGTAACGGTTCGACGAACCCCTGGGCGTTCCCGATGGCCAGACAGTTCCGGACCCACGCCCGGTCGTGGTAGCCGGACTCGAAGTCGTATCGATCGACCTCCGTCTCGGCGTCGGTGAGGGCGTCTCCGGCATCGCCCGGGGCGACCTCCGCGACGAACTCGCGGAACTCCGTCATCGCCGTCTCCTCGTCGGTGTACTCGGTGCTGAACACGTACCCCAGATCGCGGTTGTCGTACGTGTCGATCTGCCAGAACCACCCGTGATCGCCCGTCTCGACGACGGTTGCCGGGATGACATCGGACAGCGACCGGTCAATCCGGACGTTAAGCGCCGCGTCCAACGGGAAATCGAAATCACGGAATTCGACATCCTGCTCGCTCCGGAGGATTCGGTTGAATCCGGTCGCATCCACGTAGAGGTCCGCCTCGTAGCGCCGCTGACTGCCCTGTATTGCGTTGATTCGCGAACCGTCCGTCTCGACGGCGGTGATTTCGTCGTCGACGAGTGAGACGCCACGCTCCCGGCAGTGCTTCCGCAAGAATCCGTTGAACCGCTTGGTGTTGAGGTGATAGGCGACATCGTCGTACTTGTCGAGGTCACCGTCCGACCCGTAGTACCACGGCGACTTGCCCTGCGCGAGAATCTGTTCGCCTCGCGTGCGGTGGTCGGGGCTGTCGCAGAGTTCGTCGTAGTGGTGATAGAAGTGCTCGACGGCGTTCGGCGTGTTCGCGTCCGGGTATTTGGTCGGCGCGTCGAACGGGAACTGGAATGACGGGCGGTCACACCAGTCCCGGAAGTACACCGATGCTTTCCATATCGGCTTCACCTCCGCGATGAACTCGTGTTCGTCGAGCTGGAGCGCGCCGTGGAGGATGCCCTGGATTTCGCGGTACGTGCTCTTCCCCACCTGCGGAACCGCCTGTTGGAAGTCGTCGACGACGGAGACGTCCACATCCGGGTTCATCTGCCGGACGCTCAGTGCCGTCAGCAACCCGACGTCGCCGCCCCCCACGATAGTCACTTCGTCTACCGTCTTGTTCATCGGTACCACACAACTCGTACTTGCTGATAATAGGTTCAACGGTTCTGTGTGGATCAATCCTGTAGGAAATAACTGATGCCGTCCGGTTGCCGGACAGCTGAACACGGAGTCGGAGAGCTGAACACGGAGTCGGAGAGATGAACACGGACTCGGAGTACTATTTTGGAGCAAATATGCTTGGATACCAACCTTATTACCCTCGCTCTGACAGCCCTGTACCATGGCAGACGTTCGTGACAGCCCGACAGTCACTGACTATCCCGACCCGGAGACGGCCGACCACATCACGTACAACCCGTCGCTGGCGACGCTGCGAGGCTACTCCTCGCATCTTGAGACGACGACGGACTACGGCGCGCCCGCGTACGTCAGCGAGTACCGCTCTCGGAGCGCGGAGCGGACGAAGAACGCCGTCGACGACGGCTTCGACGCCGACGACTTCCGCGTCTTCGAGCAGGCTCTCGACTGGGTTCGAGACCCCCACAACGACGTCGTCTGTGTCGACCGCGTGGTCGGTCGTCACGGGGACGCCGCTCACGTCTGCCGGCTGTTCGTTCCCGAGGAGTACGGCCGCATCGCGCTCGCGTGGGCGAAGCTCCTCGAACCGGCCGAGGAAGCCGACCCCGACTTCGTCACCGTACAGCTACCGGACGCGACGCCGGAACCGACGATCCGTATTCTCCCGGAAGCCGGCGTCACGACGGTCCTCGGGAGCGACTACACCGGCGAGGCGAAGAAGTCGTTCCTGCGGTTGTTCATGCTGCGCGCGAAACAGCGTGGCGGGCTCGGACTCCACGCCGGCAGCAAGCGCGTCACCCTCGACGACGCGGACGGCCGCCGCGAGGTCGGCCAGCTGTTCCTCGGACTCTCCGGGACGGGGAAGTCGACGCTCACGAGCCACGGCCTCTGGCTCGACGATCCGGAGGGCGTCGAGATGATCCAAGACGACGTCTGCGCGCTCCTCCCGTCGGGGACGGTCGCGGGCAGCGAGGGCGGCGGCCTCTACATCAAGACGCTCGGCTTAGCGGCCGACGAGCAGCCCGAACTCCACGACGCGGCCACCGACGAGAGCGCGGCCCTCGAAAACGTCGCCGTCGACGATGACGGGAGCGTCCACTTCGACGAACCCCGACACGGCCGAAATGCGCGCGCCGTAATTCGCCGCGACCGGCTCGCGAGCGCCTCCGAGGACGTCGACCTCCCCACCGTCGATCAGGTGTTTTTCATCACGCGTAACCCCCTGATGCCGCCGGTCGCGAAGCTCACCGACGCGCAGGCGGCGGTCGCGTTCATGCTCGGGGAGTCGGTCGAGACGAGCGCGGGCGACCCCTCGCGGGTCGGCGAGTCGATCCGCGTGGTCGGCACGAACCCCTTCATCGTCGGGCCGGAAGGCGAGGAGGGCAATCGATTCCGCGATCTCATCGCGACCCTCGATGTCCAGTGTTACGTCATCAACACGGGCGTGGTCGGAACCGACGACCCGGTCGATGTCGGCGTCGAGGAGACGGTCGCGATTCTGGAAGGGATCGCACGCGGGACCGTCAAGTGGACCCGTGACGACGACCTCGACCTCACGGTCCCGGCGTCGGTTCCCGGCGTCGACGTCGACCGGTTCGCGGTCGCGGACCGCGTCGACGGGTTCGCGGACGCACAGGCGGCGCTGCGCGCCGATCGCCGCGAGTACCTCGCGCGGTTCGGGACGCTCGACGAGGAGATCGTGGACGCGACGTACTGAGCGTCAGACGACGGCTTCTCGGAGGTATTGACCGTCGGATCAGTCAGCGCCGTGGTTCGGCGTGTATCCACACGCCTGACAGACCAGCGAGCCGTGTTCTCGGGTCACGCTACCGCCACACTGTGGACACGTCGACCGCATACACTCCCCTGTGTTCGACGGACACATAACTCTTTATCGCTGATCGTCGACACGAGTCCACTCCGGACAGAGCAGTCAGTCGTCGACCGCGGCGTCCGGTCGATACCCGCGACTGATCGCCTTCCACGCCCCGGAGCGGAACCGGTAGTAGTTGATGACCGCGCCCGGGACGCTCTCCGCGAGGAAGGAGAGATACACTCCCAACAGTCCCAGCGTCGTCGTCGCGCCGAGGTAGACGAGCGGGATGGCGAACCCGAACATGCCGACGGCGCGAGCGTAGAACGGCCAGTTGGTGTCGCCGGTCGCGTCGAGCGCGCCCGCGACTGCGTTCGTGACTCCCTGCGGAACGATGGCGACGCAGGCGGTGTACACGAGCGGAACGGCGACGGGCACGGCGGACGACGCCGGGTCGTCGACGAACACGAGGACGATGGGTCGCGCGAACACCGCGACCGTGGCCGCCGCGACGAGGTACGTGGCGACGGTGAAGGCGGTGATCTCGCGGCCGTACCGCTCGGCGGCCTCCTCGTCGCCCGTCCCCAAGGCCTGCCCGACGAGGCTGGACGCCGCGAGTCCGAACCCCCAGCCGGGCGCGTTCATCAGCCCCCAGACCCGGCGGCTGATGACGTACGCGGCGACGACGTGCGAGCCGAACGCGGCCAACAGCGCGAGAAGGGGAAACCGCGCGACCGTCCACACGGAGCTCCGGCCAACCACGGGGATACCGATGGAGAGCAGATCTCGAAGCATCTCCCGTCGGAGGTAGCCCCCGAACCAGTCGACGCGGACGGGGAACGCGCCGACCAGCGGGAGCCGACCGGCGGCGAAGCCGACCGCGAACGCGACCGTGACGAGGACGCCCGCGACGACCGTTCCCAGCGCCGCGCCGACGACGCCCATGTCGAGCGCGAAGATGAAGACCGCGTTGAGGGCGACGTTGACGGCCGCGCCGCCGGAGCGGACGACCATGGGCGTCCACGCGTCGTCGGCACCGACGAGCGCGCGAGACCCGATCTGGTTGAGGACGGCGAACGGCACGCCGACCGCGAGTACGCGGAGGTAGTCGGCCCCGTACGCGACCGCCGCCGGGTCGTCCGACAGCACCCCGACGAGCGACCGGGGGGTCAGCCAGAACAGCGCCGCGACCGGGAGCGCGATCGCCGTCGCGAGGACGACGCTCGACCGGACGACCTGACCGAGCTCGTCGCGGTCGTCGGCACCGAAGTGCTGGGAGACCAAGGCGATGGTGCCCGCCGCCATCCCGCCGCCGACGGCGAACGACACCCCCCAGAACGGGCCGGCGAACCCCATCCCGGCGATGGCCGTCTGCCCGAGCGCGACGCCGACCATCGCGGTGTCCGCGACGCTTTTGGACATCCGCGCGAGGCCGGTGACGATGCGCGGCAACGCGAGGTCCGTCGTCTCCTCTGCTCGCTCGCGGCCGACGAGTCCGAGCCGGGCGAGCAGCGCGCCGATGCCCAGCAGAAGCAGTCGGAGCGGGTTCGGAAGCCGGACCACCGTACGCGACGCCACTCACAGCCGTTAAATAAGTGTTGTCGACGCAGCTCCGGAGTCCCCCGGTTTCAAGACGAATCCCCGCAAAGACCAGCTATGCGAACGCTTCGCGACGCCGCAGCGGACGCGGACGTCCACATCGGTGCCGCCGTCGACGTCGAATCGCTCCGGACGAACACCGACTACCGGGAGACCGTCGCCCGCGAGTTCGACGCGGTCACCGCGGAGAACGCGATGAAGTGGGGGCCGCTGGCGGACGGCGAGTCCGGCTACGACTTCGCGGCCGCCGACGACATCGTCGACTTCGCGGCCCGCCACGACATGTACGTCCGCGGCCACACGCTGGTCTGGCACCGAATGTACCCCGAGTGGGTCCGGCCGTGGGCGCGCTCGGACACGGAGATGCGACGGCTGCTCAGCGACCACATCCACACGGTTGCCGGCCGGTACCGGGGTCGGGTGGACGCGTGGGACGTGGTCAACGAGGCGGTCGACGACGACGGCGGGCTCCGGGAGAACGCGTGGCTGAACGCGCTCGGACCGGAGTACATCGACCGCGCGTTCGAACACGCGGCCGCGGTCTCGGACGCCGACCTCTTCTACAACGACTACGGAGCCGACGGGCTGTCCGCGAAGGCCGACGAGGTGTACGACCTCGTGTCAGACCTCGTCGCCCGCGAGGTCCCCGTCGACGGCGTCGGCCTCCAGTTACACGTCTTCGACGACGTGGTGCCGCCCGCGGACGTGGCCGCGAACGTCGAGCGTCTCACCGACCTCGGGCTGGACGTCCACATCACCGAACTCGACGTCGGCATCGGGGAGGCGGTCGCGGACCGCGACGAGCAGGCCGAGTACTACTACGACGTCGTCTCGGCCGCCGTCGACGCCGGCGTCGACACGGTCGTCACGTGGGGCGTCGACGACGGGCAGTCGTGGCTCCCGGCTCGGGGATTCGGTGACGCGCCGCTCCTGTTCGACGAGGAGTTCCGGCGCAAGCCCGCGCACGGGGCCGTCCTCGACGCGCTCGGGGAATAGCGAGGCGCTCGACGAACAGCGAGGCACTCGACGAACAGCGACGCCGGCCGCCGACGCTACGCGAACTCTGGGCCGTCGACGTCCTCGTCGGCCGCCTCCCGCCAGGTGTGTTCGGGCGTCCACCCGAGGTCGCGTTCGGCCTTCGCGGTGGTGAACGCCGACTCGTCGCCGTCGGTGTCGCACGGCGGAGCCTCGTCGAACAGCGCGTCGAAGAGGGCGGCGGTGTCGACGCCGAGGTAGTTCTCCGCCGCGTGACAGAGGTACGCCTCGTGGCCGTCGACTTCCGCGTCCACCGCCGCCGTGACCATCGACGTGAGATCGCGGACGTCGACGTACGACCAGAAGTTCCCGATACCGCCGTCCGGCGGGTCGTCCGTCGAGCGAGCGGCCAGCGCGTCGACGTCGAAGGCCTCACGGTTCTGTTCGGTCAGGTACTCGCCGGGGTACTGTACCCACGACGGCCGGATCGAGGCGATCGAGACGTCGTGTTTCCGCGCCATCGATCGGGCGACTGCTTCGCCGGCCTCCTTCGAGACGCCGTAGGCGTCTTCCGGCCGGAGCGGGTGCGCCTCGTCGACGGGGACGTACTCGGGTTTCAGCACCTCGTCGGCGAACGGGAACCCGTAGGCGGACTCGGAGCTCGCCCACACGACGTCCGCACCGGCGTGACCGGCGGCGTCGAGGACGTTGTACGCGCTCTCCGTGTTGTTCGTGAACACGCGTGACTCGGCGTGACCGGTCGGGTCCGGAATCGCCGCGAGGTGGACGACGGCGTCGGGGTCGGCGCTCGCGACGAGCTCCAGCGTCTCGCCCTGATCGGTCAGGTCGACCTCGAAGAACGACGCACCCTCGGGACCGCCTTCGGCGGGGAGTCGCCGGTCGAGGCCGACGACATCGCGGCCGTCCGCGACGAGTCTGTCGACCGTCCACTGTCCGACCCCACCGAGCGCGCCCGTGACGACGACATCGGCTGATGCTGAACTCACGCTCGGAGTCACGACGGGGAATCTAATGAAACACGGGGTCCGGGTGCGATCCGTGCGTTCAGCACGCATCGACCGCCGCGAGTGATCTCATTTTTGTTCTGTTATCCAGAACATTTATCACTGCTATATGTCGTAATTGATCGGTATGGACGCAAAACATCCGGTTCGAACCACCGAAAAGACCCTCGCGCTGGTCGAGGAGCTGATGGACCGCGAGCCGTGCGGAGTGACGGAGCTGGCGGACGGGCTGGAGATGGGGAAAAGCGCCGTTCACAACCACCTCACGACGCTACGAAAGCACGGATACGTGCTGAAATCCGGCGACGAGTACCAGCTCGGGCTGAAGTTCCTCGAAGTCGGGGGGTCTACCCGGAAGTCGATGGAGTTCTATCAGGTGGCCGAGCCGGAGGTGAAGTCGCTCGCGGACGAGACCGGCGAGCTCGCGAACCTCCTCGTCGAGGAACAGGGGATGGGCGTCTATCTGATGCGATCGAAGGGGGAGGACGCCGTCGACCTCGACACATACGCCGGGCTTCGGACCCATCTCCACACCACCGCACTCGGGAAGGCGATCCTCGCGTACCTGCCCGAGTCTCGCGTCGAGGAGATCATCGAGCAGCACGGAATTGAACAGAAGACCTCCCGGAGCGTCGGCTCCCGCGAGGAGCTGTTCGACGCGCTGGAGGGCGTCCGCGACCGCGGATACGCCATCGACGACGGGGAGCGGCTCGAAGGGCTGCGCTGTATCGCGGCCCCGGTCAAGGACTCCTCGGACGAGGTCCTCGGCGCGATCAGCGTGTCCGCGCCCGCCAGCCGCGTCAGCGACGACGACCTCCACGGCCGGCTCCCCGAACGCGTGCTCAGCGCGGCCAACGTCGTCGAACTGAACATCAACTACTGATACCCGTTCTATTATACAGAACAGTTGTTCGACGCGTTTCGATTCCGGTTGGTGGGGGAGCTGTCCGCGATAATCGCCGAAATTCGGCGGGGTATCTCGTTCATTTCTGGCTTACTATTACTATTGTACGACTGTAATGGTTACCGGCGAGACATCCAGATAAATGTTCTGTATATCAGAATATATCAGATAACTCGACGAACGAGGCCACTCCCTCGCCCGCGCTCCAACCGAGCGCCTGCCCGGCGTCGTCCGCGTCTCGATCCACCGCGAAAGCCGCGGTACATCGCCCTGTGTCTACGGGATCCTCGCCGGTGCCGCCTCAGAGCCCGTACAGCTCTTTCGGGCGATCGTAGGCGACGTGCTCGACGAGACGCTCGGCGTTGTCGTAGGGGAGCCGGCCGCGGTCGACCATCCTGCCGACGGCGTTCGCGAGCGACCGGCGGAACATCTCGAAGCGGGAGCCGTAGGAGACGAGCTTCCGGGAGTCGCTGACCATGCCGGCGTGGTTCGCGAGGAGGTCGACGGACGCCACCCGTTCCAGCTGGGTTTCGATCCCCATCGGGCTGTCGTTGAACCACCACGCCGGCCCGACGCTCACGTTCGGGTACGCGCGGGAGACGACCGCGAGGCTCGGGTAGTGCGTCGGGTCGAGCGTGTAGACGACGATCTCCATCTCGCCGTCGAAGCGGTCGAGGAAGTAGTCCAGCCCGTCCACGAGGTCGACGTCTTGCGTCGACACGTCCCCGCCCGCGTTCTTCCCGAGGTCGTCGTAGAGCGACTCCCGGTAATCGCGGACCGCGCCGACGTGAAGCTGGGTCGTCCAGCCCGCCTCGCTGTTCAGTTCGCCGACGAACTCCAGCAGGAACGCCTTGTAGTCGCGGACCTCCGCCTCCGAGAGGCTCGCACCGCGGCGCGCCTTCGCGTACACGTCGCCGGCGCGCTCGACGCTGACGGGCCGCGAGACCGGCGTCGTCCCGGTCCCGATGTCGCAGGCCACACAGCCGTGATCGACGAAGTAGTCGTGGGTCTCCGCGAGCGCGTCCAGAAAGCCCTCGAAGTCGTCCACGGCCGGCTCCGTGACTGCGTCGAGTTCGTCGACGAACGACTCCCACGCCGGAGTCTCGACTTTCAGCGCGCGGTCCGGCCGCCACGTCGGCCGGACCTCGACGCCCCGAACCTCGGTCTCGGCGCGTTCGTGGTACTCCAGCCGCGAGGTCGGGTCGTCGCTGCTACACAGCACCTCGACGTTCATCTCACGGAGGACCGATTGGGGCCGCATGGCGTCGGTCGCGAGCTGGCGTTTCGTCTCCGTCCAGATCTCGTCGGCGGTGTCGGCGTTCAACGGTTGCTCGATACCGAACCGGCGCTTTAAGTCGAGCTGGACCCAGTCGTACGTCGGGTTCCCCGCGAAGTCAGGAAACACCTCGGCCAGCGCGTCCCACTTCTCCCGGTTGCCGGCGGCTCCCGTAATCTTCTCCTCGGGAACGCCCCGCTTGCGCATCAGCTGCCAGACGTAGTGATCCGTTGCGCCCTCGACCTCCCAGATGTCGTTCCACGGCTCGTCGTCGACGACCTCCCGGAGGTCGATGTGGTTGTGCGGGTCGACGACGGGCAGGTCCGCGATAGCGTCGTAGAGGTCGACGGCGGTCTCGGAGTCGAGCAGGTACTCCTCGTCGATGAATCCCATACCGGCCGTTCCAGCGAGACCAACAATAAAACTCCCGACACTGGCGGTCGGCGCGTCCGATCAGGGCGTCAACGTCAGCGACTCCGCGTCCAGTGAAACCTCGTAGTAGCCCCGTCCGTTCCACGGTAGGGGGCGTCCGTTCTGTTCGAGCGTGCCGCCGTCGACGGTGACCCGGAGACGGTGGCCGTCCGGGAACGCGTCGGGACACTCCCACTCCCAGACGGTCTCGTCTCCGACTTCGGTCGGAGTCACTCCCTCGAAGAATCGCTGTGCCCGCCAGTACGACCCGATGCGAGCGACCGTGTCGACCCAGACATCGCCGGCGGTCGCCGCGTGCTCGATGCTCGCCGCGAGTTCGTCGACCGCGACCGGCGCGTACCCCTCCTCGTCGGTCGGCGCGATACTGTGGAACGTGAACAGGAGCCACTCGCCCGCGTCGCGCGCGTCGTCGACCAGCCGGTCGAACGTCTCCGCGGTGTCTCCCGCCTGAGCGACGTAACTGGGCAGCTCGTAGGGGTCCGTCTCGCCGTCGGGTGCGACGGTCCCGCCGCCGACGCCGCGGTTCAGCAACAGCCCCGTCTCTCGGGCGGCGTCACGCCAGCCGCGGTCGCCGAACGGCGACGCCATCGTCGACACGCCGGGCTGGTCGAGGTCCTCCGTGAGGTACGACGCACACGCATCCAGCTCCGCCCGCCGGCTCTCCCGCGGCGTCCCGAAGCTACCGCCCGTGAGGTCGCCGTGCGGGTGGCTCGCGGTGTGGTTGCCGAGTTCGTTGCCGTCGGCGGCGATCGCCCGCCAGGCGTCGGCCGAGGCGTCGCGGTCGCTGGGGACGTAGAAGGTGACGTCGGCACCGGCAGCCCGAAGCGCCCCGTAGTGCTCGACGTGCGACGGGAGCGCGTCGTCGAAGGTGTACGAGACCGCGCTCCGGAAGCCCGCCCAGTCGAGGACGCGTAGATTCCCCGGTTCGCCCGACGGGCGAGACACGTCGTCGCGTGGCGGCGCTGGAGGCGGGGACGGGTCGTTCACGGCGCTCACTCCGCCCGCCCGTCGCCGGCCGGTCGGGTCTGCTCTAAGAGGCCGGTCATGTAGCCGACGGCGAACAGCCGCCCCATGTCGGTGTAGCCGGCCTGCGCGTCGTCGCGGTGGTCCTCGCCGAGCATCCGCGGGACGTGGTCCGGGCGAATCGGGCCGTCGAACCCGACCTCGCGGTACGCCTCCATCGCGGCGAGCATGTCCGTCGGGCCGTCGTCCTGCCACGTCTCGACGAACTCCTCGGGCGTCCCGTCGACGTCCCGGAAGTGGACGAAGTGGATGCGGTCGCCGAACCGTCGAATCGTCTCCGGCACGTCGGCGTCCATCGCGGCGTAGTTGCCCTGACAGAACGTCAGCCCGTGGTTCGGGCTGTCGTGGAGATCTAAGATACGCTGAACGTTCTCCACGGAGCTGACGAGCCGGGGGACGCCGCGGACGGAGTCGACAGGGGGGTCGTCGGGGTGGAGCGCGAGCTTCACGCCCGCCTCCTCGGCGACCGGGACGACCTCGTCGAGGAAGTACTCCAAGTTCTCCCAGAGCTCCGCCTCGGTGATGTCCACGGGATAGTCGGGCGCGCGCTCGGACTGCTCGTGGTCGTAGGCGGTCGTCCGAGAGTCTCCCCGTAGTGGCACCTCGTCTGTGGTGCGGAGGACGCCGACCGGGTTCTCGGTCCACACCCAGCAGTAGACGTCGACGCCGACCCGCCCCATGTTGCGGATGAGCCGCTTGACCGTCTCGATCTCCTCGTCGCGACCGTCTCGACCGAGTACCGTCTTCGTCATCGGCGGGCGGTCCTCGACGACGTCCAAGGAGAGCCCGTGGTCGGCGAACCGGTTCTTCGTCGCGAGCAGCGAGTCGTACGTCCACCACTCCTCTTCGCCCCAGAACCGGACGACCGCGGCCTTGACGCCGAGCTGGCGGGCGAGCGTCCATCGCCGGTCCGGTCGCGGCGGCAACATCAGTGACGTGTCCATGCGTCGGCTTCGTGGACGCTCCCAATAGTAGTTCCGTGTGCGGGGTTCGGCCCCGAGTTACTGTGCGCTGTCGTCGTACCCGCCGTCGACGGTGATCACTTCGCCGGTCGTGAAGGAGGCGGCGTCGCTCGCGAGGTAGAGCGCGGTCCCGACCATCTCGTCGGGCGTGGCGACTCGACCCATCGGGGTGCGCTCGTCGACGGTCTCGCGGAACTCGGAGCCGTCGTCGAGCTTCGGGCCGGCCATCTCGGTCTTGACGAAGCCGGGCGCGATGGCGTTCACGCGGATGTCGGGCGCGAGGTCGGCCGCGGCGGCGCGCGTCAGCCCGTTCACGCCGCTCTTCGCCGCGCAGTAGGCCGCCCGGGCTTCCCGGGCCTGGTCGGCGGACATCGAGGAGATGTTGATGATGCTCCCGGCGTCCATCTCCCGGGCGAACACCCGGCAGGCCGTGAAGACGCCGGTGAGATCGACCTCGATGTCCTGTTGCCACTCCTCGTCGGTCATCTCGGTGATCGGCGACTGAGCGACCGTCCCCGCCGAGTTGACGAGGATGTCGACGTCGCCGACCTCTTCGATGGTCGTGTCACGGAGGGTTTCGAGGGAGTCGGCGTCGGTCACGTCACACGTCACCTCGGCGGTGGCCGCGCCGCGCTCGCGAAGTTCCTCGGCGACGCGCTCGACGGCGTCCGCGGAGCGGCTGGTCGCGACGACGTCGGCACCGTCCTCGGCGAACCCGAGCGCGATGGCGCGGCCGATTCCCCTCGTGCCGCCGATGACGACGGCGGTCTTTCCCTCGACACTCACGGACGGCATGCTATCTGTAGACATACGCGACCGTTCCGTCGCCGGTGATTTATACGTGGTGGAACGCCGCGTTCGGTGGCCCAACGTCCGAGACGTGTCTCACTCGACGACCGCGTCGAGGCGTTCCGCCAGTCGGTCTCCGATGGTGGCCATCCCGGCGTCACCCGGATGGAGGAGGTCAGCGGTCAACCCGGTGGGATCGAGGAGGTCCGGGCCGTCGACGACGGACAGGTTCTCGTGCGGAGACGCGGCGGCGACCTCGCGGAGCGCCGTCCGGTACGCCGCGGCGTGTTCGGCGTCGCCGGCGGCCGTGAGGTCGTCGTGATACGGGAACAGCGTGACACAGACGACGGGCGTATCCGGGTGTGCGCCGGCGACGGTGTCGACGAAGGTCTCGGCGCGCTCGCGAAACGTCTCCGGGGCGAACCCGCCGGTGTTGGCCATGTTGACCGAGAGCCCGAGCGTCGCGACGTCCCAGTCGTCGCGGCCGGCGACGTGTTCGGCCATCGCTTCCTCGCAGTACGCGGAGCCCGAACACCCGAGGTTCAGCGCGTCGTAGCCCAGTCGGCGGGCGACGTGAGTGACGTAGTCGGTGTGGAGCGCCGACGCCGCCGCACCTTCCGTGATGGAGGTTCCGTACGCGAGATAGCGCGTGTCGGGCAGTTCGCTCTCGCGCGGTGGTCGGCAGGCCCCGGAGACGTCGTGAAGTGCGACCCCCGTTCGGCGTTCGAAGCGGATTCGACAGACGCGCCGATCGAAGCGACCGGCCCGCGTCCCCGGCGAAAGGTCCGCGAGGCGGTCCGGAACGCCGAGCGTCAGCGTTTCGGGCTCCGGCCCGATCTCGGTCGGTTCCCACGGCTGGAAGACACCCCAGAAGACCCGCACGTGCGTCTCCTCGGCGGCCGAGACGGTCACCTCGACGTCGGTGTCGTCACTCCCCGGAACGAAGCGGATCTCGCTCCCCGTCGGGCACCGGACGCGCTCGCGGGCCGTTTCGTTTAGCTCCGCGCCGACCGCCGCGGGGACCCGACAGAGGCGTTCCCCCTCCTCGGTCCACTCCGCTGGAACGGTCTCCGTAACGTTGTGTAACGAGACGGACGAATACGCCGGCGATTTCATATACACGCCATCAGCGGTCAACGGTATGAGACTGTCGGAGCGCGGTCGCTTCACGCCGGTCGTGACCGTTGTATCTGCTCCGATACCGAGTGAGAATTACGCGGGCAACGGCATAGAATAATAGCATTAATAATTAAATAATAGTACTCCGTTAGTGTGAATGGAGTGATCACACTCCATGAGAGAACCTAGCACTAGCCGCAAGAGTAGTCGACGAACCGTTCTGAAAGCGCTCGGCGCGTTCGGTGTCGCGGCGGCCGCGAGACCCACCGCGGCCCAAGCCGCCGACGCGGACGCGAGCTACCGCGAGGCGCTACAGGCGGAACTCACGGCATCGAGCAGACAGCAAAAACAACTCCCCGAGGGGTCGTACGTCTACGGCTCCACCGAAGCGGAAGCAACCGACGCCTTCTCGCTGGTCGGCGGCGGTTCGGCGACAGCCTTCGACGTGGACAGCGACAGCGTCCCACACACGCGAGCAGAACGCCTCGACGTCCCCGAGACGGACGACTCGACGGCGGTCGCGTACCGCGGACCGGTGACCGAACACAGCATCGAACCCGGCGACCGGCTTCTCGGTGTCGCGTGGATCCGTAGCGACGACGGTGCCGAAGCGAGCGCGCGGTTCGGATACGTTGATGCCGACGGGCAGCCGGTCGGCGAGAACTTCGTCCAGCGGGGCGACAACGTCGACGCCTCCGAGGAGTGGCTGCGGTACTTCTTCCCCGTCGAGGTCGGTGACGCGCCCGCCGCCGGCGACACCCTCGCGCTGGAACTGCAGGTCGGCTCCGCGGAGCAGACCATCGAGGTCGGCGGCGTCGCACTCCTTGACTACGCCGACACCGGTGTCGGACTCGACACGCTCCCGCCGTACCACTACGACGGCCGGAGTCCGGACGCCGACTGGCGCGAGGATGCCCAAGCACGCATTGAGGAGCACCGGACGACGGACATCGAGGTCGAGGTACGGAACCCCGGCGGCCAGCCCATGAACGGTGCGTCCGTCAATGTCGAGATGGTCGAACACCAGTTCGACTTCGGGAGCGCCGTCTCGGTCGAACACGTCACCGGCGACAGCGAAGACGACCGGATCTATCGGGAGACGTTCAGCGAGAACTTCAACAAGGCCGTCGTCGAGAACGGCCTCAAGTTCCCCGCGTGGGAGGGCGAATGGGACATGGATAGGGAAGACATTCGGGCGACCCTCGACTGGCTGAACGAGCGTGACGTTCCGACTCGCGGCCACTACCTCCTCTGGGAGGAGTACCAGACTGACGGCGGCGGCGGGATGAACATCCAAGACGCAGAGGAGAAGTCCGCCGAGGAGATTCAGGCGGAGATCACCGAGAAGATCGCCGAACACGCCGCCGAGTTCGAGGGCGAGGTCACGGAGTGGGACGTACACAACCACCCCGTCTGGCAGTCCAACTTCCGGGACGACCCCGACCTCGGCTGGGAGGCCGTCGACGAGTGGTGGCAGGCGGCCGACGACGTCACGGACACCGAGCTGTACACCAACGAGATGGGGGCTATCGGTGGCCAGTGGCAGCGCGATCAGTATCTCGACTACATCGAACACCTCGTCGAGAACGACTACCCGATCGACGGCATCGGGTTCATGGGCCACCACCAGCAGCAGTACAATCAGATACTCGATATCGCGGACATGGAAGCCGGCTTCGACCAGTTCGCGGAGTTCGGACTCCCGTTGCTGGTTACGGAGTTCGACATCGAGATCTTCGACCGCCGGAACGCTCAGGACGTCGCGGTACAGACGGACTACACGCGGGATTTCCTGACGATGGCGTTCAGCAAGGAGGCGGTCGAGGGCGTCCTCTCGTGGGGGTTCTGGGAAGACGACCACTGGCGGCCGACCGGCGCGTACTTCGATTCCGACTGGACGCTCCGAGAGAACGGCGAGCAGTACTTCGACCTCGTCTTCGGAGAGTGGTGGACCGAGGAGTCCGGCGAGACCGACGGCGATGGGACGTACGCCACGGGAGGATTCAAAGGCGAGTACCGGATCACGGCCGAGAAGGGCGCGCTCTCGGAGACGGTCGAGGCGACCGTCGACGACGAGACCGAGACCGTCACCGTCGAACTGTCCCCGCCCGGAAACGGCGGGGGCAAGGGGCGCGGAAACGGGAACCGCAGAGGCGGTTCCCCGCAAGGTAATGTGAGGTAATCGGGAATCGGAACACAGACGAGAGTGGGAGCGATATCGCCGGACGAACCCTCCCGACGGCCGCCCTCGACACCGTGCGTCTCCGGTCAGTTCGTGCGGACGGTGACGAATCCGGAGAAGTTGAGGATGAGCTGTTGGGTGGTGTCGCCGAACATCGCTTTTCCGGTCGGAGACCGTCTTCGTCCCGTCGTGTACACGTGGTCACAGCCGCGCTCCTCCGCGAGCTCGATGATGCGACCCGCGTCTATCTCCTCGGTCACGTCCGTGACGACGCTGTACTCGACGTCGAAGTCGGCGAGCGGCTCGCGCGCGATGTCGTCGACGAACTGCTTTGCGACGGTCTGTGCGTCCTCGTCGGCGTAGTCTTTGTGTTCCACACGTCCGATCTTGTCGAGCGACTCCTGTGACTCCTCGAACTCCTCCGGCGTCAGCGGGAAGTACAACACCAGTTCGGCGTCCGCCCCGACGGCGTACGCGGCGGCTTCTCGGAGTAAGTCGCTGCTGTGGTCCGGGTCGTCGATGGCTACGAATGCGTCCTCCATGGCTGTCTTCACGAACCCGTCCCGTATAAAACTCGTCTCTCGAAAGGGAACCGGCCGGAAATGGGACAAACGAGGCCGGTTATCTATCGGACGGTGCCTGCGAGACGGACACGATCGGTTCAGTAGTTGTCGTAGACGGTCTTCTCGATCGTGTAGAACTCTAACCCCTCGTCGCCCTGTTCGCGCCAGGTCTCCGACGAGGAGCGCTTGAACCCGCCGAAGGGAACGTGGAGTTCGAGCCCCGTGGTCTTCTCGTTGACCTTCACGACGCCCGCCTCCGCGTCGTCGATGAACCGCTTGGCTTCGGTGTGGTCGTCGGTGACCACGCTGGCCGAGAGCCCGTACTCCACGTCGTTGGCGACGTGAAGCCCCTCGTCGAAGTCGCTGACCTCGATGACGGCGATCACCGGGCCGAACACCTCTTCGCAGGCGATCGTGTCGTCGTTGTCGACGTCGGTCAGGACGGTCGGCTCGACGAAGTGGCCGGTCTCGACCGCGTCGCCGGTCGGCTGCCCGCCCCCCGCCGCGACCGTCGCGCCCTCGTCGCGGGCGATGTCGACGTACTCCAGCGTCGACTCCAGCTCGTCGGCGCTGACCTGCGGGCCCATCTCGTGGTCCAGCCCCGGGCCGATGTCGATGGCCTCGGCGGCGGCGACGAGCTCGTCGACGAACTCGTCGTACACGTCCTCGTGGACGATAGCGCGGGAACACGCCGTACACGACTGACCGGTCGTGCCGAAGCCGCCGGTCGCGACGATCTCGGCCGCCTCCGCGGGATCGGCCGAGTCGGCGACAAGCGTCGGGTTCTTCCCGCCCATCTCCGTCTGGACCCGTTTCCCGGCGTCCGTGGCCTGATCGTAGACCATCTCGCCGACCTGCCCGCTGCCGGTGAAAGAGACCACGTCGGTCCCCTCGCTCGTGATGAACTCGCTACCAACCGAGCTGCCCGGCCCGGTGACGACGTTGAGCACGCCGTCGGGGAGCCCGGCCTCGTCTAAGGCCTCCGTGACCGCGAGGACGACGCCCGGAGCGGCGCTCGCCGGTTTGATGACCACCGAGTTGCCCGCCGCGAGGGCGGGAGCGAGCTTCCACACGGGGATGGCGATGGGGTAGTTCCACGGCGTGATCAGCGCCGCGACGCCGACCGGCTCCTTGCGCGTGTACAGCGTCGTGTCACGGCTGCTCGACCCCTTCACCGTCCCGCCGAGGTCCGAGGCCTTCCCCGCGAAGTAGTGGAAGATGTCTATCGCGCGCTGTACCTCGCCGGCCGCCTCGGGACGGGCCTTCCCCTCCTCCTCGACGAGCAGTTCGGTGATCTCGTCTTTCCGATCGGCGAGGCTCGTCCCCGCCCGCCGGAGAATCCGTCCGCGCTCCGGACCGGGCGTGTCCCCCCACTCGTCCTGTGCGGCGGCCGCCGCCTCGACCGCTTCGGCGGCGTCCGCCGCGCTGGACTGCTGGTAGCTCGCTACCGTCTCGTCGGGGGCTGCGGGATTGTGAACGTCGAACGTCTCTCCCGTCTCCGAGGAGGTCCACTCTCCGCCGACGTAGTTATGATTAAGCTCTGGCACGTTTCCATGTGCGTGGTTGACCCATACTATTCTTACGGTTCTAACGGGTCGGCGGGTGTCAGCTGAACGGAGGAATTCCGTTCTCGCGCAGCGGCGTGCGTCGTCCAATACACTTTTCTCAATCGCCGTGAACGTGCTGCCATGTCCGCTTCCGACTACCTTGCGAGCGTGAGGGATCGAGACTGGCAGCAGTTGGAGTCCGGGACGCTCCGCGTCGCGATGATCAGTCTCGGGTGGTGGACCCGCGAGCAGGCGATTCCCGCGGTCGAGGAGACGGAGTTCTGTGAGACGACCGTCCTCGTCAGCAGTAGCCGCGAGAAGGCGACCGCGGCCGCCGAGGGGATTCCGTCAGTCGAGACCGCACTCACCTACGAGGAGTTCACGGACGGGGAAGCGACCGACGAGTACGACGCGGTGTACGTCTGTACGCCGAACGCGCTACACCTCCCGTACGCCGAAGCCGCGGCGGAACACGGGAAGGCGGTCCTCTGTGAAAAGCCCGTAGAGGCGACCCGCGAACGCGCCGAACGGCTCGTCGAGGCCACCGAAGACGTCCCGCTGATGGTCGCCTATCGGATGCAGACCGACCCGCAGGTCCGGCGGATGCGCGAACTGATCGCGGAGGGGGCCATCGGCGACCCCGTGGGAGTTCACGGGAGCATGAGCCAGCAGATGCTCGAAACGGTCTCCGGCGACGCCGAGCAGTGGCGTCTCGACCCGGACCTCGTCGGATACGGAGCGAGCGTGATGGATCTCGGGATTTATCCGCTCAACACCGCGCGCTTCGTCCTCGACGCCGACCCCGTCAGCGTGACCGCCCAGATGCGGTCCGTCGACGAGGCGTTCCGCGACGTGCCCGACCAACACGCCGCGTTCACCGTTCGGTTCGACGACGGGACCCAGGCGGCCTGTACCGCCGGCCAACACGCCGCGTACACGGGTCACCTCCGCGTCGTCGGCACTGACGGCGAACTGATTCTCGAACCGGCTTTCCTCGGACAGCCCGAACAGACGCTCCGACTCCACAGGGACGGGCGACGCTTGGAGGTCGCCGACGGCCGGCAGGACGTGATGCGAGACGAGATGACCGAGGAGTTCGACTACTTCGCCGACCGCGTGCTTCGCGAGGCCCCCATCGGCCCCGACGGCGACCACGCGCTCGTCGATATGCGAACCCTCGAAGCGATCTACGACGCCGCGGAGACCGGGGACACCGTTCGGGTGTGAGCTACGCGGGATCCGCCGTTCCTTGCGCGTCCAGAATATCCAACAGTTCGTTTGCGAACTTGACGGTCCGGAGCGGGAGTCCGTAGCGCTCCGTGCTCATGTCGTACTCGCGGAGCTCGTCGACGGTCTCGTCGGTGTGAGGCAGCGTCGTCACCGCCTCGCGGACGTCGATCGCTAGCGTTCCGTCGTCCGTGTCGAGCCACGGCTGGGTCCGCTGTTTCTGGTCGTACTCGATCGAGTGCGTCGAGTCGCCGATCGCCGTAATCACGTCGTCGATCGTGCCGATATCGACGCGATCGTCGCCCGCCTCCGAGACGAGGGTCAGCCGCCCGTCGTCGCAGTCTGGGACGTACCGTGTCATGGATTGCCGTTACGGCGTGCGGGTAATAATCCTGTTGTCGCCCGGAGTCGAGAACGGCGGGAGGCTCTCGGGCGAAGCGAGCGCGTCGCGTTCCGGACGCGCTACTTCATCACGCTCGGATCCTCCTCAGCGCCGTCGAGGGGCTCGCTGTTCCAGTAGCGGTGGTTCGGGTCCTCGCGGAAGCACGCCGCCTTGCCGTCGGCGTCGTCGACGCCCCGGAGGCTCGGCTTCTCCTCGCGGCACGCCTCGCGAGCGACCGGACACCGCGTGTGGAACCGACAGCCCGACGGCGGGTCGACGGGATCGGGCACGTCGACCTCGCGGAGCGGCGGCCCGGAGTCGTCCATCTCGTCGAGGTCGAGGTTCGGCGTCGCCCACCGAAGCACCTCGGTGTAGGGATGGCGCGGATCGTGGATGAGTCGCTCCGCGGACGCGATCTCGACGATCTCCCCGAGGTACATCACGGCGATGCGGCCGTCCCCGTGTTCGGCGAAATACCGCGCGTTCGAGAGGTCGTGGGAGATGAACAGGAACGACGTCTCGAACTCGGTCTGGAGTTCCAGCATGAGGTCCATGATCTCGATGCGCAGCGAGACGTCGACCGCGCTGATGGCCTCGTCGGCGAGGATCGCCTCCGGGTTCATCAGCAGCGCGCGCGCCAGCGCGACGCGCTGCTTCTCGCCGCCAGAGAGCTGATGGGGGTACCGGTCGAGGAAGTCGTCCGCCGGCGTCATCCCCACGCGTTCGAGCAGCGAGACCATCCGGGCGCGCCGCTCCCCGCGGTCGCTGTCGGGATGGGTGTGCCGGAGCGCCTCCGCGAGGATATCGACGATTCGGCGGTTGGGGTTGAGCGCGCTCCCCGGGTCCTGATGGATGATCTGGAGCGACGACCGGATGTCGTCGTACGGGATCTCCCCGCCGCCGGATTTCGCCTCCCAGACGTCTTGCCCGCGGAACTTCACGGAGCCGCCGGTCGGCTCTTGGAGGCCGATCATCGTCTTCCCGAGCGTCGTCTTCCCGCAGCCGCTCTCGCCGAGCAGGCAGACGAGGTCCTGTTCCTCGATGTCGAGGTCGACGCCGTCGACCGCGCGCACGACCCGAGAGTCGTTGAACAGCCCCTCGACGAACCCCTGTTCCTCCTCGAAGTGGACCTCGACGTCGTCCAGCGACAGCAGCGGCGGTTCGTCGCTGACTCTCCTCCGAGCGCCGGACTCGCTGTCGCCGGGGGACTCGACGGCTTCGACGTCGAGGCTGTCCTCCCCGAAGTTGAGGGGGATCTCCTCGCGGGCCTCGTCCCAGTGGTGGCAGGCCGACCGGTGGTCGGTCCCCTCGTGGGAGACCAGCGGCGGATCGTCAGTCCGACACTCCTCGGTCGCCAGCGGACACCGGGGATGGAACCGACACCCCGACGGGACGTTGATCGGCGCTGGCCCCTCTCCCTCGATGGGCTTCATCTCCGAGAGCGGCGCGTCGAGGTTCGGCGTCGCGTTCAACAGCGCTCTCGTGTACGGGTGTGCGGACCGCTGGATGATGTCGTTTCGCGGGCCGATCTCCGCGAACTGGAACGCGTAGATGATCGCCATCCGATCGGCGAGCGACGCGATCAGCGGGAGATCGTGTGTGATGAAGGCGATCGTCAGATCGTACTCGTCTTGGAGCTCTTCGAGTAGCGTGAGGATGGACCGCTGCATCAGCAGGTCGAGCGCAGCGGTCGGCTCGTCCATCACCAGCACCTCCGGGTCGAGCACCATGCTCAACGCGATCAGCGCGCGCTGTTGCATCCCGCCCGAGAGCTCGTGCGGGTACGACCCGAGCACGCGGTCGGGTTCAAGGTAGAGATTTTCGAGGAGTTCGGCCGCGAACTCCATGCCCTCCGAGACGTTCTTGTCATGGGCCTTCAGCGTCTCCTCGAAGTGCGCACCGACCTTCATCGTCGGGTTGAACGAGCTCATCGCACCCTGGAAGACCATCGAGACCGTCTCCCAGCGGAACTGGCGGAGCTCCTCGTCGCTCAGTTCGAGGACGTCGACCGTCTCGCCGTCCTCGGGGTGGTAGTGGATCTTCCCGCTGAGAACGCCCGGATCTGGGATGGAGTCCATGAGCGCGGAGGCGAACATCGACTTCCCGCTGCCGCTCTCCCCCACGATGCCGAGTACCTCGTGGCGCTCGATGCTGACGTTCGCGTCGTCGAGGACGTACGTGCGCCCGTCGTTGAACGTGACGTTCGTGTCCTGTACTTCGATGATCGGATCCTCGACGGCGTCGTCGGTCGACGGCGTCGAAAGTGCGTTTTCAGTAGCCATTTAGATCGGCCCCGTGGTCGTCTCCTCGTCCGGTTCCTCGATCGATTCGGACTCCCCGGAGAGGCGCGTCCGCACCCGGGGGTTGAAGATGCGGTCCATCCCCTGACTCAGGAGGATGAGTCCGAACGACAGGCCAACGATGGCGACCATCGGCACCATGAGCCAGTGGACCGCGTCCAGCGTGAACAGTCCGCCTTGGCTGTACGCGTTGTTCAGCGTGACGCCCCAGTTCTGCCCGCTGTACGGCAACACGCCGATGAAGTACAGGCCGACGGACGCGAAGATCGTGTACCGGGCCGCGAGCACGAAGTTCACCATCACGTACGGCATGATGTTCGGGAGGACGTCCTTCCGGATGATACGGAAGGTACCCGTCCCCATCGTGCGGGAGGCCTCGACGTAGCTCTCCTCGCGGATCGAGAGGACCTGCGAGCGTATCGAGCGACCGAGCCCCGCCCAGTAGTTGATCGTGAGGATGACGCCGAGCAGCAAGGGGTTCTGCGGGTTGATTGCGATCGCGAGCACGATGACCAACGGTAGCCCCGGAATCGCCATGAAGAAGTCGGATATCGACGTGATGACGGTGTCGACGCGGCCGCCCTTGTACCCCGAGACGGTGCCGACGAACAGCGCGAGGCCGGTCGCCCAGACCCCTCCTGCCAGTACCATCAGCAGGATGAACGGCGTCGAGTCGATGATGAGCGCCAGCAGGTCGGTCCCGGACTGGGTCGTCCCGAGCGGGTACTGGAGCGACTGGAACGGCAACAGGAGCCGCTCGGAGGACTGGTTCGGACTGGCGTCCCGCCAGAGACCGAACACGTCTACGAGCGCCATCAGCAGGTAGCCGCTCAGGATGACGATGCCCGCGCGAGTTCGACCGTCCGACCACGCGACGACCGCGGGCTCGCGGATCGATCGCCGATAAAACTCCGCGAACCGGTCGCGACGGCTGATCTCCTCGGTGGAGGCCTCCGCGCGCCAGCCGAGCTCGGCGGACGTCGCGTCGTCGTTCGCGTCAGTAGGCATTCGAATCACCTGCGCTGATGCGCGGGTCGATGAGGCCGTACGTCAGGTCGGCGATGTAGACGGCGACGACGAGCGTCACCGTGATCACGAGGAAACAGCCCATCATGAGGGGGTAATCGTTCGCGTTGAGGGAGTCGATGAGGTAGTAGCCGAGTCCCGGGTACGCGAAGATGTCTTCGAGGACGACGGTCCCGCCGAGCCGGAACCCGAACTGGAGAAGCAGGCCCGTGTACATCGGGAGGATGGCGTTCTTCGCGACGTAGCTGGTCGCGATGCGGCTGTCCGAGAGGCCGCGCAATCTGGCGACCTCGACGAACTCCTCGCCGAGCACTTGAATGCTGTTACCGCGCATGTTGAGCGCTCTCGATCCGATTCCTCCGATCGTGAACGATGCGATCGGTAACGCCGCGTGGTAGAGGACGCTTCGGATGTAGGGGACCGAGAAGCCCGCCTCAACGCTGCGCGCTGACGCGCTCCCCGTCGGGAACCAGCCGAGCTGGTACGCGAGGATGAACACGCCGAGTACGGCGAAGATGTAGTACGGGATCGACATCAGGAAGATGGACACGCCGGTGGTGCCCTTGTCGAACGGCGACCCCTCCCAGTACGCCTGAAGGGCCCCGATACTGACGCCGATGGCGAACATGAGGATGGTCGATGTCACGACGAGGAAGACCGTCCACGGAAGCGCGCGAGCCACTACCGCCGCGACGGGCTCGTTCAACGAGATGGACTGCCCGAAATCCAGCTGCAAAATGCCGACGATGTAGTCGATGTACTGCTGCCAGAGCGGCGCGTCCGGGCGGATGTTCTGTAACGCCTCGATGCGTGCGTTGACCTGTTCGGCCGGAACCCCCCGCTGGAGTAGCGAGATCCGCAACTGGGTGAACGGCCCGCCGGGGAGCAGTCGGATCAGCCCGAACGTGAGCGTTGCGACCGCGAGAATGGTCGCGGGGATGCGGAGCGTCCGTTTGAGGTAGTAGTTCATGTTGGCAAATGTTAGCAGAGACTATCGGCTTGGCTCAGCCCCGATACTGGAGTTCGCCTTCGTGCGGCCACCAGAACTGCGGCCATTTGACCTGGCGGTTGACGCTGTCCTCGCTCGCGACGGTCCACTCGTCGTCGGTCGTCCACGACTGCTCGTACTTGGACACCAGTCCGAGGAACGGCAGCTCGATGTGGTTGTGCCAAGCGGCGCGCTGGACGTACTCGCGGGACGACTCGTCGTCGGGCTGCTGGGCGATCTGGTCGACCTCGTCGAGCGGCGTGAGAGTCATTTCGCCGCCGTCCGGACCGGGGATCGTCTGCTCGGACTGAGCGGGCCCACGATAGTTGTGACCGCCGCCGATTTCCGGCTCCCAGAGCTGGTACCGCAGCGGGAAGTACGGGAACGCCGAGCGCGACCCTCCGGGCAGCCAGTAGAGGCTGCTCATGGCGAAGTCGCTGTCGGAGTACTGCGTGAACCAGTCGTTGGTCGGCAGGGTACTGATTGAGAAGTCGAACCCGAAGTCGTTGAGCTGACTGACGACCGTCTGCGTCATGGTCGTCCAGTCGTTCCAGCCCGCCGGCGAGTAGTAGTCCCCGCTGATGGTATTCCCGTTCTCGTCCTGCCAAGTCCCGTCCGACTTACTGTAGCCGGCGTCTTCGAGCAGCTGCGTTGCTTCCTCGGTCTGGCTCGCGTCGGCCCCGTACGTCTCGAAGTCCTCCTGCCAGTCGTCGAGCCAGTACTCCTGATCCTCCGGCGCGATACCGCACGGGACCGGTGCCACGAACTTCGACCGCGGACCCGCGTTCTCGACGAGCGACTGGCGGTTGATGACGTGAGCAGTCGCCTGTCGCACTTCTCGCTTTCCGAAGTGCTGGTCGTCGTGGTTGAACACGATGCCGTATCCCCACTTCGCGGGGATGTTGACCTCGACGACGTTGTCGGCGAACTGCTCGACGATCTCCGGCGGCGCGAACGCGCTCATCGCGCCGTCGATGTGGTCGCCGGCGATAAGCGCCTGATACTGCGCGTCGGCCCCGCCGGTGTTCTCGATGAGATGCCGCCGGAAATTGATGTTGTCGGCGTTGTAGAACTCGGGGTTGCGCTCGAACTCGAACGCCTGCTGGTCCTTGCTGACGAACGACCACATGCCGCTCGCGACCGGGTCCTCCCACGCCCACCGGAGGAACTCCTGAGCGTCTTGGTCGAGGAACTGCTCGTGGGTTTCGGCCTTCACGTCCACGAGGAAGTTCGTGAGTTCGAACTGGATGATACGCGGGTTCGTCTCGCCGGACAGGAGAAGGCGTGCCGTATTGTCGTCGACGATCTCGTAGTCGTCGAGGTACCCCCAGATCGAGCTCCCGGTCTTCTCCGCGAGCTGGAGCTGGACGTCGAGGTCTTCGGTCGTCCAGTCGTCACCGTTGTCCCACGAGAGATCCTCGCGAAAGGTGAGCGTGACTTCCTCGCTCTCGATTTCGAGGTTTTCGAGGGCACCGAGCAGGAACTCGTCCTCGTTGAACGAGTACTTCAGGAACGGCGCGAACACCGCTCTTCCGGCCGGCCACCGATAGTTCTGGACCGCCGAGGTGTTGAAGTGGAGGTCGGCCGGGTTGCCGTTGTACGCGTCGTTGTACGTGGCGTCATAGATCGAGTCGCCGCTGTCCGTGTTGCCCGATGTCTCTCCGGTATCTCCGCCGTCACCGCCGCCGCCGCTACAGCCGGCGAGCGCGGCGAGGCCGGACGCCCCGGCGACAGAGACTATCTTTCGTCGACTCACCGCTTGGTCGTAGGGGTCCCCCTCGTGATTAGCTGCCATAGCGTAGCTACTGTTAACGTAATAGGGCATAAACATTGGGGAAGAATATTATACACATTGAGACCCGTTTGAGACGTTCTATCTCCAAAATAGACCCCCGGACTCCACGTCGTCGAGGAGCAATAGCGCCACAGATCCGAGTGTACCCTGCCTGAGAACGTGCCCGACCACTACCATTATGTCCGCCGAATGTTCAGCTTACGATAATGGATCACTACGACGACTGCTGGCTCAGGTACGATGATATTGAGGTCGGCGGGCGTCGAGAGGCGTATCGTGCCCGAGTGAGTCACGTATACGTCTCAGAGAAGTCGCCGGAGTGTAGCGCCGTCCGTGACGAACTCCGTCGGGCGATCCCGTCGCTTCTCGATCGGGAGCCGCACCTCTGGCAACACCCGCCGACGACGGTCGACGGGTTCCTCGCCGTCGGCACGCCGGACGACATGGCGATGATCGCCGACTCGGTTCCCCCCGAGGACGTCAACAGCCTCGATGACGGCGGATACCTCGTGCGCTCGGTGACGTGGAACGGCGCTGACTGTATCGTCGTCACCGCGCCGACCGACCGGGGGCTCGTCTACGGGACCTTCCACCTCCTCCGCCTGCTGCGTACCCGGGAACCGATCGACGACCTCGACGTCCGCGAGGAGCCGGCGTCCGCACACCGCGTGATCGACCAGTGGGACACGCCGTTCCACCGGTCGGTCGAGCGCGGGTACGGCGGCGAGTCGGTCTTCGACTGGGAGCGGCTGCCCGACCTCCGAGACCGCTACGAGGACTACGCCCGCCTGCTCGCGTCGGTGGGGGTCAACGGCATCGTGCTCAACAACGTCAACACGATCAAGCCCGACCGCGGGAGCGCCAACGCCGCCTTCGACGCGTTCGAGGGGTGGCAGCTCCTCGAATCCAAACGCCTCGAAGACCTCACCGGGCTGGCGTCGGTGTTCCGGCGGTACGGAATTCGGACGTACCTCTCGGTGAACTTCGCGGCACCGATGCTGGTCGGCGACCTCGACACCGCCGATCCGCTCGACGACGGTGTCCGCGAGTGGTGGCGGCGAAAGGCCGACGAGATATACGACCTGATCCCGGACTTCGGCGGGTTCCTCGTGAAGGCCGACTCGGAGGGCCAGCCCGGTCCCCACGACTACGGCCGCGACCACGTCGACGGTGCGAACGCCATCGCGCAAGCGCTGGCCCCGCACGACGGTCGCGTCTGGTGGCGGGCGTTCGTCTACGGCTCCCACGAGGACCGCGCGGTTCAGGCCTACAAGACGTTCGAACCACTGGACGGCGAGTTCGCGGACAACGTCACCGTTCAGGTGAAGAACGGCCCGATCGACTTTCAGCCCCGCGAGCCGGCGTCGACGCTGTTCGGCGCGATGTCCGAGACGGATCTCGGGCTCGAACTCCAAGTCACTCAGGAGTACACCGGTCAGGGGGTCCACGTGACCTACCACCTACCGATGTGGAAGGAAATCTTGGAGTTCGACACGTACGCCGACGGCGAGGGGTCGCCCGTGGGCGCGCAGTTCCGCGGCGACGGCGAGGGGATCGTCGGCGTCGGAAACGTCGGCGAGGACCACAGCTGGACCGGGCACTACCTCGCGCAGGCGAACCTCTACGCGTTCGGGCGTATCGCTTGGAACCCCGATGCGGACGCGAGCGCAGTGACCGAGGAGTGGGTCGAGCAGACGTTCGGCACCGACGAGGCGGTGGTCGACACGGTCACCGAGATTCTGCTGTCGTCGTGGGAGGCCTCCGTCGACTACGAGACGGGCGGGCTCGGCCTGCTACACATGATGCACAACGGCGAGGAGTACTTAGAGAACCACTACTACCCGTCTCCGGGGGAGTGGCCCGGCTACCACGGGGTAAGCGAGGACGGCGTCGGCGTCGACCGCACCGACACCGGCAGCGGCTACGCCGAGCAGTACACCGACCCGGTGGCCGAGCGGTTCGCTGACGTCGAGACGTGCCCGGAAGAGTTCCTCCTGTTCTTCCACCACGTCCCGTGGGAGCACGAACTCGCGGACGGCACGACGGTCGTCCAGCGGCTCTACGACAACTGCTTCGCGGGCGTCGAGGAAGCGCGACGGCTCCGCGACCTGTGGCGGTCCCTCGACGGACAGATCGACGAGCGGCGCTTCCGGCACGTCGCCGAGCGCTTCGACGAACAGGTCGCGCAGGCGGCGCGCTGGCGGGACGTGCTCACGGCGTACTTCTACGACCACGCGGGCATCCCCGACGAGCGCGGCCGCGTGCCCGGTGACGACGAGGACTGATCGCCGGCCAGCGCCGTCGAATCGCCCCGCTCACCGCTGGATTTTTCATGTCCGTCCGCCACCCTCGCACCATGTCGAAGACATCTGCGCTGCTCGACCTCGTCTGCGCGCACCGCCGCCAGATGAAGGTCGCTCTCGCCGTCCTCATCGCGTGCGGACTGTTGCTCGCGTTCTCCGCGGTCTTCGTCCGTCCCGGCGACGACGCGTGGCCGATTCTCGTTATCGACGCCGTGCTCGTCGTCGGGGGGTTCGCCGCCTTTGCGTCGACGTACTGGTACTGTACGAAGCGCGAGATGGGTGAGTGACTCCGTGAGTCACGGGCCGGCGAGGAACGTAACGGTCTCCTCGGCCAGTTCTCGGACCGTTTCGTCGTCGTCCTCGGCGGCGACCGTACGCAACTCGTCGACCACGTCGGGGTCTCCGCGGCGACCGAGCGCCCGTATCGAGCGCGCACGAACGGACCGGTCGTAGTGGTCGAGACAGTCCCGAAGCCGGTCGACGGCGGGCGCGACGACCTCCGGGTCGGCCGCCGCCAGTTCGCCGAGCGCGTCGACGGCACCGCCAACGATCTCGGGGTCGTCGTCGTCGAGGAGCGCCGCGAGCGGGTCGACGGCGTCGAACGCGGATTCCGGCGTCGTCTCGGTGACCGCGACCGCGACGTTGACGAGCATGCGCCGCGCGGAAGCGCGTCGCTCGCGCTCCCCGCGTTCGTGCTCCGCGATCGTCTCCAGGGTGCCGGGATGGTCGACGAACTCTCCGATATCCGCAAACTCGGCCGTCTCGGTGACCTGTACTCCGGCAACCAGCGTGCGGACGTGCGGCGCAACGAGGTCAGGATGGTTGACGACGACCTTCCCGAGCAGCGTCGCCGCCGTCAACTGGACGTCGACGACGTCTGCGCCGGCGGCGCTCGCGACGGCTCCGAGACGCCCGTCGAGAGCCGTCGGGTCGGCGTCGGCGACGGCATCGAGCGTGGCGATCGCGCGCAACGCGATCGGTGAGTTGCTGTCGCCCGCGAGCGCCGCAACGTCGTCGAGCAGCGGCTGGATCGCGTCGATCTCCTGCTCGGCGAGTGCTTCGCAGACGTCGACGCCGCGCTGCTGGACGAGCGGGTTCGACGATTCGAGCGCGGCCCGGATCTCGGTCGCGTCGACGTCCCCGGGCGAGACCGTCTCTGGGGTCACGCCGTCGAGGGGCTTCGAAGAGTTCGTGGACATACGCGGAGCAAAGACACCTTCATGTAAATACGTGTGGGTCAACAGAACAAGTGTTGACCGCCGGATAAGCGGGTTACGGGCGGGTTACGGCCGTTTGAGCGCGCCACCCTCGTCGAAGAGACTGTGACTGTCCTTCGGCTCTCCGGGGTGTTCCCGCGCGGCTTCGGGATTGAACTCGACGCCGAGTCCGGGCTCGTCGGGTACTTCGATGGCCCCGTCGGAGACCTCCAAGCTCGTCTCGACGACCTCCTCGCCCCACGGCACGTCGCGGCTCATGTGTTCGAGCACTTCGAGATTCTCCAGACCGGCACAGAGATGGACCGACGCGGCCGTCGAGACGCCCGCGTTGGGGTTGTGCGGCGCGATGGTCATGTACCGGTTCTTGGCCATCGCCGCGGCGTGTTGCGCCTCCTGGAGGCTGCCGTAGTTGGTGACGTCGGGCTGGATGATGTCGCAGGCTTGCTGCCGGATCACGTCGGCCATCGTCTCGTTGTTGTAGATGCGCTCGCCGGTCGCGACGGGCATGTTCACCTTGTCGGTCACGTCGGCCATCACCTCGCGGTCCTCCAGCTCGACCGGCTCTTCGAGGAACATGATATCGTACTCCTCTAAGGCGTTCGCGACCTCGATGGCCCCCCGGCGGGTGAAGCGACCGTGACAGTCGAGCGCAATGCCGACGTCCCAGCCGACGGCGTCGCGGACGGCTTCGAGCAGCTCCGCGACCTCACCGATCTGGTCGTCGGTCAGCGAGTGTTCGTAATGGGCGAAGGGGTCGCACTTCAGGGCGGGATACTCCTGCTCTTCGACGGCCTTCTTCGCGTGGTGCGCGTAGTTCTCGGGGGTGCGCTCGCCGATGTGCCAGCCGTTGGCGTAGACGGGGATCTCGTCGTGGACCTTCCCGCCGAGCAGCTTCCAGACCGGCTCGTCGTGGTACTTCCCGGCGATGTCCCACAGCGCGATGTCGAAGGCCGCCGCGACCGCGTTGATTAGCTTCCCGCCGCGCCACGCGAACGGGTACCGGGTGAGCCGGCGGTTGATCTTCTTGCGGTTCAGCGGGTCCTCGCCGATTACGTAGTGTTTGTGCGACTGCGCAACCTCTTCGAGGACGGTGGTGAGCCCCTCAGCGCCGAGGGCCTCGCCGACCCCGGTGATCCCCTCGTCGGTCTTCACCCGAACGAAGAACCAGTTGCGCCAGTCCGCGTCGACGACGTACGTCTCGACTTCAGTAACTTCCATGGGCACGCTACCATTCTGAGACATCCGATATACAATCGTCGATTCTTTTCAACCTTCTGAGACTGACCGGTACGCCCCGGAGCCGGCGAACGCACCGACCAGCGGTGCGGCTCCGAATCGGAGCGATCGGCTCACGTCGTGTGCGTCAGCGATACTCTTTTAATGGCGTCCGGTCATTCTCGGGTATGCGGTATTATCGACTCCCCGGCGGAAAGCACAGCGTGGGGTCCGACTCGCTCGTCGTCGTCGCGGACGGTGACGCGTACGACCTGTCGGCGGCGTCCGACGACCTCGGGTCGTTCTCGCAGCTCGCCCGCGCCGCGAACGCGTGTGACAAGTCCGTCGACGCCATCGCTCGCGACCGGATCCCCGACGCGGATCGGGTGGACCTCGATCTCGACGACGTGCTCCTGCCGGTGACTCCCGACGAGGTGTGGGCCGCGGGCGTCACGTACCAGATCAGCGAACAGGCGCGCGAGGCCGAGAGCGGCAAACCCGAGGTGTATATCGACGTCTACGACAGCGAGCGACCGGAGCTGTTCCTGAAGGCGACGCCGTCGCGGACGGTCGGCCCCAACGACGCCGTCGGGATCCGCGGCGACTCCACGTGGGACGTGCCGGAGCCGGAGCTCGGCGTCGTGCTCCACCACGAGGAGGTCGTCGGGTACACGATCGGCAACGACGTGTCGAGCCGGTCCATCGAAGGTGAGAACCCGCTGTACCTCCCGCAGGCGAAGGTGTACGACAGGTGCTGCGCGGTCGGGCCGTGCGTGGCGACCCCGGGAGTCATCGACGACCCCCACGACCTCGAGATGACGCTCACCATCGAGCGCGACGACGAGATCGTCTTCGAGGACTCGACGTCGACGAGCGAAATGGCGACCACCTGCGAGAAGCTCGTCTCGTACCTCCGGCGGCACAACGACCTCCCGGAGACCGTCATCCTCCTGACCGGCACCGCCTTGGTCCCGCCGGAATCGTTCACGCTCGCCGAGGGCGACCAGATCGCGATCGACATCGAAGCGATCGGACAGCTGGTCAACGACACCGTCACCGTCTGACGGTCCCTCGAACCACGTCCCGAGTCAAGCATCGTCAGCGTCCTACCGAGTGACGCGTCGTCCGCGCCCCTCCCGGATCACGTGTCGGTGTCGACCCTCCGGATTACGTGTCGGTGTCGACCTGCGTCTCAGTGAAGTACGTCCGTCCGTTTTCGGGAACCTCCTTCGTCCACGTGACCTCGAACGTCGCAGTGTCAGCGATCGCCGCGGCGGAGTGGCCGACGCGGAACTCGTAGGGGCCGCTTTCGACGGCGAGGTCCATGTCGCGGTCGTGGTACGCGAGCTGGGTGGCGTCGACCTCGAAGGCGACGCGCGCGGTCTCGCCCGGATCGAGGGCGACGCGCTCGAACCCGACGAGCTCTTCGACCGGACGGGCCTGATCGGGGTTCCCCGCGCTGGCGTACAGCTGGACCACGTCGCGTCCGGCGGCCTCGCCGACGTTCTCGACGGTCACCTCGGCGGTGATCGTCCCCGCGGGGGGCAGTTCGGTCGCCGACAGCGAGAGGTCGCCGTACTCGAACTCGGTGTAGCTGAGCCCGTGGCCGAACGGGAACAGCGGGTCGGTCGCCGTGTAGACGTACTCCTCGTCCGCGGTGTTGGGCTTCCGGCTGTAGTGAACCGGGAGCTGTCCGGCCGACCGCGGAATCGACACCGGAAGGTGACCGGCGGGATTGTACTCGCCGAACAGCACGGACGCGACGCCCTCGCCGCCGCGCTCGCCGGGGAGCCACGCCTGTACGACCGCCGGGACCGACTCCGCGATCGACTCGATCGAGTGCGGCTTCCCGCTCACCACGACGACCACGACAGGGGTGTCCGTCTCGTGGACGCGTTCGACGAGGTCGCGCTGGACGCCCGGGAGCCCGAGGTCGACCACGTCACGCCCCTCGCCGCTGGTGGCGACGCTGGGCTTGTTGACGCGGTCGCGGTCGGAGTCGGAGAAGTCGACGGCCGAGCGCGCGCCGACAAACGCGAGCGCCACGTCGGCGTCCGCGGCGGCGTCGGCGGCCGCGTCGAACCCGTCCGTCTCGGGGCCGGTTGTCGTACAGCCTCGCTCGTAGGTCACGTCGAAGCCGTGATCGGCCGCGCGCTCGCGGACCGCGTCGAGCGGCGTCGTGGCGTCGAGCTCGACCTCCGCCTCGGGGTAGTGGGCGGGATAGGCGTAATCGCCCATCAGCTCCTGTGCGTCGTCCGCCTTCGGTCCGAGGACCGCGACGGAGTCGGTCTCCTCGCCGACGAGGGGAAGCAGGTCGCCCTCGTTTTTCAGCAGGGTCATCGACTCCCGCGCCGCGCGCTCGGTGAGTTCGCGGGCCTCGTCCGTACCGTACGGCTCGTCGGCCGCCTCGGGGTCGACGGTCGCGTCGTCGAGTACCCCCGCGTCGGCCTTCGCGCGGAGGACGCGCCGCACCGCGGCGTCGAGCGTCGCCTCGGAGAGTTCGCCGGCCTCGACCGCGTCGACGAGGTGGTCGCCGTAACAGTCGGTGTAGGGCAGTTCCACGTCGATGCCGGCTTCGAGCGCGGTCGTCCCGGCCTCGCGCTCGTCGGCGGCGACGCCGTGTTCGCTCCGGAGGAACTCGATGCTGTAGTAGTCGGAGACGACGGTGCCCTCGAACCCCCACTCACCCCGGAGAACGTCGGTCAGCAGCCACTCGTCGCTCGCGCTGGGGACGCCGTCGATGTCGTGATACGCGTTCATCACGGACTCCGCGTCCGCGGTGCGAACCGCGGCTTCGAACGGGAACAAGTGCGTCTCGCGCAGCTCGCGGCGGCCAATGTTGACCGAGCTCCGGTTTTTCCCGCCGTCGCCCGCGCCGTGACCCGCGAAGTGTTTCAGCGTCGCCGTCACGCCGTCACCGCCGTCCTGTAGTCCCTCGACGTAGCCGCACGCCATCGACGCGACGAGGTACGGGTCCTCGCCGAACGTCTCCTCGACGCGCCCCCATCGGAGGTCACGGGCGATGTCGAGGACGGGCGAGAGCGCGTGTGCGGTGCCGATCGCTTCGAGCTGACCGCGAACGATGTCCGTGACGGATTCGAGGAGCTCCGGCGACCACGTGCTCGCCATTCCGATCATCTGCGGGAACGTCGTGCCTGCGGGCCCCATATACCCGCTCAGACACTCCTCGTGCGGGATCGCCGGGATCCCGAGTCGGGTCTGCTCGCGAAGGTACTCTTGGAGTTCGTTCGTCCGCTCGGCGGCCGCCTTCGGCGGAAGACTACCCTCTCCGCCGATCCGCGTGAGATGGCCGATCCCGTTCGAAAGGTGCTCGTCGACGGCGGCCTCGTCGATCTCGCCGTCCTCTGTCAGGATCCGGTCGGCGTTCACGGAGCCGAGCTGCGCTGCCTTTTCGGCGACCGTCATCCGGTCGAGGAGCTCGTCGACGCGTCGGTCGGTCGATGTCTCGGAGACACCGCCGTCTGAACCAGTTCGCATTATCACCTCCCTCTCGATCCCAGTTATTAATGATTCGGGTGTCGGCGCGTGTTTACGGCAACGAATCGCCGGTATCGGAACACGCTGACGATGGCCGCCTCGTTCTTAATATCAGAATATACGACTCGATCATTGTATAAAACACCGCCCGAATATTTGTGGTTGAATATGTCAAACACTCCAAATCGGTGTTTTCACGCCGATGTTTCAAATATACGATATGTGGACGAGGGTTCTGTAATAGAGAACAGGGCGGGTTCGGAGAGATCGGTCTGGAGAGGCACCGATGGAGTAATCGCCTCGTCCGAGAGCGGCCACCGAGGTAGTTTTAAATAACGGCGTCGGCAGGTGTAGACCATGGACAATCGGCCCAAGCAGCCGGCGTACCAGCGGGAAAGCGCTTCGACGGACGAGCGGATCGATGATCTCCTCGACCGGATGACGCTGGCGGAGAAGGCCGGACAGGTGACCGGAACGTGGGCGGGAACGCTCCGCGAGACGCACGACCTCGACGACGTGAAGGAAGCGATCGATGACGGCCACCTCGGGTTCGCAGCGCCGTTCGGCTGGGGCGGGGCGCTCGCGACGACTCCCGAGGACGCCGTGTCCGCAGTCGAGGAACTCCAGACGTACGCCCGGGAGGAGACCCGGCTCGGGATCCCGTTGCTGTTCAGCGTCGACGCGGTCCACGGACACGCGTACGTCTCGGGCGCGACGGTGTTCCCGAACGGTCTCGGGGCGGCGGCGACGTGGGATCCGGAGGGGGTCGAAGCCGCGGCCGCCGTGACGGCGACGGAGGTGCGCGCGACGGGTGCCCATCAGAACTACGGGCCAACGGTCGACGTGGGACGCGACGCGCGGTGGGGGCGCGTCTTCGAGACGTTCGGAGAGAGCCCGCACCTCGTCGGAGCGCTCGCCGCCGCGAAGGTTCGGGGGTATCAGGGGGAGGGTTCTGCCGCCCCCGACGGTCCCGCCATCCCCACCGACCGCGTCGTCGCGACGGCCAAGCACTTCCCGGCGTACGGGGAACCGGAGCGCGGCGAAGACGCCTCCCCAGTCGACGTCTCCGAGTACAAGCTTCGGAACACGTTCGTCCGCCCGTTCGAGCGCGTTCTCGACGCGGGCGTCGCGTCGGTCATGCCGTCGTACAACTCGATCAACGGCGAGCCCTCCCACGGCTCCGCTGCGTACCTCGACCGGCTGCTCCGCGACGAGCTGGGATTCGACGGGCACGTCGTCTCCGATTGGAACGGGATCCGACACCTCCACGAGGACCACCGCACCGCCGTCGACCACGCCGACGGCGTCCGACAGGCACGGACCGCGGGCGTCGACGTGGCGTCGGTCGGTCACACGCCTCACGCCGACCGCGTCGTCGAACTGATCGAAGACGACAGGCTCGACGAGGCGACACTCGAACGGGCGGTACGGCGTGTCCTCCGGCTAAAGTTCGACCTCGGGCTGTTCGATGAGGAGCCCGAGGACGCGGCCGACGAGACCGACGCCGTCGAGACGTTGGGCGCGCCGGCCCACCGCGAGCGGGCCCTCGAAACCGCACGTGACAGCATGACGCTGTTGCAAAACGACGGGCTGCTACCGCTCTCCGGCGACGAGGACGTGTTCGTGGGCGGCCCGAACGCCGACGACCTCGTCAACCAGCTGGGCGGCTGGAGCGTCGGGCGCGACGAGGGGGTTCCCGGGAAGACGATCCGGGAAGCCGTCGCAGACGCGACCGCCGGGACCGTGTCGTACGTGCCGGGGACGACTATGAACGAGGCCATCGACATCGACGAGGCGGTCCGGGCGGCGCGAGACGCGGACGTGGCCGTGCTCGCGCTCGGCGAGGGGTGGTACATCCACGAGTTCGGGCCGGAAGCGCAGGCCGGATCCGAGACGGGCGAGTGGCCCACCAGAAGCGACCTCCGGCTTCCCGAGTCGCAGCGGGAACTCGTCCGCCGAGTACACGAGACGGAAACGCCGGTCGTCGGCGTCCTCGTGACCGGGCGACCGCTGATCGTCGACTGGATGGCCGAACACGTGCCGGCCATCCTCATGGCGTACTTTCCGGGAACGGAGGGCGGCGTCGCGGTCGCGGAGACGCTGTTCGGAGACAACGATCCGAGCGGTCGGCTCCCGATCTCGGTGCCGCGCGACGAGGGCGACCTCCCGCAACACCACGACGCGCTCGCGCATCCGACGCCCATCGGGGTGGACGAACACCCGGATTCGTACGATCCCCTGTTCGAGTTCGGCCACGGACTCAGCTACACGACGTTCGAAACGACGGACCTGAGCGCGAGCGTCGCGGCCCGGCCGGGCGGGAGCGGAGAGGACGACGCACCGACGGACCGGACGGTCCGGGTCTCGGTCGAAGTGTCCAACGTCGGCGACTGTGCCGGCACGGAGACGGTACAAGTGTACGCCCGACAGCGACACGCGTCTCGCGTCCGGCCCGTTCGGTCGCTCGTCGGGTTCGAGCGCGTGACCCTCGCCGCGGGCGAGAGCGAGCGCGTCGAGGTGTCGGTCCCCGTGAAGCGACTCGGCTTCCATAAGCCCCGAGAGGGGCACGTCGTCGAATCCGGGCCGTACCGATTCGACGTGGCCGGTGCGTCAACGACACTCGAACTGTGACGACACCGTGGGTTTCCCCATCGTCTGTTCTGATATTATGAACGCTGCTGGAATTACAAATGTAGTAGTGTAATTCCTACTGCTCCGGTTGCTTCTCGGCTTCAAGAGACAGAGAACGAAGCCCGCCTGCGAGTCGGTCTACGACCGGGCCGATCAGTCGATGTTCTCGACGTAGGTGTACTCCTCGGAGAGCGCGGCGGCGTCCTCCGGCAGGAGCGCGGCGACGAGGTGGTCAGCGTGCGTCCGGAAGTAGTCGACGACGCGTGCGATTCGGTCCGAATCGATCGCCTCAAGCGAGTCGAGCAGGACGAACGGGACCGTCTCGTGAACGTCGTGGACGAGATAGCCCGCGAGCGCGAACACGAGCCCCGTTACCTCTCGCTCGCTCTCAGAGAGATGGTCCACCGTGTCCTCGTAGGCCGTGCCGTCGGGCGACGAGCGGACGATGTGAAGGTCGAACCGAGTCCGGGTGACCTTGCGACGCCCCTCTCGGACCCGGGTCTCTCGACGCTCGATCCAGATCCGATCGAGGTTCTCGTAGTCGAGGATGTCGAGGACGGTCTCCATGTGTTCGTTGAACTCCTCGACGGCGTTCTCCTCAATGCGGTCGACGCGCGTCCGGAGTTCCGTCAGCCGGTCGGCGATCTCCTCGCGCTCCGCCTCCAGCTCCTCGCGCCGCTCGATCGCGCTCTCGCGCTCTTCGATCTCGGCTTCGATCTCGTCGATCTCGGCTTCGATCCGCTCGATACGGAGTTCGATCCCGTTCGCCTCGCGGTGGAGTTCTAACGCCTCGTCGTAGCCGTCAACGTCGATCGACTCCGCTTCCTCCTCCAGCTCCTCGATTTCCGTCTGTTTTGACTCGACTCGCTCTTCCAGATCAGCAATTCGGGATTCCGTCGATTCGATCTCCGTCCCGACCGCGTCGAGCCGATCCTCAGCGCGCTCGATCTCGCGCCGGGCCTCGCGGATCGACGACTGCCGGTCGGTGAGTTCCTGAATTTCCGCGCGGATCTCGTTGCGTTCGTCGAGCTTGTCGGAGCGAAGCTCTCGAAGCCGGTCGAGGGTCGATTCGATCTGCTCGCCTTCGACTTCGGACCCACAGGTCCAACAGACCGTCTGATCGCCCGCGGTCAGCGCATCGGTCGGGTCGTCTTCCGACGTTTCCTCGCCGATGTCGATCCCCGAACCGTCGACCATGTCTTCGTTGAACCCGATCACGCTCCCGAGTTCGCTGACGTCGTCGTCGAGGGACCGCTTCCGGCGACGCAGCTCGTCGATCCGGCCCGCGAGCCGGTCCAGGTTCTCGTCCGGCTCCTCCGCCTCCTCGACGGTCTCACGGAGTTCCTCACGCTCCGATTTCAGCTCCGCGAGCGTCGAGCGCTCGGTTTCGAGGTCGAACTGGAGGTCGTCGAGGGCCGACCGAGCGTCGCGCACGCGCTGGAACGCCTCCTCCATTTCCTGTTTTCGCGTCCGGCTCTCCTCGACGCCGGCGTCGAGGTCGTCGAGTTCCTCACGGACTGATTCGAGTTCCTCTTGTGCCGCCTCCAGTTCCTCGACCTTTTCGCGGCGGTCCGCTTCGAGATCGGTGAGGTCGCGTTCGAGGCTATCGAGCGTCTCGATTTCGGACGCCAACTCGTCGCGTTCGCGCTGGCACTCGCGTATCTCCGCGTCGATCGCGTCCGTGTCGATCGGTCGCATGATGATCTCGCGGAGGTCGTCGCCGCGCGCCACCGCCCGACGCGCCTCATTGTCTTCCAGCAGGAACGCGAACAGGTCGGCCAGTTCCGGGTCGTCGAGGTAGGGGTCACCGCCGAACGCCACCGAGTCGCCGCGGCGCTGGAGCGTTCGCGTGTACGTCTCGTCGTCGAGCGTGATGGTCACTGTACCCTCCTCGGCGTCGCCTTTCAGCGAACTCTGGCGGCTGCCGAGCCCGGCCATCAACGCCTGTAAAAAGGAGGTCCGGTTCGTCGCGTTGCGGCCGGTCAGGATCGAGACGCCGTCGGAGAGCGTTACCGACGCTTCGTCGATACCACCGATATTTCGGACATCGACTTGGACGGCAGGTTTCGAGATCTGAGCCATCGATATGGCTTAAGGATAGGTTTTAAAGTATTAAATCTACTGTTCCATGTAGTGGTTATTCACTTCTGAAACTGCTTCGTTCAAGCAGTGTCGCCGAGAGCATCAGCGCGTGCCGGAGAACACGATATCTCTCTGTAGGTCACCGAGGAGGTGAGAGCACTCGATTCGAGGCCGTCGGTATCATCAGAAAAAGACACCCGCGATTTAGCCACAAAGGTTGAAGGAAGCGAGGCCGATTTTAAGTGATTCATGCCAAAAACGACTATCACAGGGGACCTATAGACCAGATCTACTGTGATTTGTGGCGGAAATGACAATACTGCGGCTGTTACTGAAGCTTGGAACTCGGATCTATCTGGCATTACTATTATTTTTAAATACAATATTGAATTTTGATATGATGAGTCTGATGAGTTCGAATGACTCTCTTAAAATCGTACTTTCAGACAGATTCTCGCCTGAAGCAGCTGTTCGGTGAGAGCTACTTGTAGGTCGGGTATTTTGAGGGTGAAGAGGCTATCAAGGGCGGAATCGCCGCTAACGGGGCGAACACGACCGCCGAAGCCCCAGCCTCGTCGGCCTCCCTCCGCGTTGCTCCGGTCGGCCGACTCCAGCGAGAATCGAAGATTCTCTGGCAGCCGGCGGCAGAGCCGCCGGCGACCTCACGCGTGCTGGCTCGCCGCCTGTCGGCCGCTCGCAGGCGCGCGCCACCGCAATCTGGCGGATCGATCGCTAAGTCACCTGTACTGAGCAATCGAGAGAGTAGCACTATCAACTGCTGAGAGTTCAACAAAGTCCCGATCCGAACAGTACCATTCGATAGAGAGGGTACGCTCATTCCAACCCGCAGTGATATTGAGATACACTTCAGTAATTCTAAATATGAACGTGGGGAGGGACTGGAGACCGAGGAACCCGACGGTCACCGTCGTGGTTCAGGCCCAGTACGCATCACCCGGTTGCGTTTCGAAGACGGCTCGGTTGAGGATGTCGACAGCCTTCTCTAATCCCTCTCGACCGGACGTGAGCGAGTCTTCGTGTTCGATGGAAAGCGCGCCCTCGTAGCCGACCATCCGGAGCGTCGAGACCACGTCCTTCCAGTGACTCTCTCCGTGGCCGTAACCGATCGAGCGGAACAGCCACGACCGGTTCTGCTCGTCCGTGTAAGGATTCGTGTCGAGGTATCCCTGTATCCGAGCGTTGTGTTCGTACAGGCCGGTGTCCTTGGCGTGGAAGTGATGGATAGCATCGCGCTCGCCGAGGTAGCGGATCGCCTCGGTGACATCGATCCCCTGCCAGTAGAGGTGTGAGGGATCGAAGTTTGCCCCGATCCGCTCGTTGGTCGCTTCGCGGAGCCGGAGCAGGCTCGTCGGCTCGTAGGCCAGCATATTCGGGTGCATCTCGATGCCGATATTCACCCCGTGGTCGGCGGCGTGTTCGGCCAAGGCAGTCCACGTCGGCACCGCGACCTCCCCCCACTGATACTCCAGCGCCTCGGCGTGTTCCGGCGGCCACGGTGCGGTGATCCAGTTCGGAACCTCACCGCTCGGGCTCCCTGCGGGTAGCCCTGAGAAGGTGTTCACGGTGTCGACGCCCAACTGGCCGGCGAGCCGCACGGCCTCCCTGATCTCGGTCGCTGCCCGCTCGGCCCGGTCGTCGTCCGGATGGAGCGGGTTGTTGTGTGTCGAGAGCGCGCTGATCTCGAGGTCGTGTTCGGCAACGAGATCGAGCAGCTCTCGCTGTGCCGCCTCGTCGTCGAGGTACTCCTCCCGTGAGAGGTGGCTATCCCCCACGAACCCCCCGCAGCCGAGTTCGATCGTTCCGACCCCGATGCCGGAGAGGTATTCGAGCGTCTGATCTAGCGGTTCGTCGCCCAACGCGACCGTGAGGACTCCAACGTCCATGATCGACGGATCACTCCGCCGAGAGATAAAACTATGGTCGGCGTGCGCGGCTAGTCCCCGCGCCACGTGGGGCAACACCCTATCACAATGGGTCAATAGACAGCCCCATGGGCCGACTGACGGTCTCGCCACGCCCGCCGATCCGCGGCCTCACTGGCCGGTATTGTTCTGTACTGGATCTGGTCTACGGCGGAAGCGTTTACATATCCCAAATGAGCGCTGCGATCGGACGAGCTGTTCGAATAGAATTACATATGTAGTACTGTAATGGAATCGGGGTGCCCCACAATATAATGATTATTATAAATGTATTCTGTGGTAGAAATTTACATATCGAAAACGCGTTCGGTCCTCACGGGCCGAGCAGCGACTCCAGCGAATCGACGGCGGTCAGCAGATCCTCGGTGACCTCGCGTTCCAGCTGTGAAACCCCGACGCGGTACTTCGGACCGCCGACACTCAACCCGCCGACGATATTACCGTCGGTGCCCCGGACGGGTGCGCCGATCGCGACCAGATCCGGCGCGAACTCGCCGTCGACTAGAGCGTATCCCTGCGATCCGATCTCGTCTAACGAGTCGAACAGTCGGTCGCGATCCGTGATCGTCTCGTCCGACTCGCGGGGAAGCCCCCACTCGTTGACGATGGCTTCCACCCGATTCCTGTCCAGTTCGGCGAGGATCGCCTTTCCCGCGGCGGTGTTGTGGAGGTGGTACTCCGACCGGTAGCGAACGTCCGTCTCGTCGTCCCCGTCGTCGGAGGACCCGTAGCAGGCGAGTAGTCGGCCGTGTTCAAAGACCGTGAAGTTCGCCTCTTGGCCGGTTTTTCGCGCCAGCCGGTCGACGACCGCCTCGACGTCGTCGCCGGTCGGGTACCGGTGTCGCGCGCGCTCGCCCAGCAGGGCGACTCTGAAGCTGACTCGGTAGGTATCGCCCTCCTTCACGAGGTAGCGACTGTCCACGAGCGTGTTGAGGTGGCTACAGATCGAACTCTTCGAGCTGTCGACCATCGTGTCGAGTTCGGCGGGCGTGAGTCCGTCGTGTTCCAAGATAAGCCGGAGGATCTCGAGAGAGGTACGCGTCGTCTTGAGTCGTCGCCCGGTTGCGTCTCCGATCATACGTGATCGTGTCTGCCGTCCGTAATAACAATTTTCATAATGTGAATCACCGCCCCGGTCCACGTCGGCTGCGAAGGATCGTTCGCACGCCGTTCAGATGGCCCGTGACCGCTTCACCCACCCGATTCGAGTGATCGCCTCTGCCCCGAGTTCCCCCAGTAAACTCGCGGCCTCCAAGTCGTACTCGTCGAAGGCGTCGACGACGACATCACCGGCGCTGAGGACGCCGTGACTCCCGATCGGGACGTACAGCCCCGACTGGAGGGCTCCGCGGCTGTGGTCGTCTTCCGTCTGATCGTGGTTCGCGTGGATGACCGGTTCCCCGGTTCGATACGTCCGCGCGGCCGGCGTGTCCTCCGTGACGGTGTAGTTCGGTCGGTCGCCGGCTCGCTCCAGGCACTCCTCGGTGGCCACCGTCGTCTGGAGGACGTTCCGGTTTTCGTCGACGAGGCGGACGGTCGTGTTCACGAGTCCGAGGACGTTCTTCGCGGCGTCCGCCAGAATCTCCGCGACCTCGTCTTTCGAGCTCGCGCTCCGGAGCTCTTGGCTCGTTCGACGCAGGATCTCGATCCGCTGCTCCTGCCGTTTCATATCCGTCACGTCCCTCACGACGCCCTGTAACGCGACAGTTGCTCCCTCCTCGACGAGGGGCTCACAGCAGAGTCGTATCGTTCGTTCCGTCGTCCGATCGCTGGCGTAGCCGACGCCGAGAGAGAACGATTCACCGCGCTCGATGGCGGCCACGAGGCCGTCGAGGACCGCTTGCCGATCCGTCTCCGCGTATCGCCCCACGACGTCCGAAACCGTCGGTGTCTCCTCGGTCTCGAAGCCGTGGATCCGCTTCGCCTCGTCGCTCCACCAGAGCTCCGACCGCGGCACGTCGTACGACCACATCCCGATGCCCGTGAGCCGTTGGAGGCTCCCGAGCACCTCCGGCAGCCGTCCCTCGAACGCGTCCGGGACGGACTGCGAGACCTCGGTCCGATCCCAGTCCGGTGAGTCGACCATGAATAGCGTCGTGTAACGAGGAGACCGTAATAAATCTACATGTGAACCCCGCTCGCGGGAACCGGTGGATCGACCCGAATGTTCATTATGTTCTGTGCTGTCGGTAGGTCTGTACTCATGCCACGCAAACACACGCCACAGCGACTCGGACACACAGTCGGACGCACACTTCCCCGTCGGTTGCCCCGTCCGCGGGTGGAACGATGAGCATCTACATCGTCGGGACGCTCGACACGAAGGGCGAGGAGATCGGCTTCGCCCGCGACGTGATCGAATCGCAGGGGATCGACGTCCACCTCGTCGACGTCGGCGTGATGGGCGACCCCGAGATCGAGCCGGACACCGACGCCGCGACGGTCGCGACGGCGGGCGGTACCGACCTCGAGTCGCTGCGCGAGACCGGCGACCGCGGCGCGGCCGTCGAGGCCATGGGTGACGGTGCCGCCGCGATCGTCACCCGAGCACACGAGGCGGGGCGGCTCGACGGCGTCCTCGGGCTCGGCGGCTCCGGCAACACGTCGATGGCGACGGCGGCGATGCGCGCGCTCCCGGTCGGCGTCCCGAAGTTCATGGTCTCGACGGTCGCGTCGGGTGACACGGAGCCGTATGTGGGTCACGCCGACATCGCGATGATGTACTCCGTCGCCGACATCGAGGGGCTCAACCAGCTCTCGCGAACCGTGATCGCCAACGCCGCGCTCGCGGTGGTGGGCATGATCTCCCGGGATCCCGACGTCGAGACCGAGGAGAAGCCGACGATCGGCATCACGATGTTCGGCGTGACGACGCCCTCCGTCCAGACCGCGCGCGAGTGGCTCGAAGCGCAGGGGTACGAGACGATCGTCTTCCACGCGACCGGAACGGGGGGCCGCGCGATGGAGTCGCTGGTCGAGGAGGGCGTCATCGACGCGGTGCTCGACGTCACGACCACGGAATGGGCGGACGAGCTCGTCGGCGGCGTCCTCTCGGCCGGACCGGAACGACTCGAGGCGGCGGGGAACGCCGGTGTCCCGCAGGTAGTCTCGACCGGCGCGCTCGACATGGTCAACTTCGGTCCGGAGTCGTCCGTTCCCGAGGAGTTCGCGGACCGTCACTTCCACGTCCACAATCCGCAGGTGACGCTGATGCGGACCACTCCCGAGGAGAACGTCGAGCTCGGCCGAATCATCGCGGAGAAACTCAACGCGGCGACCGGTCCGGTGACGGTCGCGCTCCCGCTCGGCGGCGTCTCCATGCTCGACGCGCCGGGCGAGGAGTTTCACGACCCCGAGGCCGACGCGGCGCTCTTCGACGCGCTCCGCGAACACCTCGACGACGACGTGGAGCTGATCGAGATGGACGCGAACATCAACGACGAGGAGTTCGCGCTGGCGCTCGCAAAGCGGATCGACCGGTACATGTGAACCCCGTCTCGGTGTCGTGACCGGTTACCACCCAAACATTTAATTGCTGGTTGGTACCATGTGACTACGAACGTTCCAAAAATCCATGATGAATACGCAATCACAGACCGACAGCACGAGGCGACGCTATCTGAAAGCAATCGGCGCGACCGGCCTCGCGGCCGGTTTTGCCGGCTGTACGGGCGGTAACGGGGGTGACGGTGGCGACGGCGAATACGCGCCCATCGGGAACTTCCCCCCGGAGGGCGACACGGTGTCGATCGGATTCAACGGACCGACCTCCGGCGCGCTGGGGCCCGACGGACAGGACCAAGAGGCGGGCTTCGACCTCGCGGTCCAGCACCTCAACAACGGCGGCGGTCTCGTCGACTACTGGGACCGACTGAGCGGCGACGGCATCATGGGCTACGAGGTCGAGCCCACGAGGGCGGACACGGCCGGCAGCGCCGACACCGCACAGGACAACATCGAGCGGATGATCCAGCAGGACAACATCCAGTTCTGGACCGGCGGCATGTCCAGTACGGTGACGATGGCCATGCAAAACGTCGCGCAACGGGAGAAGATCCCGTTCATGGGTGGCAACTCCACGTCCGCCAGCATCTCGGGAGAGAACTGCTCGCGGTACTACTTCCACCCGACGTTCCACGCGGAGATTATCGGAATGGCGATGGGCGACGCCGCGCCCTCCGTCCTCGGTGAGGACCGCTCGCTGTTCCACATCTACATGGACTACTCGTACGGGCAGTCCAACCGGGACGCCGCCCGCAAGTACCTCACGGAGAACGGCCCCTGGGAGCACGCCGGACAGGCCGCCATCGCAGAGGGAGAGAACGACCACAGCTCGCAGATTCAGGCGCTCGAAGAGTCCGGTGCCGACACGCTGTACTTCTCCAGCTTCGGCAACTTCGCCGCCAGCGGGCTCGCACAGCTGAACGACGCCGGACTGACCGACGACATCGACGTCATCATCCCGCACGTCAGCGCGTTCACGCTCGACCCGCTCGGTGCCGACGCGGAGGGCGTCCTCGGCATGGAGCCGTGGAACCCCGCCGCCGACAATGAGCCGAGCCAGGTGTTCATCGATTCGTACCGAGACGAGTACGACGAGACGCCAAACCAGAGCTCGCTGCACACCTACGAGTCGATGATGGTCTACGCCGCCGCCGTCGAGGAGGCGGGCACGTTCCACCCGCCGACCGTGGTCCGCACGCTCGAGGAGTTCGAGTGGAGCCTCGCGTGGGGAGACTCGGTGTTCCGCGAGGCCGATCACCAGGTCGAGCGCCCGTGGTACCTCGTGCAGGGTGTCGGCGACGACCGAGCCGAGGAGCTCGGTATCCGCACGGAGGTCGTCGAGACGACCGATCCGCTGATCTACGGCTCCGACGCGTTCCCGGCAACGGAGTGCGCGATGGGCGACAACGAGTACGGCGACGAGTAGCTCCGCCCGCGGTCGGGAGAGTCGGGATCGCACCGCCTTCCGTCACCCGACTTTTGTCCCAGTACGTCGCTCGCTCGCTGAGCGGGACCCAGAGAGCGTACATCGATTCCACGTGGAGAGTCACCAAAGCACAAGATTAACATAGTGAAAAATTACAATAATCGTACACTCCATGAAACAGCAAACACCGTCTGATCCGAGGTGGCTGGGATGACTCTCGACGCAGCCGTCGGATTCGTATTCATCGCCTTGAGCGTCGCATCCCTGTATCTGCTGGTCGCCATCGGCCTGTCAATCGTGTTCGGGTCGCTTAAATACGTGAACATGGCTCATGGCGTCCTCTATCTCGGCGGCGCGTACATCGGACTCCTCATCGCGTCCGAAGAGGAGTACGGCGGGCTCCTCTCCGACTACGGGGCGGTCGGCCTCGACTGGGGGTTCGTGCCGGCGTTAATCTTGACGCCGATCGTCATCTTCGCCGTCGGCGTCGCCATGGAACGGCTGCTCGCGAAGCCGTTCTACGACCGCGATCTGCTCGACCAGCTGCTGGTCACGTTCGGCGTCCTGATCGCCGCCCAGGAGGTTGTCGCCATCGTCTTCGGTCGGACGGGGACGATATTTCCCCGACCCGAATGGCTCTCGGGCGCGATCTCGCTTCCCGTAATCGGAACGCCGCCCGGGCTGGCCGCGGCGTCGACGATACGAGTGCTGGTCGTGACGCTCACGCTGGTGCTCATCGGGATCATCTTCGCGTTCTTCAAGTACACCGACTACGGGCTCGCGGTGCGGGCCGGGACCGAAGACTCCGAGATGGCCGAAATGCTGGGAATCCGGGTCGGTCGCCCATTCCTGCTTATCTTCGCGATCGGGGCCGCGTACGCGGGACTCGCCGGCGTGCTCGGCGGATCGCTGTTCAGTGTCACCACCGGGATCGGGATGGAGATCATCATTCCGTCGCTGGTGATCGTTATCATGGGCGGCGTCGGAAGCCTTCGCGGAACGGTCGTCGGCTCGCTGCTCGCCGGGCTCGCGTTCGCGCTGGCGACGGTGGTCGCGCCGAGCATGACCCAAGCGATCATCTACCTGCTGGCTATCGTCGTGTTGACAATTAGACCGAGCGGTATCTACCCCTCTGCGAGGATCGGACAATGAGCACTGATAACGCCCAACCCGACGTCGAGGACGAATCGTCGCTGATCAGCGTGGACGCGTGGGACCGGATCAAACACACCGAGCGGTTCATCTTCCTGATCTCGGTGGGGTTCGTCCTCACGTTCTCGTACCTGTTCAGTCGCGCACCCGTCATCTCGGACGTGACACAAGGGTACCACGGGCTCACGGTGACCATCCTCATCTGGTCTATCTTCGCGCTCGGGTTCAACCTCCTGTTGGGACAGACCGGACTCCTCTCGTTCGGACACGCGATGTTCTTCGGGATCGCGAGCTACGCGACCGCGCTGTTCTCGATCCACGTGTTCAACGAGCCGCTCACGATCGTCGTCGTCGGAGTGCTGTCCGCGGTCGCCCTCGGAGCGGTGGCGGCGCTCATCCTCCTCCGGCTCCACACGGTGTACTTCGCCATCGTCGCGCTGGCGATCGGCCAGTTCCTGTACTTCCTCGCGAACAACCCGCTCGAAGGGATCACACAGGGGATAAACGGGCTCTCAGTGGATCGAGCGCCGCTCCTCGGCATCGTCGATCTCAACCACCGGTACGGAGGGATTCTCGGGGAGTTCGTCGTGGACAACCTGTACCTCTTCGTCGGCGTCTTCTTCGTCGGCGTCGTCGTGTTCATCACCCGGATTCGCAAATCGCCCTACGGCCTGATCTTCAAGGCGATCCGCGAGAACGAGACCCGAGCGTCCTTCGTGGGGCTCGACGTCTGGCGCTACAAGTTCGCCGCGTTCCTCCTCTCGGCGGGAATATCGGGGCTCGCCGGCTCGCTTTTGGCGGTCAACACGCAGTTCGCCGGTGTCGAACGCCTGTACTGGTCGATCAGCGGGGACGTGGTCGTGATGGCGGTCCTCGGCGGTCTCGGTACGCTCGCCGGCCCGGTCATCGGCACGTTCGTGTGGTTCTACTTCAAGGGGATCGTTAACGGGTTCCCCACGCTCGGAAACTACTGGCTGCTCATGTTGGCGGTCTCGTTCACTGCGGTCGTGTGGGCGTACCCCGACGGAATCTGGGGAATGATCACGAGCCTCACGGCAGAGCTCCGGGAGCCGAAGACGCTCGCTGCGAAGGTGAAAGCCCGAGTGACGGGTGGCTCAGCTACCGAGGAGTCCGACGGGGGTGAGCGGTAATGGCACTGCTCGAAACAGACGAGTTGACGAAGGAGTTCGGCGGCCTTACGGCGCTCAAAGACGTCGACATCGCCGTCGAGGAGGGCGAGCTGGTGTCGCTCATCGGTCCCAACGGCGCGGGGAAGTCGACGCTCATCAACACGATCACGGGGCGGCTCACGCCGACCGAAGGAACGGTGACGTACGCGGGCACCGAACTCGTCGGGATGGAGCCCTTCGAGATCGCTCAACTGGGCGTGGGACGGACGTTCCAGACGGCGTCGATCCTGCCCGAACTCACCGTCCGCGAGAACGTTCAGGTCGCGGCGTTCGCGGCCGAACACGGCTCCTTCCGGATCAATTTCCTCAGCCGCCGGGACTCCTTCGACGAGGTTCAACGGTTGACGGACGACATCCTCGACACAATCGAACTCGACGACAAGTCGGAGACGACGGCCGCGTCGCTCCCGTATGGCGACAAGCGACGGCTAGAAGTCGCCATCGGACTCGCGACCGATCCGGACCTGCTGTTCATGGACGAGCCGACGGCGGGGATGTCGCCGGCGGAAACCGAGATGACCGTCGATCTCATCGAAAACCTTCAGTCGGAGTGGGGAATAACGATCTTCTTGGTCGAACACGACATGGACATCGTCTTCAACATCTCCGACCGGATCTTCACGCTTCACCAAGGCGAGCTCATCGCGAAGGGGACACCCGACGAGATCAGGGACCATCCGGCGGTTCGCGAGGCCTACCTCGGGGGTGAAGAGCAATGAGTCTGCTCGAACTCGAGGACGTCCACGCCCACTACGGACCGAGTCACATCCTCCGGGGCGTCTCGATATCCATCGACGAGGGAGAGGTTGTTACCCTTCTCGGACGCAACGGAGCCGGAAAGACGACGACCGTGCGCAGCATCGCCGGGACGGAGCCGCCACAGATTCGGTCGGGAGCTATCAGGTTCGACGGAACCGACATCACCGACTGGCCGGCCGACGACATCGCCATGGGTGGGATCGGCGTCGTCCCCGAGGGGCGGCGGCTGTTCACCGAGCTGACCGTCGAGGAGAATCTCGAGCTGTCGACCATCACGCGGAGCTGGTGGAACACCATCCGACGACGCGGGCTCGGAGGAGGCGAGAGCACCATGGAAATCGGCGAGCTCTACGACCTGTTCCCGCGCTTAGAGGAGCGGCGGGAACAGCAGGCGGGGACGCTCTCTGGCGGCGAACAGCAGATGCTGTCGATCGCGCGGACCCTCCGGCTGCCGGACCTCGACCTCCTCCTGTTAGACGAGCCCACCGAGGGGCTGGCCCCGCAGATCGTCACCGCGGTCGGTGACGCCGTCGAAGAGATCGCAGACAGGGGGTTGACGGTGCTGCTCATCGAACAGAACGTCCGCGAGGCGCTCCGGATCGCGGACCGCGGATACGTCCTCGACCAGGGAGATATCGTGTATCAGGGGACCACCGAGGACCTCGAAAACGAGGACCTCGACGAGTACCTCGTCGTCTGATCGTCGCGGCCGACACGGGCCGGACCAATTCGGCTCCAGACGGCGGTTAACGGCCGACACTATTATCTCCGCGACGCCGAAGAGTGTATTGGATGACGAACCAAAACCGACGACAGTTCCTCGCGGCGGCCTCGGCGTCCGCGCTTGCTTTCACTGCGGGCTGTCAGCGGCTGTCGCCGTCCGCGTCGGGGAGCCATCCCGTCACGGAACCGATCGAGTCGTGGGCGACGTTTCGCGGCGACCGACACAACACCGGCTACACGGGCGACGACTCCGACATCGGCACCGACCCGTCGCCGGCGTGGACGTACGAGGCGGACGGTCCGTTCTGGGGGAGTCCGGTGGTCGCCGACGGGACCGTGTTCATCGGGAGCGCCGATAACGCACTGTACGCGCTCGACGCCGAGACGGGCGACGAGGAGTGGACGTTTGCGGCCGACCACCGGATCGAGGCGACGCCGGCGTACAGCGACGGAACGGTCTACGTCGGATCGTACGACAAGCGCCTGTACGCCGTCGACGCGGCGGCGGGAACCGAGCGCTGGTCGCGCTCGTTCGACGGGCTGATCCGCGGCAGTCCGACGCCGTGGGACGGGTCGATCATCGTGGGCGTCGGCTGTCACAACCTCGCGTGCGCGTGGTACGCCGACGAAGAAGGGGCCCCCGAGAACGGGTGGATCTACTCGCTCGACGCGGCGACCGGAGAGACCGACTGGCGGGTCGACGTGGGTACGGAAGTCGTGAGCACCCCGGCCGTGGCCGACGACACCGTCTACGTCGGCGACTCCGACGGCATCCTCCACGCGCTGGATCCCGCCTCGGGGGACACGCGCTGGACCTACGAAACCCGCGACATGATCTGGTCGAGTCCCGCGGTCGCGTACGGAACGGTGTTCATCACCGACTGGAACGGGAACGTCCACGCCGTCGACGCCGAAACCGGCGATGAGGCGTGGCTCGCCGACACGGCCGGGCGCTACATCTCCGGCTCCGTCGCCGTCGACGAAGAAGGCGTCTACGTCGGCCACACGCCGTACAACACCCTCGACGACCCGACCACGAACTACGCGAAGGTGTTCCGGTTCGATCGTCGAACCGGCGAGGAGGACTGGGCCTTCGAGACGTCGGCGCTGGAGATCGGAAGCAGCCCGGTCGTGACGACCGACCGCGTCTACGTCGGCAGCCACCGACAGACCGAGGAGGGAGACAGCACCGTCGGCATCCACGCGCTCACGACAGACGGCGAGGAGGAGTGGTTCGTCGAGATCGGCGGTCGGGGCGTCGGTTCCAGCCCGGCGCTCGTCGACGGACGGCTGTACTTCGGCGGAACCGACGCGACCGTGTACGCGATGGAGTGAACCGGACGCGACGCCGCGGCGGGCGAACAGAGTCCGTCCGCCGACGGGATCAGAAGTCGATCTCTTTGAACTTGCGCGCCTGATTCTCGATCGCCTCCTCGGTCGCGAGCCGTTCGATGCTCGACGCCCCGAAGAACCCGACGATGCCCTCCGTGTTGTTGAGGACGTACTCGGCGTCGTCGGGCCAGGCGATTGGCCCTCCGTGACAGATGACGTGGACGTCCTCGCGGACGGACTTGGCGGCGTCGTGGTGCGCTTGGACGCGCTCGGACGCCTCGTCCAGATCGAGCGCCGTCTCCGCGCCGATGTCGCCGGAGGTGGTCAGTCCCATGTGCGAGACGATCACGTCAGCGCCCGCCTCCGCCATCGACTCCGCCTGCTCCTCGGTAAATACGTACGGGCAGGTCAGCATTCCCTGATCGCTGGCCTCGCGGATCATCTCTACCTCCTCGTCGTATCCCATTCCGGTCTCCTCGAGGTTCTGTCGGAAGTCGCTGTCCTCGTCGATGAGACCGACGGTCGGGAAGTTCTGTACGCCGGAGAAGCCGCGCCGACGCAGGTCCTCGATGAACACGTCCATCTCACGGAACGGGTCCGTTCCGTTGACGCCCGCGAGTACCGGCGTGTCCTCGACGACCGGGATGACCTCGTGGCCCATCTCCACGACGATTTCGTTTGCGTCCCCGTACGGAAGCAGCCCCGCGAGCGACCCGCGCCCGTTCATCCGGTACCGCCCGGAGTTGTAGATGATGAGGAGGTCGACGCCGCCCCGCTCGGCGAACTTCGCCGAGATCCCCGTCCCCGCACCCGCTCCGATGACCGGCTCGCCCGCTTCGATAGTCGATTCTACCCGTTCGAGTGATTCCGCACGGTCGTATTTCATCGTACGTGACGACACACCGCACATCACTTTAACATTGTGGAAGAAGCGCCGATTACGGCCGTATTCGGGCCTGAGCGGCGGCTATCCGCTGTCGCAGGCCGGCGTCGAAACTCGGATGGTGGCCGGTCGGCCGAGCGCTACCGGCCGCGTCCGCTCCGCGGACTGTCAGTCTTCGGGGAACTCACCCGGCGGGAACACCGTTGCGTCCTCGTCCTCGCGGATCTCGGCCTCCGGACCCGGCGGACCGTACGCCGCGAGGAACCGAAGTGGCTCCCACGACGTGTTGATCGTGCTGTGTTCGACGCCGCTCGGGATATGTACCATCTCGCCCGCTCCGACGGTCCGCTTCTCGTCGGCGATGGTCTGTTCCCCCTCTCCGCTGAGGAAGTACAGGATCTCTTCGGAGTCGGGATGCGTGTGTCGCTCGTGGCCTTTCCCCGGTTCGAGCACCACGACACCGGCGCTGAATTCCGCTGCGCCAGTGACGGACGGAGTGTTCATCCACTTGATCGTCCCCCAGTCGAGCTGGATCGTTTCGACATCGTCCGGACTGACGAACCGCTTTTCAGCTACCATGCTACACACTGCCATTCACAGGTGCCGGTTAAATACGTTGGTGTCAATTGTGCGATCGTACTTAGAGGCGCTGAGTCCATGCGAGGCGAACGACCTGAACCACTCGTTTACCGTTACTGCTTCGACAAAATTAAAATAATTTGGTAAATAAGTATTCAAATAGTTTTTCTTATATATTATTTGTCTGTCGCTATTCAGGTTCCATCTTGGTCATTTCTGAACAGAGATCGTGTTTTTGACAAGCTTACTGAAGTGAACTATATTAATAAAAAGCGTTATAAACTCATATTTATCACAAAAATCAAGAAAAAGCGATTTTCTATATCGTTTTGTTAATCGAAAGGTGATTCGGAATCCGACCGGTTTTTGGCTGTCGATCGATTTCCCGATCTCAGTTATACTCGATCAAGCGAACACAATTGAACTCAAATACATAAAGAATCCTATATACATATTAAAATGGTATTTCTGGCAGCCGAAACAGAACACTAAACTTCAGCAACAGCCACGGTGTTGCTTCTCGCTCCACGAACGCTACGTTGATCTCGTCTAAACAGTCCCTGAAGCGGGTGTTCTCGGGGATGGACGGCTTTGAAACCCTACCGTCACCTTTCAAACCGTATCTGCGCACCACCACGAGAATACTCAAGACAGTGAAATTAGAGTGGGACGATAGCTACTGACCTCCAAGACCAACTCACGCGGCTTTGTTGAAATCCTATTCTTCAGACAGTTACTCACCTGAAACATCCGGTCACTGGAGAGTGCGAATTGATCGCTGAGAATCCTCCTAGTTTGAGACGAACCGACTACGCACTCGCGGGGGCGCTGTCGGCATCGCCGTTATCGATGAGCGGGTAGTCGATGTGAACTTCGATGCGGTCAAATGGGACGACAGGTTGTATCGCGCCGCTGGGGCCGCCCTCTTCGAGCGTAAGGATACCCAGTACTTCCAGCTGCTTCAGGTCAGAGTGGACGTCGGATGCGTCTCGCTCAACGAGCCGCGCCGCTTCGCGCATACTTTCGGGAGCTTCCTCGGCGATCGCTCGGATGAGCTCTAAGCGGAGCGGGGTGAGACTGTCGACGAAGTCGTCGTAGGTTCCGAACTGGAGCATCGCCTTTCCGTCCTGGTCGTCGAGATCGTCGTCCTCGACATCCTGGACGAACTGGAGTGCGTCCTCACGGAGCTGTTCTCGGCCGCCGACGGTGATGTGGAGTGTGGTCATGGTCGGGGTGGCAGTGGGTCGGGTGGTGTTCGATCAGTGTGGTCGGGGTGGGTCGCCGCCGACAGCGTCCCAGTACTCGTCCGCATTCGCCCAGAACTCGACGAGCAGCTCCTCCATCCCAGGGAACTCGATGTCGTCGAGATCGCCAGCTGCGGTGTGATGCTCGTGCCCCTTCGTGTCCTCGTGGGAGTTGTCGTACCGGACGAGCGTGAGATCGTCGAGGGTGCCCAGATGGAGCGTGTACTTCCAGCCCGAGGGGTACGTCTCGGTGTCGTCAGTCGGTCGAAGCACGACGTTCTCGACGAGGCCGGTTTCGACGTGCGTGTACTGGAAGAGCGGCTCTGCGGGCATCCCTTACGTGTTGGGACACCTCCCAACAACATAAGCGTTGGGCAGAAGTCCAACACTGAACAGAAACACCGCTCGTCCCGCAAAGGCCTCTGATCGGTCTCCCGCACAGATCGAAGCCGAGCCCCGAGTCGCCATTGAATCAGCCGCTGTTACCCGGATGGTGTCTGCGGCACCTCAATAACACACCCTCCCAACCGCATATTTGTACCCAATACGCGATTGGGTCAATGCTGTATTGAGTGTTCTATATGTCACCTACACTGACCGCTTCTCGAAGGGCAGCGCACGTACGCGATCCGTTCCTGACGTCCTGACCGATCGGCTACGACAGCTCGGAGAGCCGCCGCCGCGCGGCCGTCACCGCCTCCATCGCGTCGATCCACTCCCGTGGGTCCGTACACCAGATCCGGTCGCCCTCGACGCTCACGCAGAACACCGATTCGCTGGAGGGCGAGAGCGTGACGCGGTCGACCTCGGGACGGTCGCCGAGGTACGCGTCGATGAGCCGCCGGGCCGTCTCTGCCTCGGAGCGGAGCCGGTTCCCCGCGGCGTACTCGATAGCTATCTCCGTCATGCTCACACGTTAGAACCACATGATTAATAACTATCGTTTTCTGGCAGCGATTGCGGCTTTCGATGACAGTCGATTGGTGTTACGACGATCATCGAACAAAAGGCCGTCGAGTTCGCTGGCCGTCGAACTCACCGACCGTCGAACACGACCTCGCCGTCGACGACGGTCAGTCCGACGTCGATGTCGTCGATGGCGTCGGACCGCTCCCACGGTGACGCGTCGAGCGCGACGAAGTCGGCCCGTTTGCCCGGTTCGATCGTGCCGAGGCGGTCCTCGTCGAAGCCGGCGTAGGCGGCACCGCTCGTGTACGCGCGCAGCGCCTCCGTGACGGCGAGTCGCTGAGGCTCGGCCGGGGCGTTGACCGCGTGGTGGACGCCGACGAGCGGGTCCATCGGCATCCCGTCGGAGCCGAACGCGAGCCGGACCCCCGCGTCGAGCATCTCGCGGTAGCGGTTCGTCTCGGCGGTGCGCTCCGGGCCGAGTCGCTCCTCGTAGAGACCGCCCTCGCCCGCCCACTTCAGGAAGTTCGGCTGGACGCTGGCGACGACGCCGGTCTCCGCGAGGCGCTCGATCGCCTCGTCGTCGGCCAGTTCGACGTGTTCGATCCGGTGGCGAGCCTCGCCCGGGTCGGTCTCCGAGGCCTCCTCGTAGGCGTCCAACACCGCCGCGATCGCCTCGTCGCCGATGGCGTGCGCGGTGAACTGAAAGCCCGCGTCGGTCGCCGCCGCCACCGTCTCGCGCAGTTCCTCGGGGTCGACGACCCACTGTCCGGTCTCGTCGGGGGCGTCCGCGTACGGCTCCGAGAGGCGGGCGGTCCGACCGCCGAAACTCCCGTCCGTGTACGACTTGATCGCGCCGGTCCGAACCGTGTCGCTCCCGGCGTTCGTAGCGAGGCCGCTCTCGTCGAGCGCGTCGAGGTGGTCGCTCCAGTAGTTGATCCGGACGCGGGCGGTCAGGTCGCCGGCGGCGTCGAGGTCGCGGTAGACGCGCGGGGCGTGCGAGTTCCGGACCATGTCGTGGAACCCGGTGATCCCGCGGGCGGCGCAGCCGTCGAGCGCGGCCTCGACGACCGCGCGCGTCTCCACGCGGTCGGGCTCGACCGCCCGGTAGATCGGGTCGATGGTGGCTTCGAGGAGGACGCCCGTCGGCTCCCCGTCGTCGTCCGCGGGGACCGTCTCGTCGGGGGCGTCCGCGAGCGCGTCCGCGAACCGGTCGAGGACGACGCCGTTCACCGCCGCGACGTGCATGTCCTCGCGGAACGCCGCGACCGGGCGCTCGGTCGAGACGCGGTCGAGGTCTTCACGGGTGAGGTAGCGCGACTCGTCCCACGTCGACTCGTCGTAGCCGTAGCCCAGCACCCAGTCGCCGGTTTCGGTGCTCTCTCGCCCGCTCTCCTCGTTTTCCACTTCCGCCGCGCGCTCCGCGAGCAGGTCGACGGCGGCCTCGGGCGCGTCGGCGTCGGAGAGGTCGGCGTGGACCAGGTAGCGACCGACGGTGGTCAGGTGCGTGTGCGCGTCGACGAAGCCCGGGAGAAGGACGCGCCCGTCGAGGTCGACCACGTCGGTGCCGACGCCCGCGAGCAGTTCCACGTCGTGCGTCCGCCCGGTCCGAACGATCGCGCCGTCGCGCACGGCGACGGCCTCGCGGACCGCGTCGCCGCCGTCCTCGGGGTCCGCGAGCGTGTGTACCTCCCCGTTCACGAAGATCCGGTCCGCGGCCTCGGTCATGGGAATTCCGCCGAGACACAGCGTGTTAACCGTTCGGAAAACGGCGATGGCACCGCCGGCCGAGAAACGGCGACCGATTTATTCGCGCCGCCGGCGAACCCTCACGTGTGTACGACCATATCCTCCTCCCGACTGACGGCAGCGTCGGCGTCGACCGTGCGATCGACCACGCGATCGACGCCGCCGCCCGCTACGGCGCGACGCTCCACGTCCTCTACGTCGTCGACGGCGGCGTGGTGAACGCCTACTCCGGCGACGAGTTCGTCGACGGGGCCGAGGGTGCCGAGGAGACGCTCGAAGAGACCGGCCGCGAGGCGATAGACGCCGTCGCCGCGCTCGCGGACGACGCCGGCGTGGAGGCGGTCACCGCGATGCGGTACGGCGCTCCCCACGAGGAGATCCTCCGGTACATCGACGAGGAGGACGTCGACCTCACGGTGATGGGGTCGAAGACGCGGTCCGGCGACTACCGCCGGATGCTCGGCTCCGTCACCGAGCGCGTCTCCCGGCAGTCGACCGCGCCAGTGAGCATCGTGAAGACGACGGTCGAGGCCTGAGTCGCCCGGTCGAGCTACAGCCCCTCTCGCACGTCGTCCGCGACCGCCGACAGCGCCGTCTCCGCCGTCGGGACCCGGTCCGCGAGGCTACAGAACCCGTGCGCCATCGCCGGGTAGTGCCGGTGTCGGACGGGCGTTCCCTCGCGCTCGAACCGCTCCGCGAGCGCGACGCCGTCGTCGCGCAGGGGGTCGAACCCGGCAGTGACGACCGTCGCGGGCGGGAGGTCCCCGAGGTCCGTCGCCCGGAGGGAGACCGCGTGGGGGTTCGCGGCGTCGACCGGACTCCGCAGGTACCGCTCGTAGAACCACCGCATGTCCGCGCGGGTGAGCAGGGGGCCGTCCGCGTTCTCCCGGTACGAGTCCGTCTCGAAGTCGTCACCGGCGATCGGGTACAGGAGGAACTGGCCGGCGGGCGTCGGCGAGTCGTCGACCTCGCGGGCGCGGAGCGACGCCGCGACCGCGAGCGCGCCCCCGGCGCTCGTGCCCGAGACGCCGACTCGATCGGAGTCGACGCCGAGCGCGTCGGCCGTTTCGACGACCCACTCGACCGCCGCGGCCGCCTCGTCGACGGCGACCGGGAACGGGTGTTCGGGGGCAAGCCGGTAGTCGACGGAGACCACGACCGCGTCGCCGCGGACCGCGAGTTCGCGACAGATGCCGTCGACCGAGTCGAGCGTGCCGAGCGTCCACCCGCCGCCGTGGAAGTGGACGAGGGCGCGGGCTCCCGACGCGCCGGCGGCGTCGCTCGTCGACGCGGTCGTCGCCTCCGCGCCCTCCGGGCGATACACGCGGACCGGCACCTCGCCGTGGGGCCCGTCGAACGCGAGGTCGCGGGCGTCGGCCACGGGCGGCTCAGGCGGCCCGGAGAACAGGTCGTCTTCGAGGTCGCGGGCGGCCGCGACGGAGAGGTCGCTCCACCCCGGCAGCCCCAGCGACTCGATCTCGGCGATCGCCGCGGCGAGGTCCGGGTCAAGTTCGTCCGCGCGCATGGCGGACCGAGGCGGTGGGCCTTTGTAAGTCGGTCGGCAACTCCGGTCGATGGACGTCCGGCTGACCTACGAGGACGGCACGATCCGGGTCGAGGCGGACGCCGACCTCGCGGCCGACGCGCTGCCGCCGCTGCCCGGCGTCGAGACGGACCCGCGAACGGGCACGGCGCGCGCTCCCGCGCACCGCTACGCCGAACTCCGGCGGGCGCTCCGGGTGGCCGGGATCGGCGTCGACGACCGGGTCCTCGACGTGAGCGACCGCGCCGCCGAGGCGGCCGGGCTGCCGGACGCGCTCGCCACCGACTACGACCTCCGCGAGTACCAGCGGGAGGCGCTCGACGCGTGGCACGAGGCGGGCGACCGGGGGGTGATCGAACTGCCGACCGGGGCGGGGAAGACCGTGATCGCGATCCGGGCGATGGTCGATCTCGGCGTGCCGACGCTCGTCGTCGTCCCGACCGTCGACCTCGTCGACCAGTGGCAGCGCGAACTGGAACGCGAGTTTTCGGCCCCGATCGGCCGGTTCGGCGGCGGCGAGCAGCGCCGGGAAGCGATCACGGTGTCGACGTACGACTCCGCGTACCTCAAGGCGGACGGCGTCGGCGACGCCTTCGAGTTCGTCGTCTTCGACGAGGTACACCACCTCGGCGGCGAGGGGTACCGCGACGCCGCGCGGCTGCTCGCAGCCCCCGCGCGGCTCGGTCTCACCGCGACCTTCGAGCGCCCCGACGGCGCTCACGAGGCGGTCGCGGAGCTGGTCGGCGACCGCGTCTACGCGCTCGATGTCGACGACCTCGCCGGTGACCACCTCGCGCCCTACGACATCCGGCGGATCGAGGTGGAGCTGACCGACGCGGAGCGCGAGCGCTACGACGAGAAGCAGGGTACGTTCGTCGAGTACGTCCGCGAGGCCGGGATCACGTTCACCAGCGGGAGCGACTATCAGGAGCTGGTCAAGCGCTCCGGCAACGACCCCGCCGCCCGCGAGGCCCTCCTCGCGAAACAGGACGCCCGCGAGATCATGATGAACGCCGAGCGGAAGGTGGCAAAGCTGGCGGCGATCCTCGACCGCCACCGCGACGACCGCGTGATCGTGTTCACCGGCCACACCGACCTCGTCTACCGGCTCTCGGAGCGGTTCCTGCTGCCCGCGATCACCGCCGAGACGGGCGCGAAGGAGCGCCGCGAGATCCTCGAACGCTTCCGCGATGGGACCTACGGGCGCGTCGTCGCCGCCAACGTCTTAGACGAGGGCGTCGACGTGCCCGACGCCAACGTCGCGGTCGTCCTCTCCGGCTCCGGTAGCGAGCGCGAGTTCACCCAGCGGCTCGGGCGCGTCCTCCGACCGAAGGAGGACGGTGGCCGGGCGACGCTCTACGAACTCGTCAGCGCCGAGACCGCTGAGGAGCGCGTGGCAAGCCGGCGGCGGTGAGCAGGAACAGTCGAAAGACGATATGTATTGACCGGGCTCTGTTGAAATCCCAGTATTCAGATGTTTTCTCGTCTGAAATAGCCGGTCTGTAAAGCGTGCGAACGTGTCGGTGAGAAAGACGCTATATCTCGAACGCGCCTCCACACTCCGGACATTCGGCGATACCGTTTGGTGGTTCAGGCTCAACTTGTACTTCCACCTCTGCCCCGCATTCAGGGCATTCGAAAATTTCCGTTTTCATCATATAGTGATTTTTCTGGCTGGGACTTAAGCGTGGGTACCAGTTCTATCGGAGAGTAGTTCTCCTGTATTGAGCAATTTGCGGTGTGAACTATCAACTGTTGAGGATTTCAACAGAGCCATTGACCGAGGAGTGACTACGACAATTGCTTATAAATGACGGTGCGGTGGCGCGTGCCTCCGAGCGGTCGCCTCTGGCGACCGCGAGGAGCACCGCGCGAGGGAGTCAGCGGCGACCAGCGGGAGCCGCTGACGAGGCTGGGGAGGTGTGAGGTGCTGTGCGGGGTGGGAATCGAAGGGGCAGTCGCGAGGACAAAGCACGACGAAGTAAGCACCGCAGGGAGTGAGCGAAGCGAACGACCGAGGAGCGCAGCGAGTCGCGCGAGTCCTCGCGGCTGGGGCTTCGGTGGTCGTGTTCTCAGCAGAATCCGCATCGTAGCGAGCGGCTGGGGCTTTAGCGGTGTTCGCTGTTCCGACAGCTATTCTCAGCGAGTCGGCGTATCGAACCGATTAATCGTCGCCGTCGATGTCGAGCGAGCGCTTCTCGCCGAGTTCCTGTTCGAGACTCCCGCGCTCCCAGCTCCTGACGGCGTCGCCCTCGACCTCGGCGCGGAGCTTCTCTTCGAGGAGGTTCACCGCGACGCTGTTCGCGCCTTCGGGGATGATCACGTCGGCGTGTTTCTTCGACGGCTCGATGAACTGCTCGTGCATCGGCTTCACCGTCGAGAGGTACTGGTCGATGACGCCCTCCAGGTCGCGGCCGCGGTCGATAACGTCCCGCCGGATCCGCCGCAAAATGCGCACGTCGGCGTCCGTCTCGACGAACAGCCGGAGGTCCATCATGTCGTTTATCTCCTCGTCGTACAGCGCTAAGATCCCCTCTAACACGATGACGTCGGTCGGCTCGACGGTGATGCGCTCGTCTTTCCGGTTGTGAACCTCGAAGTCGTACTGGGGCATCTGGACGGACTGGCCCTCAAGCAGGGATTCGAGGTGCTCTCGCAGCAGTTCCCACTCGAACGCCGAGGGGTGGTCGTAGTTGACCTCCTGCCGCTCCTCGAAGTCGAGGTGCGAGAGGTCCTCGTAGTAGTTGTCGAGCGGGATTCGAGTGACGCTGTCGCCGAGATCGCGGGTGACGAGCCGGGAGACCGTCGTCTTCCCAGCGCCCGTCCCGCCCGCGATCCCGATCACGAACGAGGGAATGGCCATACCGCCGTTCGAACGTCGGAGGGTTTGAACGCTCCCTTTTCGTCGTCCCGCCCTCCGCATCACTCGCCGCGTTCGACTCGCCGCGTTCAACTCGCCCGTAACTCCCGGAGAACTCCCGGACAACTCACGGACAACTCGGGCAACTCTCTGAAGGTCTCGCGCCGTTTAGTGTGCGAATCGATCGCAAGAGTACGATCGGTGGCGGTATAACGGTATCGGGGGCAGCTTTTAGCCGATCGGAGCGAATTCGAGACGTATGCGAACAGACACCACGGTCCGTGACGTGATGCACCGCGAATTTCTCGGCGTCAGCGAGTCGGACTCGCTCTCGGACGCGGCCGCGCTGCTGGTCGAAGAGGAGACGAACTGCGTGGTCGTCGTGCGCGGCGGCGACCCGGTCGGGCGGCTGGAGTCCCGCGACGCGCTCGACGCGCTGCTGGCGGCGACCGGAGGCGACACGGAAGCCGAGTCGGAGACGGATGTCGACGAGCGCACCGTCGGCGACGCGATGGGACCGCCGCTCCCGACGATGTCCCCGGACGACTCCCTGACGGCGGTCGAGGAGCGCCTCGTCGCGGACGGGGCCGACCGCGTCGTCGCCGTCGACGAGGGAGAGGCGGTCGGCGTCGTGACGGACGGCGACGTGCTCGCCGCGGGCGCGCCGCGAACGGGGGCCGACGGGTTCGGCGGCGAGACCCCGACCGGCGACCCCCGACGCGACGAGACGGTGGTCTCGACGGCCGCCGCGGCGGACTCCGACGCCGAACGAGGTGCCGGGGCGACGATCGATCCGGAGTCGGCGGCGGACCGCGCAGCGGCCGCCTCGCTGGACGGACCCCCTGACGGTGACAGCGGGAGCGCCTCGCGGCCCGCGGAGACGCCGAGCGAGTCGTCGACGCAGGGCGTCTGCGAGAACTGCGGCGCGTTAGTCCCCGACCTCGTCAGCGCCAACGGGCAGGCGGTCTGCCCGAACTGCCGCGAGGTCTGACCCGTCTCCGGACGACCGTTCTCCGAGCGATCGGTTCGCCGGTCGGCAGCCTCAACACGCCGCGAGCCGAAGCCGGGCACATGGCCGCAACGGACCCCCGCATCGAGCCGGCGACCGCCGACGACGTCGACGCCGTCACCGACATGTGGGTAGCGCTCGCGGCCGGCCAGCGAGAGTACGGTTCCACGCTCCGCGCCGAGGCGAACCGCGCGACGGTCCGCGAGTGGGTCGCGCAGTCGGTCGTCACGGGCGACCTGCTCGTCGCGCGCGACCCGGGATCTGCGGCGGACTCCGAGGACGAAGCCGGTCTCGTCGGCTTCGTCGGCTTCTCGCTCGAACACGGCGGCTACGAGCGCGACGCCGTCCGCGGCACCGTCAGTAACCTCTTCGTGGTGCCGGAGCGGCGCGGCGAGAGGGTCGGAACGGCGCTGCTCGACGAGGCCGAGCGCGCGCTCCGCGACCGGGGGGCCGACCGCGTGGCGCTGGAGGCGCTCGCCGACAACGACCGCGCCCGGTCGTTCTACGCGGCGCGCGGCTACGACGCCCACCGCGTCGAACTGACGAAGCCGCTGGGCGACGAGAGCGATGGAGACGGGGCCGATGACGACGCGAGAGACGAAAGCGACTGACCCCGGCCGGGTTCGCGGAAAGCGACACGCACACATAGGAGGACCGAGTACGGCCGCACGCGCCAGGGGAGCATGGGCGGTTCATGCACTCGACTTGTAATCGAGACTTCCGGGGTTCAAATCCCTGCCCTGGCTTGGATCCGCTCCGCGCTCGTTCTCACGGGCGTTTCTTAAGTATCCTCGACGCCCAACGGCGAATATGGACCCGTCGGACCGCGCGCTGCTCGGCGTGGCCGGAATCGTCGGCGCGCTCGTGCTGGCGGTCGCGTTCGCCGGCGGCTACCTCTTCGGCTTCGACGAGTCGGCGGCCCGCCCGATCCGGCTCCTCGCGGTCGAACCCCTCACGTGGATCGTGGTCGCCGCGCTCGTCGTCGCCGTCGTCGGCAACGCCTACATCGAGTGAGGGGGCGACGCTCGCGAGAGGGGCCGGAGGGGTTCACCGCACGACCGTGACCGGCACGGGCGACTTCTGGAACACCGTCTTCGCGACGTTGCCGACGAGCAGTCGGTCCGCGAGCGAACTGTTGTGCGTGCCTAAGACGACCGTGTCGAACCCCTCGGCGTGGTCGATGATACTGCGGGCGGGCCGGCCGACCGCGATGAGCGTCTCGACGGTCTTGTCGTGTTCGGCGGCGATCTCTTGGGCCCGCTTGAACACGGGTTCGGCCGCCTCGCGAACGCCGTCGTCGTCGTCGTCGGACAGGGCGAGCCCGGTCGCCTCGCCCATCATCGGCGAGGCACCGCCGAGGACGTGGATCACGGTTATCTCGGCGTCGTCGTGCGCGTCGAGCGCGTACCGAAGCGCCTGCTCCGCGAGGTCAGATCCGTCCATCGCCACCAAGACGCGTTCGATCATGCCGGCGTTACACGGAGGAGTGTGATAAACGCTCGCACGCGAGGTCCCGAAGTCGCTTCCCGACTGCCGCCCAGCCGTCCACCGCTCAGCCGTCCACCGCTCAGCCTCGTCTCTCAACCGCGCCTCTCAGCCCTCGGCGTTCCCGTCGACATCTTCGATCGCTCGGACGAGCGCGTCGAGCGCAGTCTCGGCCGCGCCGCGCTTCACCGCGTCGCGGTCGCCGTCGAGGACGGCTCGCTCCGTCCGGACGAACGACTCCTCGGTGCCCCACGGCGCGGCGTGCGCGACGCCGAAGTAGACGAGTCCCACTGGCTTCTCGTCGGTCCCGCCCGTCGGCCCGGCGATCCCGGTCGTCGCGACCGCCCAGTCCGCGTTCGCCCGGTCGCGCGCGCCGGCCGCCATCTCGCGCACGACCGGGTCGCTGACCGCGCCGCGAGCGTCGAGCGACTCGCGGGAGACGCCGAGCAGCTCCCGTTTCGCGTCGTAGGTGTAGGTCACGAACCCGCGGTCGAAGTAGGCGCTCGCGCCCGGAACGTCCGTCACCCGTGACCCGACGAGCCCGCCCGTGAGCGACTCCGCGGTCGCGAGCGTCTCGTCGCGGTCGCCGAGGAGCGCGTTCAGCCGCTCGGCGGGGTCCGTCGCGTCCTCCATGCCTCCCGCTCCGAGCGGCGCGCCCCTGAGGTTTACGCCCCGGCGCGTCGAAGGGCGACCGTGACCGACACCGACTGGGACGAGCGGTTCGCGTCGGGCGAGTACCCGCGCGCGCCGGAGCCGTCCCCCGTGCTCCGCGCCTACGAGCCGTCCGTACCCGACGGCCGCGCGCTCGACGTCGCCGCCGGAACCGGCCGCAACGCGGTGTTCCTCGCCGACCGCGGCCGCGAGGTCGACGCGCTCGACGCCTCCGCGGAAGGACTCGAAATCCTCCGCGAGCGCGCCGCGGAACGCGGGATCGGCGATCGAGTCGAGACGATTCAGGCCGACGCCTCGACGCACGAGTTCCCGGCGGAGACCTACGACGTGATCGCGATGAGCTACTTCCACGCGCTCGACCGGTTCGCCGACCTGATCGAGTCGCTCGCGCCGGACGGGTACCTCTTCGTCGAGGGACACCTGCGGTCGGCGGACGCGTCGTCCGGGCCGAGCGGAGACCGGTACCGCTACGCGGCGAACGAACTGCTCCGCGCCGGGATGGGACTGAGCGTGCGCTACTACGACGAGACGACGACGGAGCGGCCGGACGGTCGACGTCGGGCCACGGCCCGACTGCTCGCGCAGAAGTCGACCGGCGGTCGGCAGTCGTATCCGCAGCGCCCGGGCGTACCGGAGCGGTGGCCGGGCGGCGACGCCGACTCGACCGCCGAAAACGAGCGAGACCCGTGAGCGACGAGGCCACCGGGTCCTCGGCGTCGCCCGCGGCGGTCCTCCGGTCGCTCGTCGCGAACGCGGTCGACGCCGAACCCGCGAGCCTCGACGACCGGATCGAGGTCGTCGAACGCGGGGCCGGAGCGACGGACGCGGAGGACGCCGCGCCCCCAGACGAACGGCTCGCGGAGCTAGTCGGCGCGGCCGAGAGCGTCGTCGCCGTCGTCCCGCGATTCGACGCCGATCTCGCCCGGCGACTGAACGCGTCGCTGTCGTCGTCCGGGACCGTCCCGAGCGACGTCCGAGTGGTGTTCACGGACGCGGCGGGCGACCGCCTCGCCGGGGCGACCGGTCCCGTCGTCCGGCGCGCCCTCTCCGAGCGCGGGGTCGACGCCTACCGGCACGACGGCGAGTCGCCGGTCGCGGTGGTCCTCGCGGACGACCGCGCCGCGGTCGGACTGACCGACGGCGACGGGATCTCGGCGCTGCTGTGGACGGACGCGCCGGCGGTCCGCGAGTGGGCGGCCGCGACGTGCGCACGCTACCTCGACGCGGCCGAGCCGGTGACGGAGGGGTGAGCAGGTCTCGTCCGTGCGAACCGCGTCGGTCTCCCGACCGCTTTTGAGGGTCGCCGTCGAAGGACGCGTATGAAAGCGCTACTGCTGTTGGTGGCCGGGATCGGCGGACTGCTCGAAGCCGTCGCGCCGCGGCGCGCGGTCGCGGTCTGGACGCGCGCGCTCTACCGGAACGCGGGCGAGGCGGAGCCGCGGGAGTGGGTGTACGCGGCCGCGAAGGCCGAGGGGGCGCTGGTGGCCGCGGGCGCGCTCGTCGGGCTGTTCCGGCTCGCGACCGACGACGACGAGGTGCCGGAAGCGGGGGACGCGGACGAGCCCGACGGTTCGGCGTAGGTGGGATCGGAGATCGGACGCAAACGAGATCGAGGGGCAGAGACGGAGTCGACGGGGGATCAGTGGCTCTGTTGAAATCATGGAAACGTGATAGGTTCTGTTCTCCCGTGCGGTCAATACAATATATTCGAGTAAGACATCGGGTCTCACCCTGTAGAGATCTTCAGGGTGAGCCGACGTTGTTATGACGCTGTGTGAGGTATGCGGTCGCTCCAAATAACGTAGCAACGTAGATTAATGGGGTAACGAGTCCAAATACGTGAATGGCCGCAACGAAATAATACAGCGGCTTGGAAGGGTTCCAGCCGTTCTCGTTCTGATTCAACGCACGAACGTCCATGATCAGACTCACCGAGAATAGCGGCACCAACAATCCACCGACGAAAACCAGTCCGATACCAGTAATGACGGAGAGGAGCGGGAATCCAGCTTCGGCTCCAAAATGGGCAATCCACACGACTGCTGTGAGAATCGGAACGACTACAACGCCATACCACCAGTTAGATTCTGGCACTGTTCCTTGTTTGAGTGAAACGCCGCAGTTCAAAAATTGTTCGCCAGCTAATGCTGTCTGCTGAATTTGAACCCTACATCTTGTACGGTGTCCGAACATCATCTGAGACTGGTAGGACTTCCGACGGTCGATAAGCAGGTTTCATGGACCGGCTGTTTCAGGCGAGAATCTATCTGAAGAAGAGATTTTTATAAAGCCTCTCGTATATAAATCGCTGATCGATACGAACACCGCCGAAGCCCCAGTCGCGAGGCGGGCGCACGCTCGCTGTGCTCCTCGTCGCTCGCTTCACTCGCTCCTGCGGTGCTTGCTTCGCCTGCGCCCGCCTCGCGACTGCCCCTTCGAGTCCCGCCCAACCGCAACCGCAGCCTCACACCTCCCCAGCCTCGTCGGCGGCTCCCGTTGGTCGCCGCCGACTCCCTCGCGCGGTGCTCCTCGCGGTCGCCGAGGGCGACCGCTCGGAGGCACGCGCCACCGCACCGCAGATCGGTCGCTGTTCTTCCTGTACTGAGCGATTAAGGGAAGTATCAACTAATAAGAATTTCAACAAAGCCGGATCAGTCGTTCGCGGGGTCCGCCTCGGCCCCCTCAAACGGTCGCTCCTCCTCGGGTCGCTCTCCGGTCAACAGGACGTGGCAGTCGCGACACCGCGCCTCGTAGGACTCCTCCGCGCCGACGAGGATCGTCGGGTCGTCGACGTGGGCCGGTTCGCCCTCGATGAGCCGCTGGTTCCGAGAGGCCGGCTCCCCGCAGACCGAGCAGATCGCCTGTAGCTTGTCGACGTACTCGGCGGTCGCCATCAGCTGCGGCAGCGGCTCGAACGGCTCCCCGCGGAACGTCTGGTCGGTGCCCGAGACGATCACCCTGGTTCCGCGGTCCGCGAGGGTGTTACAGACCTCGATGAGCGCGTTCGAGAAGAAGTTCGCCTCGTCGATCGCGACCACCTCGGCGGGGTCGTCGTCGAGGATGTCGAGCGGGCCGTCGCCCTCGTTGTCGACGACGGTCGCCTCCCACTGTCGGCCGGTGTGGCTGCCGATCGTCGCCTCCCCGTAGCGGTCGTCGACCGCGGGCGTGTAGACGGCGACCGACTGACCGGCGATCTCCGAGCGCCGGAGCCGGCGGAGCAGCTCCTCCGTCTTGCCCGAGAACATCGACCCCGAAATGACCTCGATCCAGCCGGATCGAGTGATGGCGTGCATACCCGATCGGGCCGGAGCCAGCGACTAAACCGTTTCTCTCCGGGCGCGGGCGGCGAGCTAGACGCCGGTCGCCACTCCGACGACCGCGGCCGCGACGAGGACGTACGTCGCCGCGGAGACCGCCCAGTCCCGGCGGATCGGACCGAGCCGCTGCCGCGGGAGGCCGGACGCCCGGGGGAGCGGGACGAGCGCGAAGAAGCCGACCATCAGCGCGAGCAGCGCGACGCCCGCGACGGCGAGGGTCACGAGGGGACCGAGGCCGAGAAGCGATCCGACCGCGGCGACGAGACCGACGAACAGCAGCCCCGAGCCGCCGCCGGCGACGTAGTGGACCCACGTCGCCAGCCGCTCCGGCGCGTCGTCGACCGGAGTGTCGGTGAGCACGCCCGCGGCGACCTTCGGTGCGGTCGTCCCCTCGGGGAGCCGCGCCATCGCCACGTCCATCGCGAGCGTCGCGACGAGCCCGACGACCGGGCCGAGGGCGAGACCGGCGAGCAGCGAGAGCGTCGTCATTGCGAGATCACACGGTCGGAAGGGGTTTCACTCCGTCGACCGGGGAGCCCGACTTCGGGGACGAGATCCGGCGGGCGAGCGCCCTCAGTCGTCGCGAGGATCGTCGCGGGGGACGACGGTCTCGCCGCCGATCACGACCCGCGAGACGTCGGCGTGGCCGGCCCGCCTGACGATCGCCCGGACGAGGTCGCGCGCGCCGGCGAGGTTGTCTGAGTCGCCGTCGAGGACGAGCAGGTCGGCGTCGGCCCCCTCCCGCACCACGCCGCGGTTCAGGCCGGCTATCTCCGCGCCGTTGCGCGTCGCCATCCGCAGTATCTCCTGCGCGGGGAGATCGGAGAGCTTCGCGGCGAACTCCATCTCGCGGAACATCGACGGCGAGTCGGTCATCACGTTGTCGGTGCCCAAGGCGACGGTCGTCCGCTCGGTCAGCTCGCGGATCGGCGGGACGCCGACGTTCGTCACCAGATTCGACCGCGGGCAGACCACGACTGGGGTCCCCCGATGTTCGAGCCGTTCGAGGTGGATCCCCTCCGCGTGGACCATGTGGACGAGGAAGTCCGGGTCCAGATCCATCGCGGGGTTGATGTCGTCGGCGTCGCGCTCGCCCGCGTGGATCCCGAACAGCTTGCCGGCCTCGCGCGTCTCGGAGCGGACCGCGTCGAAGTCGGCGTCGCGGGCCCCGGAGGCCCCGTACCCGTCGGCCACGGAGAGGACGTCGGGGTCGTCGCGGCCGAAGACGACCGCCTCGATCGCGCGCTTACCGAACTCGACGCCCTCGCCGGCGAGCGCGTCGCGAAGCGCGCCGACGCCGTCGACGCCGCCCTCGCGGAACTCCAGGAAGGTCCCGGTCCCGGTCGACTCCATGTACCGCAGGGTGCGGGCCATCGCCGACACCTTCTCCTCGCGGCCGGCCGCCCGGAGGAGCCGGTGTTTCAGCCCGTCCGGCGGGGCGACGAGTTCGTCGAGCGAGAGGCCCTCGCCCGCCTCCTTGGCGATGGAGTCGCCGATGTGGGTGTGGGCGTTGACGAACGCCGGGCAGATCACGTCGTCGCCCTCGGTCTCGCGTTCCTCAACCCGGACGATCTCGCCGTCCGCGACGACGACCCGGCCCTCGACCGGCTCGAAGTCGGGGCCGACCAGAATGGTCCCTTCGAGATACATACCGGAGGCTCGCCAGCCGAGGGTAAAACGTCACGGGGACGCCCCGTCCGCTCAGAACTCGTCGAGCGTCGTCGGCATCGCGCCGCGCACCTCGGTCACGAGACCGTCGGAGTCGAGTCCGAGGACGTCCCCGGCCGCCCGGCCGACGCGGTCGGTCGCCGGTTCGGGGGCATACACGCCGAGCCGCCACTGGTTCCGCTGTGCGGTCCGGAGCGCGGAGACGAGCGGCGACTGCCGCCACAAGCGCCGGATCTCGCCGTTGACGGTGACGCGCGCGGTCGACTCCCGCATCGTCGGCTCGGGCGGCACGTCCAAGATCACGTGGTCGCGCGCGACGCCCGCCTCCTCGGCTATCTCGCGTTCGAGCGCCGCCTCCGCGGCGTGGTCCGCCTCGTGGACCCGGTCGGGAACGTCGTCGTACTCGGCCCACACGGCCAGCTTGTAGAGGTCGCGCTCGTCGTACCGCCGGGAGAGTCCGGCGGTCTCCCGGCAGTCCCGGATCGCCGCGAGGAAGTCGTGGTCGTCCATCCGCCGGAGCTCGGCCGCGGTCGTCGCGGTCGCGTCGAGGAGGTCGCTCGCGGCCCGGCGCAACATCGCCTTCGAGATGCGCGCCACGTGATGGGTGTAGACGACCGGGTTCATCAGCGCCCGGGCGAGCAGCAGGCTCTCGGCGGTCTGGACGTTCCCCTCGTCCAAGACGAGCTGCGGGCCGCCGCGGTCCGGCTCGTCTCCGTCCGGGATGTCGTCCCGTTCGACGAACGTCAGCTCCCGGACGAACCGCTCGGTGTCGATGGTGCCGTACGGGACGCCCGTGTGGTAGGCGTCGCGCACGAGGTAGTCCATGCGGTCCACGTCGAGTTCGCCCGAGACGAGGCCGGCGTACGGTCCCTCGCCGGCGACGATCTCCGCGATCCGGTCCGGGTCGAGATCGTGGTCGCGCAGGGCCTCGCCGACCGCGCCGGTCGCGAGCAGCTCGCCGACATCGTCGTGGTACTTACCGGTCCGCCGGTGCGTGAGCGATTCGAGGTTGTGGCTGAACGGGCCGTGACCGGTGTCGTGGAGCATCGCCGCCGCCTCGATGCGGTCGGCGCGTTTCCCCTCGATCCCGAGGTGGTCGAGCGCACGGCTCGCGAGGTGGTAGACGCCGAGGCTGTGTTCGAACCGTGTGTGGTTCGCGGAGGGGTAGACGAGCTGGACCGTCCCGAGCTGTTTCACGTGGCGGAGGCGCTGGACGGCGGGGGTGTCGACGAGGTCGGCGGCGACCCCGTCGATCTCGATGTGGTCGTGGACGGTATCCTTGACCGTGATCATGCGTCCGCCTTCGGCGGCACGAGATAAAAGGCTGTGAGTGTCGATCGGGACGCGCCGATACCGCGAGCCACGGATCGGCGGTACAATTTATATCCCGATCGGACGAAGCGTCGCGCATGTACGACGTGTTGCTCGGAATTGGACTCGACGACGAGGCGAGAGCGACCGCACAGGCGGCGGCGGTGACGGACCTCCCGGCCGCCGCCGACGAGGTGACCGCGCACCTCTGTCACGTCTTCCGAGACAACCCGGAGGGCGCGTCGGTCCACCAGCTCGGAACCGTGCGGCGCGCCCGCGAGGTGTTGGAAGACGTCGGTGTCGAGTGCGTCCACTACGAGGCCAGCGGCGACCCCGCCGACGAGCTGCTCGTGGCCGCGGCCGACGTCGACGCCGACGCGATCTGCGTGTCGGGTCGGAAGCGGAGTCCGACCGGGAAGGCCGTCTTCGGCAGCACCACGCAGGCGCTCGTGTTGAACGCGGACCGGCCGGTTCTGACGGTTCCGGGACCGGAACGAGAGTAAACGAGAGAATCCGCGCGGGAGACAAGCGGTCGACGGAGCCGGTCAGGCCGAGGGACGGTTCGCCGCACGCAGCCCCAGCACGTCCCGCGCCGCGATCGCGACCGCGTCGACGTGCTCGGCCGGACAGTACACCCCGAGCGTCCAGCGGCGGCGCTCCGCGGCCCGGAGTCCGGCGACCAGTTCCGAGGCGTCCTCCAGCCGCTGGGGGACGCCGTCGACGACGACGGCGGAGCCGGACTCCTTGAGCGCCGGCCGGGAGGGGATGTCGACGACGACCGCGTCGCGGTCGATTCCGACGCTCTCGGCGATCTCTCGTTCGGCCGCCCGCTCCTCCGCGCGCCCGGCGTCGACCGTGCCGGCCGGCACCTCGTCGAGTTCGGCCCAGACGGCGCGTTTGTACAGGTCGCGCCGCTCGATGCGCTCGCCGAGCGCCGGGACGCGGTCGCGCAGTTCGACGAGGAGGTCGTGGTCCGCCATCCGCCGGAACGCCTCGACGTCCGCCTCCGTCCGATCGAGGTAGCGCTCGCAGGCGCGCTCTAACATTGCGCCCGCGACGCGGGAGACGTGGTGGCGGTAGACGACGGCGTTCATCAGCGAGCGCGCGACGAGGAGGCTCTCCGCGGTGGCGACGTTCCCCTCGTCCAAGACGAGGTCGGCGTCGCTCCGGGACTCAGCCGAACCGTCGCCGCCGACCAGCCGGAGTTCGGTGACGAGCCGACCGGTGTCGACGGTTCCGTACGGGACGCCGGTGTGGTGGGCGTCGCGCACGAGGTAGTCCATGCGGTCCACGTCGAGTTCGCCCGAGACGAGCGGCCCGAGCGCGCCCGCTCCGTCGATCAGGGCGGCGACGCGCTCCGGGTCGAGCCCGTTGCGTTCGAGGACCTGACACACCTCGCGGTCCGCGTCGGTGAGCAGCCATCGCACGTCGTCGTGGTCGCGCCCGGTCGCGCGCCGGATGATCCCCTCGGTCTGGTGGCCGTACGGGCCGTGGCCGACGTCGTGGAGCATCGCCGCGGCGCGGACGTGCGCCGCGGTGTCGTCGTCGACGCCGAGCCCCTCCACCGCGCGGCCCGCGAGGTGGTAGACGCCGAGGCTGTGTTCGAACCGCGTGTGGTTCGCGGCGGGGTAGACGAGCCGGACCGTGGACAGCTGTTTGATGTGGCGCAGCCGCTGGAACGCCGGCGTGTCGACCAGTTCGGCGGCGACGTCGCCGAGCCGGACGTGACCGTGGACGCTGTCCTTGATCGCCTTCATTGTCGGCTGATCGCCCGCCGGGGAATTGGTCGTTTCGGCTCGCCGATCGGCCGCCCGGTCTCGCCAACGCGGTCAGTGTCGGGACTCGGCGACGACGACCGCGCCGCGCATCCCGTCGTCCCGGTGGCGTTCGCAGGCGTACTCGTAGATCCCCGGATCCTCGAAGACGCGTTCGAAGGTGTGTTCGTCCTCCTGATATTCGGGGGAGTCGGCGGCCTCGACGGCGACGAGGTCGCTCTCGAACGACCCGTCCTCGGCGACGACGCTGTGTTCGCCCGCGCCGGGGACCCAGCGCCACCTGACGGTCGTGCCGGGCGTCACGCGGAGCGCGGGGGTGTCGTAGACGGGCGCAGTCTCCCACTCCTCGGCCTCCGGATCGTATCCACCGGGACCGCCGACGCGGACGCTGACCGCGTCCCGTCGGAGCGGGTTCGCGGTCTCCGAAACGTTGGGCGTTCGATCGAACCAGTCGCCGTAGTCGACCGGCGTCGTGTCGTACTCCGTGACATACAACTCGATCTCCGGGCCGACGACGATCGCCCCCTGCTCGCCGATCGTCTGATGGGGACGGCAGGAGTATCGGGTGACCCCCTCGTCGGCCTCGGTGAGGGTGACGGCGTACTCGTGGGTCGCCTCGTCGGTGAGTTCCGACTCGATCGCCGCGGGACCGTCGTACGTCACCACGTCGTGGACGCCGCTCTCACCGGTCCACTCCCAGCGGACCGTCGTGTCGTAGTCGACCCACACCGCCGCGGGGTCGAACCGGAACCCGTCGCCGTCGCCGACCGGGATTACAACCTCGTCCTCTCCCCGTCGGTCGACCGTCCCGGCGTAATCGGTCCCGCCGTCGAACCAGTGGCCGTACTCCGGCTCCGGCACGTCCGTCGTGTCGGTGAACCCGTCGCCGGAGTCAGTGTTGCCGCCGCCAATCGGATCGAGCGAGCCGAGACAGCCGGCGAGCGCTCCGAGCGTTCCGCCCGCCGCCAGCGCCAGCGCGCGGCGACGGGAGGTGGAGGGCGTTCGTGACATCGGCCGGGATCACTCGTCGACGACGTCGATCCCGAACCGCTCTTCGAGCGCGCGCACGACCGACCCGCCCACGTTCGCGGTCGCGGCCCGGCCGTCCTCGACCGCGAGGAGATCGTCCTCGTCGACCTCCAGCTCGGCCGCCACCTCCTCGACGGTCAGCCCGGCGTCCTGTCGCGCCTCGGTGACGACGTCGCCGTAGCCGGAGACGAGGTACGGGAGCCGATCGGACTCGTAGCTCGTCCCCTCCTCCTCCCAGCGCTTCGAGTCGCCGGTCGCGGAGTCGTACATCTTCGCCTGCTTCCGGGCCAGCTCCTTGTTCCGGCTCTCGGTCGGACTCGACCCGGACCCGGCCCCACCGGGGCTGCCGCCCGTGTTTCCGCCGCGAGAGTCGCCCCCGCTCGGGGCGTTCCCGGCGTCGTCGTGGGGGCGGCAGTTCGAACACACGAGCAGCTTCGCGCCGGCGACCGTCGCCTTCCGGAGGTCGGTGGTCTCGCGGCCGCAGAGCTCGCACGCGTCGCCGTCGTCGCCGCCGCCGCCGCCCGTCGAGTACTTCGGCATACCCCGAGTAGTGGGCCGGGCCGTTAAAAAGCCGTGGAGGGCGCGCTCGGCGTCGCGAACGCGTTTGACCGCGGCGGGCGTCAGGGCCCGAGGTATCCCCACGCCTGAAGCCGGTCGCCGTCGCCGTCGATCCAGCGCTCGCCGATGTCGTCGCGGTAGTACATGTTCGGCATGACGACGTCGTCGATGCGGTCGTACGCCTGCTCGCGGGCGGCGCTCATCGTCTCGCCTTTCCCGGTCACGACGATTGGCATCCCGCTCTCGCCGGCGACGCGCCACTGCCCGTCGACCTGCTTCGTGTCCTCCAGATGGATTCCGTCGGGGGCGACCCCCGACGACGTCACGCTCGCTCCGCTCGCGTGACTCCCGTCGCGGTGCTCCGTCTGGAAGACGACCGCCGCGTTCCGCGAGCTCTCGTCGTACGTCTTCTCGTCGTCGAACGGGAACGGCGGGAGGACGACCCTGACGGCGATCTGGTACCCGCCGTGGACCTCCGGCTCGGGGGCGTTACCGTGGGCGAGGTCGTAGAAGAACTCGCCGGTCGAGGACTCGATCGACTCCTCCTGTAAGGCGATGGTCGGGTAGCCGAACCGCGGCGTGAACTCCAGCGGGTAGATCCCCGTCTCGTTGACGATACAGTTGATGTCGATGCTGCCGACGTACCCCTCGTCAGCGAGCCACCCCTCGATCCTCCCGAACGTCTCCTCGAACAGTCGGTTCCGGCCGGCCCAGAACATCGACGTTCCCATCTCGCCGGTCGACGGGCCGATGTTCCCCGGGAACAGCTTCTTGTGCTCGAAGTTGAAGTTGACCCGGTCGACGAACTCGTCGCCGTCGAAGAAGCCGCAGATCGCGACCTCGACGCCCTCGACCTTCCGCTGGAGCTGGAACCCCTTCATCCGGTGGCCCCACGCCTTCTTGTACGCCTTCAGGACGTCGATCACGTCGCTGCCGTCGTCCTCGTTGCCGACGTACAGCAGCCGCTTGACGTTCTGGACCTCGCCGAGCGGCTTGATAACGTACGGGGCGGGGTTCTCGCGGACGTGCTGGATCCCGGCGTCGAACTCGTGGAAGACGTGGTGTTCGACGGTGTTGACGCCGTGGTCTTCGAGGACCTCCATCGCGTAGCCGCGGTCCTCTTCGAGTCGGTCGGTGTTCGGCGTTCCGCCGACCACCGCGTGGCCCTCCTCACGGAGCTCCTGCGCGAGCGCGCCGGTCCCCACGTCGGAGCCGACCCAGATGTCGTCGAAGATTATCACGTCGGCCCAGTCGACCTCGGCGCGCCAGTCGTCCGTCTTGGGGACGAAGCCGTCACCGATCTCCTGATCGCTTTCGGCCTCGATGTAGTACTTCACGGCGTGACCCTCGCGGTGGACCTGCCAGGCGAGGTCCGTGATAAGCGCCGCGTCGGCCGAGACGAAGAGGAAGTTCGCTGCGTCCATACCCGGCCGTCGTCGGGAACAGACTTGAGTGTAGGTGTGTGTATGGATCTCGAGTGACGCCGGCGTGTCGGCGGCGTCTCGGAGGGGCTGTCCTCGGCGGGTCGGTTGAAACGTTAACGCTCGGGTTGATGGAGGACGGCGTGGTCGATCCGGGTATGCCAACTGTGACACGTGACGGCGTGACGATCGATTACGCCGTCGACGGGGACCCGTCGGGACCGGCCGTGCTGCTGCTCGAAGGGCTCGGGTACGGCCGGTGGATGTGGCGGTGGCTCGCCGAGGCGCTCGCCGACGACTACGAGGTCCTTCGACCCGACAACCGCGGCACGGGGGACTCGGACGCGCCCGAAGGACCGTACACCGCCGCCGAGATGGCGGCCGACGCGAGCGCGGTCCTCGACGATCGCGGGGTCGACGCGGTCCACGTCTGCGGCGCGTCGATGGGCGGGATGATCGCGCAGGAACTCGCGCTCGGCGACGACCGCGTCGCCTCCCTGACGCTGCTGTGTACCTCGCCGGGCGGCGAGGAGGCGGCCCCCACGCCCCCGGAGGTTCAAGAGCACATCTTCGCCGCGCCCGAGGACGCCGACCCCCGCGAGCGGATCCGGTACCTGATGGAGCCGGCCGTCTCCGAGGGGTTCTACGACCGCGAGCCGGAGCTCGTCGAGGACATCGTCGACTGGCGGCTGGCGGGCGACGCGACCCCGGCGGGCCGCGAGGCGCAGGTCGCGGCGGTGGCGGCGTTCGACGCGAGCGACCGGCTCGGCGACCTCGACGTGCCGGCGCTCGTCCTCCACGGAACCGCGGACCGCGTCCTCCCGGTCGAGAACGCCGACCTGCTCGCCGAGCGCCTCCCGCACGCCGACGTGGACCTGTTCGACGGCGGGCCACACCTCTTCTTCATCGAGGAGCGCGAGCGCGTCAACGACCGGATCCGGGGCTTCCTCGGCGAGGTCGCCTGAGATGGCGACGGAAAACGATCCCCGGGCCGAGGACCGCGAGAACGAGTCCGACGCGGACTCCGACCCGCGACCGCACCCGCACGGCGACCGCGGCTACGAGTGGGTCGGCTCGCTGTCCGCCCGCCGCGCCGAGCTCTCGCCGGACAGGGTCGCCGTCACCGACACCGCGGCGAACGCCGAGTACACGTACGCCGAACTGGACGAGCGCGCCAACCGCACCGCGCGGTTCCTCCGAGAGGCCGGGGTCGACGCGGGCGACCGGGTCGCCGTCGTCTCCCGGAACCGCGTCGAACTGGTCGACCTGTTCTTCGCGACCGGCAAGACCGGAGCGGTCCTCGCGCCGCTCTCGCACCGGCTCGCGGAGCGCGACCTCGCCGCCGTGTTGGGCGCGGCCGACCCCGAACTGCTGCTCGTCGAGACCCCGTTCGAGGGCGACGTGGTCGACGCCCTAGAGCGGGCCGACGTGGAGCCGGCGGTCCGGGCGATCCCGACCGACGGCGACGACGCGTGGCGGCCGTACACGCAGGACCTCCCCGCGGACGGCTCCCCGGTCGAGACCGCGGACGTGTCGCTCGCCGACCCGCACCTCCTCTTACACACCGGGGGGTCGACGGGGACGCCGAAGGAGACCGTGATCAGCCACGGCGCGATCCGGTGGAACGCGTTCAACACGATCACCGCGTGGGGGCTCCGGGAGGACGACGTGACGCCGATGGTGTTCCCGATGTTCCACACCGGCGGGTGGAACGTCCTCACGGTCCCGTTCTTCCAGATGGGCGGGCGCATCCTGTTGAGTCCCGAGGTCGACCCCGGCCGCGTCCTGCGTGACGTCGAGCGCGAGTCCGCGACGACGCTCGTCGCGGTCCCCGCGGTGTTGCGCATGATGACTCGCCACGACGACTGGGACGACGCCGACCTCTCCTCGCTGCGGTTCGTGAAGAGCGGCGGCGGTCCCTGCCGCGAGGGCGTCATCGACGCCTGGCGCGACCGCGGCGTGGAGATATCGCAGGGGTACGGGCTCACCGAGTGCGGACCGAACAACTTCGCGATGCCCGACGGCTTCCCGCCGGAGAAGACCGGAAGCGTCGGCGTCCCGGCGCTCGCGGTCGACGCGCGCGTCGTCGACGACGACGGCCCGGTTCCCGACGGCACCGTCGGCGAACTCGAACTCGCCGGGCCGGCCGCGGCCGACGGCTATCGGAACGAACCGGAAGAGACCGCGGAGACGTTCGGCGACTGGGTGTCGACCGGCGACCTCGCGCGCGTCGACGAGGACGGCTACTACCACATCGAGGGGCGGAAGAAGAACATGTTCGTCTCCGGCGGCGAGAACGTGTATCCGCCCCGCGTCGAGGACGCGCTCACCGATCTCCCCGGGATCGAGGAGGCGGTCGTGATCGGCGTCCCGAGCGAGCGGTGGGGGACGGTCGGGAAGGCGGTCCTCGTCGGCGACGAGTCGCTGACCCTCGACGACGTCGAGTCGCACCTCGCCTCGCGGGTCGCCCGCTACGCGGTCCCGAAGGAACTCGCGTTCGTCGACGAGATGCCGACCTCGGGGCCCTCGAAGATCGACCGCGCGGCGCTGAAAGAGCGGTTCGGCGGGTAGGGCGGAGCGGTCGGGTCGCGTTCGTCTCTCCGCGACGGCCGCCGAGACCGTCCGTGACCGGCCGCGCTGGCCATAATTCTACAGGAACAACCATTATGTATGTACGGGATAAGGACGGAGCATGCTCGACGTCACGATGGATATGGAGCAGTTCGACTGCCCGTTCATCGACACCTCCGCCGACCACGACGTCGCCTTCTCCGCGATGCACTGGCAGCTCGACACGGCCGCCGAGCAGCTGGAGACGCGGCTGCTCGTGGAGTCGCCGGACCGGTACGAGCTGGGCGAGGGGCTCTCGGCGCTCCGCGACCACGAGAACATGGCCGAGTACCGCCTGTTCTCGAAGCAGGACGGGACCGCCATCATCCGCACCGTCATCGAGGAGACGAATGCCATGTCAACGATAACCGACCACGGCGGCTACATCACCGGCCCGTTCCGCATCGCCGACGGCTCCGAGCGCTGGCAGGTCGGGTTCGACGACGAGGCGACGACGGAGGACGCGCTCCACGACCTGGAGAAGGGCAACGAGTTCGTCGTCGAGGACCGCTCCGAGCTGTCGATGGAGGCGCTGTTCGACACGATGCGGAACGCGAACGCGGCCTCGACGATGCTGGGGGCGTGCCGCGACCTGACCGATGTCGAGCGGGAGACCATCGAGACGGCCGCGGACGAGGGGTACTTCGAGTCGCCGCGCGAGGCGACGCTGTCGACGCTGGCCGACGAGTTCGATGTCTCGACGGCCGCCGTCTCGAAGAACATGCGCCGCGGTGAAAAGAAGCTCCTCCGCAGCGTCGTCGAGGCGCTCGACCGACTGGAGTAGCCCCGACGCGAGAGACCCCACGGTCGCGGAACCGATATTCGGCGCTTCAGCGCCGAAAGTGAGGGTAATCCGGAGATTTCACGTGGGCTGTTAACATCTTAACTCGGCCCTTCATTGTGGTGTCCGTTCTCGGATCGTGTATGCGAGACGACCACACACGGCGATCGTACCTGCGACGAACCAGCGCCGCGGTCGGCGCAGCCGGACTCACCGGGCTCGCCGGCTGTTCCGGCGGCGGAGACGGCTCGGACGGCTCGGACGGCTCCGACGGGGGAGACGGGATGGACGGGGGAGACGGCGGGGATGGCGGCGACGGCGACCTCTCCGGCGAGACGATCCGGATCGGCGCGCTCCAGCCGACCTCCGGCGACCTCCAGTACTACGGACAGATCAGCCTGCGCGGGTTCTACTCCGGGCTGGCGTACAAACACGACCTCGACCCAATCCAAGAGGCGACGCCGGGGACGTACACGGTCGAACCGGACGGGGGACCGACCTACGAGATCATCGTCGAGGACACCGGTTTCAGCCCGGACACGGCCCAGAGCGTCGCGACCGACCTCGTGGTCGACGACGAGGTCGACGTGCTGTTCGGCGGCACGTCCTCCGACAGCGCGCGCCGCGTGATCGACACGGTCGTCGACGAGACGGACGTTCCCTACCTGATCGGGCCGGCCGCCGACGCCGGCATCACGGTCAGCGACGAGTTCTGTCATCCGCTGGCGTTCCGCGCGAGCGAACACACCGCGATGGACGCCCGCGCCGGCGGGACGTACGTCGCCGAGAACTTCGACATCGACACGGTGGCGATCTTCGCGTCCGACAACGCGTTCGGACAGAGCGTCGCGAGCAACTACGCCGAGGTGTTGGAGGCCAACGGCGTCGACGTCCTCGAACCGCGGTTCGTCGAGGTCGGCTACTCCGAGTTCGACGGGCTCTTCGAACAGGCCGTCTCCGACGGCGCGTCGGGCGTCGTCGGCGGCTTCACGGCGTCGACGCTGCCCCAGTTCCTCACGTCGGCGATCTCGTACGACGTCCAGGTGTTCGGCGGGTTCGCGGCGCTCCTGACTACGCAGCTCATCGGCGGCACCATCCAGTCGGAGTTGGGCGAGGACTTCACCGCCCAGGACATCAAAGACGCCGGTCTCGGGCCGTTCACCAGTCGATACCACTGGAACCAGTACGAGAACCCCATCAACGAGGAGTTCCGGCAGATGCACATCGACGCGTACGGGATCGTCCCCGACCTGTTCAGCTCCGGGACGTTCACGGCCGCGTCGGCGCTCTCGCAGGCGGTCTCGGAGGCCGGCTCGACGGACGGTGCCGACGTCGCCGACGCGCTGCGCGGGATGACGGTCGCGGACACGCCGAAGGGGGCGGACGGGTACACGTTCCAGGAACACAACAACCAGGCCGCCTCGCAGATGACCGTCGCGTGGCCCGTCCCGACCAGCGACGAGTACGCCGACACGTGGGACGCGCCGATCATGCCCGGCGAACCGGAACAGCGGCTCGACGCCGAGGACGTGATGGTCCCCGAAGAGGACGCGAGCTGCTCGCTGTAATGCTGTTAGAGACCGAGGGGCTCACGAAGCGGTTCGGCGGCATCACCGCCGTCGACGGCGTCGACTTCGACTTAGAGGCCGGCGAGCTCTGCTCGATCATCGGCCCGAACGGCGCGGGGAAGACGACGTTCTTCAACCTGCTCACGGGCGTGTTGGAGCCGTCCGACGGACGCATCCGGTTCGACCCGCCCGGCCGCGCCGACGGCGACGCGTCGGTCGACATCACGGCGGCCTCGCCGGACGAGACGGCGCTCGCGGGGATCCACCGGTCGTACCAGATCACGAACCTCTTTCCGACGCTGTCGGTGCTGGAGAACGTCCGCGTCGCGGCGCAGGCGAGCCGCGGGAACGACTCCTGGAAGCTGTGGCGCAACGTGGCCGAGTTCGAGGACCACTACGCCGAGGCGACCCGAATCCTCGAACGGATCGGGCTGGCGGGCGAGGCCGAGACCGTCACGGAGAACCTGAGCCACGGCGAGAAGCGCAGCCTCGAGATCGGCGTCGCGCTCGCGGGGGACCCGGACCTCCTCCTGCTCGACGAGCCGACGGCCGGCGTGTCGAGCGAGGGCGTCGAGGAGGTCGTCGCGCTGATCGAGGACGTGGCCGCGGACCACTCGGTGATGCTCATCGAACACAACATGGAGGTGGTGATGGACATCTCCGACCGGATCGCGGTCCTCCACCGCGGGGAGCTGATCGCCGACGGACCGCCCGAAGACGTGCGCGGAGACGAGGTCGTTCAGGAGGCGTACCTCGGCGGCTACGGCCGCGAGGGGTCCGAAGACGGATTCGCCGAGAGCGAGACCGCGACCGACGACGGGGACGCCGCCGCCGACGGCGGCCGTCGCGTCCGCGCCGGGGGTGAACCGCGGTGACGATCCTCGAACTGGACGGCGTCCACACCTACTACGGCGAGAGCCACATCCTCCAGGGGCTGTCCCTGTCGGTCGAGGAGGGAGAGATCGTCGCCTTAGTCGGGCGGAACGGCGTCGGGAAGACGACGACGCTCCGCACCGCGCTCGGGCTGACGCCGCCGCGCGAGGGGACGGTCCGGTTCCACGGGACGGACGTGACGGGGATGGAGCCGCACGCGATCGCCGCCCGCGGGATGGGATGGGTTCCCGAGGAGCGGCGCGTGTTCTCGCACCTCACGGTCGAGGAGAATCTCCGCGTCGCCGCGCACTCCGCGGCCGATCCGGACGCGCGGGTCGCGGAGGCGTACGAGCTGTTCCCGGCGCTCGACCGCTTCAGCGACAAGGAGGCGGGCGACCTGAGCGGCGGGCAACAGCAGATGCTCGCCATCGCCCGCGGCATGGCCGGCGACAACGACCTGCTGCTCGTCGACGAGCCGAGCGAGGGGCTCGCGCCGCAGATCGTCGAGGACGTCGTCGAGGCGCTGCGGGCGGCCTCCGCGGACACGACGATGGTGCTGGTCGAACAGAACTTCCGGCTGGCGATGGATCTCGCCGACCGGTTCTACCTCGTCGACCACGGGGCCGTCGTCGAGGAGGGCGACACCGCCGGCGTCACGAGCGACGACGAGCGCATCCGGAGGTACCTCACCGCATGAGCCTCGGAGCGCTCGCCGCCGTCGACCCGAGCACGCTGCTCGCGACGGGCGGCGCGGTCGACGGGCTTCGGACGGCCGCCCGCGTGCTCGCCGAGGGGATCGGCAAGGGCGCGGTGTACTTCACCATCGCCGTCGGGCTGACGCTCGTCTTCGGGCTGATGGGCGTGCTCAACTTCGCGCACGGCGCGGTCGCGATGGTCGGCGCGTACCTCGGCGGCCTCGTCTTGGTCCTCGTCGTCGGCGCGAACACCGGCTCGCTCGCGACGATACTCGTCTTCTTCGTCGCGCTGGCGGTGGTGTTCGCGGTCACCACCGCCGCCGGCAGCGCGATGGAGGTGACGCTCATCCGACCGATCTACGACCGGACGCCGACCTACCAGATCCTCTTGACCTTCGGCGTCTCGCTGGTCATCGAGGAGATCGCCCGCATCGTCCTGACGCTCCGCGGGATCCAGCCGGACCCGCAGTGGCAGGCACCGATGGCCACCGCCCCGGACGTGCTGTTGGGTCGGACCGAACTGCTCGGGATCGGGGTCAGGCGGCTCTACCTCTTCGAGATAGCGATCGGCGCGCTCGTCGCGGTCGCGGTCTGGGCCTTCCTGACGAAGACGCTGTACGGCCTGTACATCCGCGCCGGCAGCGAGGACACCGAGATGGTTCAGGCGCTCGGCGTCGACGTGCGGCGGGCGTTCACCGTCGTGTTCGGCGTCGGGACCGGCCTCGCGGCGGTCGGCGGCGTCCTGCTGATGTGGGACCCGATCTGGGGACCGAGCGTCCTGTTGAGCATCGACGTCCTGTTGTACGCGTTCGTCGTCGTCATCATCGGCGGGCTGGGGAGCTTCACCGGGACGCTCGCCGCGGCGGGCATCGTCGGGGTCGTCGACTCGGTGACGACGTGGCTGTTCACCACCGGAATCGTCACCTTCCCCGGCCTCTCCGAGGTGACCATCTTCCTCCTGCTCGTGGTGATGCTGATCATCCGCCCGCAGGGGCTCTACGGCGTCGAGGAGGTGGGGGGCCATTAGCGACCCCGACACCCCCGCCGAGGCGAGCGACGATGCCGAGGCGAACCCCGACGGCGAGACGAGCGTCGATGCCGAGGAGAACGCAGATTCCGGAGCCAGCACTGACCTCGCGGCCCGCGGCGACCGCGGCCTCCGCGAGTACCTCCGGGATCACGTCGTTCACGCGGCCGTAATCGTCGGCTTCCTGCTGTACCCGCTCGTCTACGAGGCGCTGCTCGCGACCCCGGCCGCGCCGTTCGCGGAGACGTTCCTCCCGGCGATCACGTTCATGGTCGTGGTGTTGTACATGGGGCTGTTCGCGATGAGCTTCGACTTCGTCAGCGGGTACACCGGTTACCTCTCGTTCGGTCACGCGGCGTTCTTCGGGACCGGCGGCTACTTCGTCGTCCTCGCCGCGAACGGACAGGTGCCGGGGGTCCCCGGTGGGACGCCGTTCATGATAACCCTGCTTCTGGGCGCGGTGTTGGCGGGCCTGCTCGCACTCGTCATCGGGTCCGTGTCGTTCCGGCTCACCGGCGTCTACTTCGCGATGATCACGCTCGGGTTCGCGCAGGTGATCTACGAGCTGATCCGCTCGTGGGGGTACGTATCGACGAACCCGACCGAGGGCGCGACCGTCAGCGGCGACGCGCTCGCGATCGGCGTCCCCTACGTCGATCGGCTCAGCCTCGACGTGGGACGGCTCACGGGCGAGAGCGTCGAGAACCTGCTCGGACTCGGGATCGACCTGTCCGCGACGGTGGTCTCGTACTACGCGCTCGGGATCGTCGTCGTGGTCTGCTACTTCGCGATGCAGCGGATCGTCCACTCGCCGTTCGGGCGCGTGATGATCGCGATCCGCGAAAACGAGGAGCGGGCCCGCGCCGTCGGCTACGCGACCTACCGGTTCAAGCTGGCCGCGTTCGCCATCAGCGGGTTCTTCGGGGCGATCGCGGGCGGGATCTTCGCCGCCTACTCGCGGTCGGTCGCGCCCGACAGCACGTTCTACTTCCTCGTCACCGCCGACGCGCTGATCACGACGATCGTCGGCGGGTTCGGCACCCTCGCGGGACCGGTGTACGGGACCCTGTTCAACCAGGGGCTCGAAGACGTGCTCTCCACCGAGAGCGGCGGGATCGCGACGCTGCTGCGCGAGGGACTGCCCGCGGGCGTCCTCGAAGCCGAACTCTTCGGGGTCAGCGTGGAGCTGTTCGTCAACACCGCGGTCGACGGACGCGCCCCGCTGTACCTCGGGATCGTCTTTGTGCTGTTCGTGCTGTTCGTCCCGAACGGCATCCTCGGGACGCTGCGCGACCGGCTCGGCGGCACCGTCGGGAAGCGGCTCCCGGACCACCTGCGGCGCTACCTCCGGTAGCGTCGCGGGCCCGCGGCGATCAGCGACTCACCAACACATGACACGCGCCACGCGACGAGACGGACCGAACCGAACCGCCCGAGCGAGCGAGAACCGCGCCGGAGCGAACCGATGACCGTCGGGATCACGGGGATGGGGACGTACGTCCCGGGCGAGACAGTTAGCGGCGAGGCCATCGCGGCCGAGAGCGGGATCCCGGAGGAGGTCGTCGTCGAGAAGATGGGCGTCCGGGAGAAACACGTCTGTCCGCCCGACGGCGACCACGCGACCGACATGTCGGTCGAGGCGGCGGAGGCCGCGCTCGCGGACGCGGGCGTCGAGCCGGCCGATCTCGACCTGATTGTCTACCACGGCTCGGAGTACAAAGACCACGTCGTCTGGTCGGCGGCCGCGGCGATCGCAGACCGGCTCGGCGCGACGAACGCGTACGCGACCGAGAGCTACACGCTGTGTGCGGGCGCGCCGATCGCATTGCGGCAGGCGCGCGCGCAGTTGGAGACCGAACCGATCGAGACCGCGCTGCTCGTCGCCGCCAGCCGCGAGGAGGACCTCGTCGACTACGCGAACGAGGACAGCTCGTTCATGTTCAACTTCGGCAGCGGCGCGAGCGCGTTCGTCGTCGAGGCGGCGGACGGCGATCCGGCCGACCCGGACGACGGCGAGGGGACCGCCGCGGACCCCTTTGAGGGCCGATCCCGGGCGATCGTCGAGGCGAGCGCGGCCGAGACCGACGGCTCGTTCGCCGACGACGTGGTGATGCCCGCGGGCGGGTCGAAGCGCCCGCCGAGCGCGGAGACGGTGCGCGAGGGGCTCCACACGCTCGACGTCCCCGACCCCGACGGGATGAAAGAGCGGCTCGCGCCCGTCTCGCTGCCGGCGTACCTCTCGGTCGCCGACGAGGCGCTGGACCGCTCCGGGTTCGACCGCGACGACCTCGACTACGTCGCGCTCACCCACATGAAGCGCTCGTTCCACGAGCGCGTCCTCGACGAACTCGGACTCGACCCCGCGAGCGACGGCTACTACCTCGACGAGTTCGGCCACGTCCAGAGCGTCGATCAGGCGCTCGCGCTGGCGCGCGGCGTCGAGACCGACCGCCTCGAAGCCGGCGACCTCGTCTGCCTGCTCGCGGCCGGAACCGGCTACACCTGGTCCGCCACCGTGCTCCGCTGGCTCGGCTGACCGTTTATGAATAGCCGATGAGCGATCGACGGCGAACCACTCTGAAGCCCCAGCCGCTCGGCTGTACGATGCTGTGATTGCTTATAAATCAGTTATCGACGCGAACCACTCCGAAGCCCCAGCCGCGAGGACTCGCGCGACTCGCTGCGGTCCTCAGTCGCTCGCGGTGCTCGCTCCTTGCGGTCCTTGCTTCGCCGTGCTTCGTCCTCGCGGCTGCCCCTTCGAGTCCCACCCGACCCCGACCGCACAGCCCCGCACCTCACGCCTCCCCAGCCTCGTCAGTCGCCGTCGCTCCGCTCCGGCGACTGACTCCCTCGCACGGCGCTCCTCGCGCCCTGTCGGGCGCTCGGAGGCGCGCGCCACCGCTAACTGTCGTGCGTTTATATCCTCTGTCGGCCGGCCGGTCGCCTTCGGCGGTCGGTCAGTCACCGCCTCCGTGCGGGACCGACAACACCGTCGCCTCCCCGGAAAGGACCCGCTCGTCGCGCTCGGGGACGGTCGCGGTCGTCTCGACGGCGAGCCGGTCGCCGCCGAGGTCGTCCGTGACGCGGACGGTCGCCTCGACCGTCTCGCCCGGAAAGACGGGGTTCTCGAACGAGAGGTCCTGCGAGAGGTAGACGATGTCGCCCGAGAGCCGTGCGAGCGCCCCGGAGACGACCGCGGCCGAGAGGATCCCGTGCGCGACGCGGCCGCCGAACATCGTCTCGGTGGCGTACTCGTCGTCCACGTGGATCGGGTTCTCGTCGCCGGAGAGCGCGGCGAACGTCTCTATCGTCTCGTCGGTGATCGATACCGCGTGGGTCGCCGTCTCGCCGACCGTCGCGACTGGCATACCGATCGGTCGCGCCGCCGGGGTCTCAACCCCGTGGTTCAGCCTCGAACCCCGGAAGAACCTCGCGGTGGCGGCGCGGTCGCAGTCGAGCGGTCTCACGGCGGCGGGGCGGCCGTTGCCGGCCGCTCAGTCGTCGGCGGGCGCGCCGACCACGTCGCTGTCCGTCGGGTTCGGGCCGCCGTACGCCGCGACGAGCTCGTCCAGTCGTTCCGGGTCGTCGGCGTGCGCGAGCGGCTCGGCGGCGGTCTCGCAGGCGGCCTCGACCCCCAGCCGCTCGCACACCTCGTCGACTGTCGCCTCGGCCATCCGGCGGTACGTGGTCAGCTTTCCGCCCACGACGCTGTACAGTCCGGTCGCGCCGTCGCGTTCGTGGTCGAGCAGGGTGAAGCCCCGGGAGATCCCGCGGCGGTTCTGCCCCGCCTCGTCCGGCGCGTACAGCGGGCGGACCCCCCACCACCGCCGGACCTCGGGCGCGTCGGCGACCGCGGGGAACATCGCGGCGCACTCCTCGACCGACCGCTCTACCTCCCAGTCGGCGGTCTCGTAGTCGTCGGGGTCGGAGACGGGGACGCTCGTCGTCCCCAGCACGACCTCGCCGTCGTGCGGCACGACGATGTCGCCGTCGTCGGGGTCCCGACACCGGTTCAACACCGGCTCCAGCCCGTCGTACGCGACCGAGACCATCACGCCGCGGCTCGGTGCCATCCCGATCTCGACGCCGGCCATCTCGCCGATCGCGTCCGCCCACGCGCCGGTGGCGTTGACGACGACCTCCGGCGTCAGCGTCGCGTCCACCGCGCCGCCGACGCGCACGGCGTCGACCGCGCCGTCGGTGACGGTCACGTCCTCGACGGGCGCGTGCGGGTGGACGGCGGCCCCGTGTCGCTCGGCGTCGGCCGCGTTGGCGGCGACCAGCCGCGACGGGTAGATCACGCCGTCGGGGACGGCGAACGCCTCCGCGACCTCGTCCGCGAGCCCCGGCACGCGTTCGCGCACCGCCGCCTCGTCGAGCCGCTCCGTCTCGATCCCGACCTCCTCACAGGCGGCGATCTTCTCCGCGAAGTACTCGGGGTCGTCGCCGTCGAGCCGGACAAACAGGCCGCCGGTGTCGCGGACGCAGCCGCCGGCGATAGCGCGGAGCGTGCGGTTCTCCTCGAGACACTCGCGAGCGCCCTCGGGGTCCGCCTCGGCGTACCGGGCCCCGCTGTGGAGCAGCCCGTGTGAGCGCCCCGAGGTGCCGCTCCCCAGCCCGCCGCGGTCGACGAGCGTCACGTCGACGCCGCGGATCGCGAGGTCCCTCGCAATCCCCGTCCCGGTCGCGCCGCCGCCGATCACGAGGACCGTCGGACCGTCGCTCACGCGCCCGTCACCCCGGTCGAATCGGCGGGTCGGTCCGCCGCGGAACGCTGTCGGTTCGGGTCGCTATAGAACATGCGATTGATACGCGCTCCGGCCACTTGAGGGCGTCGTCGGATTAACCAAGGATACGTACTCAAGAGCGTCCTGCGGCCGCAATTCGTCGCTTTTGACGCCCCGCTCAGCGCGAGTCGCCCGCGTCGGCCGGGCAGGTGTCGACGCCGAGCAGGCTGTACATGCCGCAGGTCCCGGTCGCGGCGGTCGCGAGCATCATGAGCGCGACGACGCCCAGCACCGGGGCCGCGAGGGCGGGAAGAGGGCCGACGCTCGCGAGGGTCGCTATCGAGGCGACACCGGCGACGGCACCGATACCGGTTCTGACCCGCTTGTCCGTCGCACCGACGTTCTGGTACATACAACACAATACGACGCACAACCGTATGAACCTTTCCACCCCAGCCGAACCCGTCCGCGCCATCCGGGTTCGCCGGCTCACTCGAAATCGCCGAGGTCGGCCTGTACTGACTCGGCGCTCGCGCTCGATCCCGGCAGATCGCCGTGGTCGGCCGCGATCGAGCGAGCGGCCCCCAGTCCGCCCGACAGCGACGCTCGGCGCGCGATCGCCTCGTCGGCGAGGCGGGCCGCGGCCGCGCCGTGGACTGCCCCGTACCGGTCGCGGAACTCGCTTCTGGCCGCCTCGTAGTCGACGACGGGGTACGGGTACTCCTCCCCGATCCGGACGCCGACCTCGCGCTGGACGGAGAGGGGGGTCTTCTCGGGGGCGTCGAGGTGCGCCGCGGGGAGCGGGTCGAGTTCGGGGACCCACCGCGTGACGAACTCGCCGTCGGGGTCCTGATCGCGGACCTGCTTGCGGGGATCGTACAGCCGCAGGCCGGGGCGACCGACCAACCCGCACTGCGACTGCCACTGGGTGTAGTTGATCGCGGGGTCGCCGTCGATCAGGTGTCGGTAGAAGTGGTCCGCCCCGATCCGCCACGGCTGCTGGAGTATCTGGAAGTAGCAGCTCGCGCACAGCGCCCGCATCCGGAAGTTGAGCCACCCCGTCTCGCGCAGGCAGCGCATGCTGGCGTCGACCATCGGGAACCCCGTCTCGCCGCGCTTCCACGCCGCGACGAGGTCGGGGTCGTGCCGATCGCGGTTGAACCCGCGGTAGACGGGATTGACGGCCTCGTCGAGCCACCCCGGCCAGTCCAGCAGCTTCTGGGTGTAGTGGCGGTTCCAGAACAGCCGGGAGACGAACATCGACTTCCCGCGCCCGTCCGGCGCGCGCTCGTCGACGTGCCGGTGGACCTCGCGGACCGAGAGACAGCCGAACCGCAGGTACGGCGAGAGGCCGCTCGTCCCCTCGCGGGCGTCGACCGGCGAGGAGATCGATCCCGGGTAGTCGGCGATGCGCTCGGTGAACGCGCGGAGCTTCTCCCGCGCCGGACCGCGACCGCCGGTCGGGACGCGGGTCTTCGCGGACGCGACGCAGTACGCCTCGCTCACGCGCTCGGGGTCGACCCCGGTGTCGAGTCCGTCGACCGCGACCGACCGGGGGTCCCAGTCGAACGGGTCGTCCGCGAGCCACGATTCGACGCGATCGCTCCACCCGTCTCGGGGGCGGTCGGCGTCCCGGACGAGGCCGTCGCCCGCGACGAATCGGACGCCGAGTTCCTCGCGCGCTCGCGCGTCGCGTCGCCGACCGTACCGGCCGGTCGGACTCGCGGCCGCGACGACGTCCCACCCGGCGTCGACGAACCGGGCGAGGACGTCGAGCAGGTCGCCGTGGGCGTACGTCAGCCCCGCGCCGCCGACGTCGCGGTACTGGCGGTCGAGGTCGCGCAGGCAGTCGTGGAGGAACTCGATCCGGGCGTCACAGGCGATCCCCCGCTCGTCGTAGAAGCCCGGGTCGAAGACGAAAAGCGGCAGCAGGCGGTCGGACTCCGCCGCGGCCGCCGCCACCGCCGGGTTGTCCGCGATCCGCAGGTCCTTGCGGTGCCAGACGACGGTCCCCGGCGACTCCGACTCGGTCGCGGCTGCCGCGACCGCTTCCCGGTCCGGCGTGGTCGGGAGCGGAGCGTTGTCCGGCGAACCCATCTCGTCGTGGCCTTCGGCGCGTCCGACAAAGGGTCTGTCGGCGGTCGTCGGACCGCCCTCGACGGTTCTCCGGGAAACGTTCAACACGGTCCCGACGCCCGATTCACGTAGTCGCCGAACCTAGCTGAGACTCTTGACGCTGGGCTCAGTTGGTCGAAAAACGGTCCAGACAGCAGAGGCGAAACAAGCGTGTCGTGCCGCATCAATGCTGCTGCGTCGACTCGTACGGGTGAGAAGGACGAGGTTAGCTTTCTGTAGCGGGAGCCGAAGTCTCGGCCTGCTCGTACTTGGTCTCGAACTCCTGGATGAGCTGGCCCATCTTGGCGTACCAGTCGTTGAGCATCCGCTGCATCTCGTCGGTGATCTTCGACGGGTCCGTCGGCGAGTAGACGTGGTAGTAACCGCCCTGATCGTAGTTGATCTGCTCCTTCTCGATGAACCCCGTCTGGAGTAGGCGCTGGACAGCCCGATACGCGGTCGAGCGCTCTCGATCCACGCGCTCGGCGAGTTCATCAACGGTCAGCGGTTCCCCTGACTCGACGAGCACCTGGTAGCACTCTCTGTCGAGATCCTTGAGCCCGTGGAAGCACTCCAACAGCCCCTCACACGCCATGTCCTGACGGAGCTGTTCAGCCATCGAATCTGGCATTGTAATCGATCCTACGTAAGTCCGCAGGCGTTAAAAGATTTTTGTACAGATTGTACAATTTTGTGGCAAACCTAGTAAGTGCGAGAGAACAGTACGAGGACCGCATTCGGTCCACTGAGAGTATGGAGTAAATCGACGAACCGATCGAATAGCGGATTGACGCGTAACAGATTAGTCTGCGGCTGTAGTCGCCTGACGACGGGTTGTACGGAGTGAGGCAACCGTCGTGTAGAGGATCGCGAAGGCGACGACGACTGCCGCGCCGATGACGAGCACCAGTCCGACCAGTTCGAGCGTCGAGTTACCGAGGTAGGACCCGACCTCGCCGATACCCACCGCGACGGCACCGATCAACAGCATCCCGCCGAAGTAAATCTTGATGCCGTCAGCGTCGACGACGGCAGTCGCGGCGGACCCGATACGCGCCCCGAGCGCGCTGCCGAACAGCAGCGGAGCGACGATACCGAGGTTCACGCCGCCGCCCTGTCCGTAGAGGTAACTCCCGAGGCCACCGGAGAAGACGATCTCGAAGAGGTCGGTGCCGACGGCGACGGGCACCGGGACGCCGATCGCGTAGATCATCGCCGGCATCCGGATGAACCCGCCACCGACGCCGAGGAAGCCCGATAGGAGGCCGGTCGCGAAGGCGACGGCGGTGATGACCCACGCGGAGACGCGGACGTCACCGCGAAGCGTCACCATCGGCGGAACTCGGACGGTCTGCTGAATCGTCTTGGCGACTTCGGGAATCTCGTACTCGCTGAGGTCCTGATCGGCCGCCTCGTGGTCGGTCCCACTCCCGCCATCACCGTTCAACGCATCGCGGGTCACCATCGCGCCGACACCGCCGAGCAGAACGACGTAGGCGACACTGATGATTCCGCCAGCGAGCCCAAGAGATTCGAGGTAGTAGACGCTCGCGCGACCAACTTCGATGCCGATCGTCGTCCCCGTGATCATGATCGCGCCGAGTTTGTAGTCGACCTGGCCGAGGTCGTGGTGTTTGAGGGTCGCGATGACGGCCGTCCCGAAGACGAACGCCATCCCGCTGCCGACCGCGACGGGAGCCGGATAGTCCAGCATCAGCAAGGCAGGGGTGACGAGGAAGGACCCGCCCATGCCGAAGAACCCGAACAGGACTCCGACGACGAGGCCGAACCCGACGAACAGTGCCAGCATCTCGGGGCTGGTCCCCAAGATCCCGAGCCCGTCAAGTAGGCTACTGAGCACTCGCTTCACCTCCGACCAAGAGTTTCATGAGATACGGACCGAAGAGCCGTTCGAGACCACCGTAGCCGACGTACAGCACGATCGCTTCCAGTAGAATCGTGCCGATTAGCAAGGCCGTCTCCGGGTCCCACGTGGGAATCTCTAGTCCAGCCATCGATCCTCCCTCCGACTTCCCAATACGGTAATTCGCTGTTGGCACATTTCTGCTCAATTCCTCCTACCTCCTTCGTGCCTATAATGGTTTTGGGGTTACTATACAATACTATATTCCGGTAACCTCGGTTGGAGTACTGATAACTTACAGAAAACGTATGACTCTCCGGCAGGTCCGAAATTGAGCGGTGTACGTCTCGAGAGTAGACTACCACCTCAGGTTCCCCAAAACGGTGTTGTCCCTGCTCAGCGAAGGTGTCGACATGAGGGCCCTATGCGCGACTGATCTTTCGGCCGCGAGCGAGGCTGCGATAGAGAACGAGACCTGTCTCACGTGCCTGGCCCGTATTGGTGTCGACACGATCCATCTCGTGACAGTCGTCCCGGCGAACGTCCACTCCGGGATGCCCGGCGTGAACTTCGAGGAGCGGCGTCGACAAGGACTGGACCAATATCGCCAGGTGATCGAAGCCGCAGGGTTCGACGTCGAGACGCACGTCGTTCGCGGAACTCCCTATCGACGAATCAATGGCATCGCCGAAACCGTACACGCCGACCTGTCTGTCGTCGGATCGAGAGGGCAGAGTCCACTGAAGAACCGCATTATCGGTTCGACCGCACGGAACCTCGCACGGACGACCGTCGTGCCGTTATTGGTCAATCGCGTCGAGCGGGCAACAGACGAGCCCGATGTCCTCCGGGAACATCTCTTTCAGCGGATTCTCTTCGCGACGGACTTCTCGGAGAACGCCGACCGAGCGTTCGACGCCTTCTCATACCTCCGTCACGCGACCGAGGAAGCAACGCTCGTTCACGTTCGGTCGCCGAAAGACGAGGGCGTCGACGATGTCAATCCACGAGAACAGTTGGCCGATCACGCGAGTACACTCGAAAACTGGGATATCGAGACACGGATCGAGGTCCGACAAGGAGACCCAGCTGCTGAAATCCTTTCCGTCGAAGCGGAGGTAACGCCGTCGACGATCCTCGTCGGGTCGAAGGGGCGAAGTCGTATTCGCCGGCTCCTGTTGGGTAGTGTCTCTGAAGAGATCGTCGCACGGGCGACGGGAAACGTCTTCCTCGTCCCGCCGCCCCGAGCAGTCTGAGAAAAACAGGCGACTACAACAGCAGAAGGCTAGCGGCGTACGCGACACCGAAAGAGATCACGAACGACCCCACCCACGCTCCTACAGTCAAGAGTATTTTCCGACCGTCGACGGCGTTCCACCCGCCGACGGCCGCGCCGCTTCCGATGATCGCACTGACGACGATTTCGTTAAACGAGACTGGCACACCCAACAGGACGGCCAGCTGTGCGATCAGAAACGACGGGACGAGCGCGGAGATAGCGCGTCGCGGCCCGAGCGACGAGTAGTCCTGCGCGAGCGACTTGATCATCCGGGGAGCGCCCGTCCACGAACCCGCAAGCATCCCCAAGCCACCACCGACCAGCACCACGACTGTCGACACCATCTCAATCCCCCCTAGGAGTGGGATCAGGGGCCCGACTGCGAGTCCGACCTGACTGCCGCCCGCGGAGAACGCAACGAGTGAGCCGAGAGTGAGCAGCACGCGCTCTAGCCCTCCATGTTGGTCGCGACCGACGTCCCACCAGACGACGGCAGCGACAGCCACGGCGACACCACCAGTCACGACGAGCGCCGACGCACGGCCGTCGACTGCCAGTATCTGCTGTCCGGCTTCCCGAAGGGTTCCTGTGGAATTCTCCCCACCGAGGAAGCTGAACTCGATGTTCACGAGAACAGCGGTGACGAGCCCGACGAGAACGGGGATACTGTATCGTTCAGGGACGTCAGGCCGCGGGAGCAGACTCGCAATTGCGTACGCGATCCCGCCACCCACGAACGGCGTCAGCACCCAGACGACCGCGATCTGCTGATACTTCGCCCAGACCGGCGTCCCGCCGAGAGCGAGGCCGACGCCGATGACGGCACCGGTCACGGTGAATGCGGTCGCAATCGGGTACCCGGTGATGATGCCGACGGCCATCAGGCCAGCCCCCAGCACTAACACGAGGATAACGCCAGCAACGGGCATGCTCATCCCACCGACGAGTCCATTTCCGACAGCTTCCGAGACGTTTCCGCCCTGCGTGACAGCGCCGGCGAACCCGAAAACTCCGACCAGTAGCGCGGCTCGCATCGTCCCGATGGCGTTTGCCCCGACGGCGGGGGCGAACGGGGTTGCACCGCTCGATCCAGCGCCGATGACCCACGCCATGAACAGACTGGCGAGCGCTGCCCCGATGAAGAGGGCGATGAGAGCGGGGTCCATTGAGAGGGGAAGAAGTTAGTCGCCGCCCGCTGGGGCGGTGTCACGTGCCTGACCATGGCTGCGCCAGTAGCCCTGAGCGTACGCGCCGAGGAACATCCCGGCGAGCGCCCAGAGGATAGTGACGTTGCCGACGCCGAGGCTCGCGTACGCTGCCCCGGGACAGATTCCGGAGAGTCCCCAGCCAACGCCGAAGATGGCTCCGCCGACGAGGACGTTCCGGTCGAACGGCTTCAGCCGCCGCTCGTAGGGGTTACCGGTGAGCGGCGCGGCATCTCGAATCCGGGGGAGCAGCGCGAACGCGACCCCGGAGACGATAGCGGCACCGAACATCACGAACGGCAGGCCAAGGTCGTCGAACTGGAGGAAGTTCAGCACGACCTCCGGGCGCGCCATGTGGCTGAACCCGAGTCCGAACCCGAAGATCAGGCCGCCAATGAAGATCAGCGGCTTGAACAGCGGATGTCGGTCCTCGCTCACGCGTCGCTCCCTCCGGTCGCTCCCGTTCGCGCGTTCCGAGACGCTCCCCGCTCACGGGTCACGTTCGTTCCCCGTTCGCGTTTCGAGGCGCTCACTTCGTTCGCACCCCGCTCCGCTCGCGTCTCGCACATCACGGGCTCACCCCCAGTGCGCCGACGACTTGTGCCGTCCCGATCGCCACCGTCAGGAACGTCAGGACGCCGACGAGGGAGGTCTTCGACGCCGAGCCGACGCCACAGACTCCGTGACCGGACGTACAGCCCTTGCCGACGCGGGTCCCGACCCCGACGAGGATGCCGCCGAGGAACAGCCGCCACGGCTGGACGTCCGTCGTCCAGAGCGTGACGCCGGCGACCTCGTACAACTGTCCGGTGGTCCCGGGTTCGTACAGGGAGCTCGTGACCGCTCCGGACTGGAACGTCGCGGCGAAGGCCAGCCCGCCGAGGATGATGCCGGCCGTGAATACGAGCCGCCAGTCCCGCGAGGCGACGTACTGCTGGAACCGCGACTGACCGGAGACGTACGACAGCGTCGACTCGAGGAACGTGCTCGCCCCGGCGGGGATGCCCGTTCCGAGGTAGATGACGACGGTGCCGAGCCCGACGAGTAGCCCACCGACGGCGTACCGGCTGATCCCGTTGGGGAACAGCTCGGCGATGAGTTGGAGCGGGACTGGATCAATCACCATTGGCGTCGTTAGTCACCCGCGAGCGACTCCTGGCTCGCCGCGCAGTTGTTGGGGCCGAGTTCGAGCGTGAACGCTTCCTCGTCGTCGACGGCGTTCTGCCCGAGGTTCGTCGCGATGATGTCCTCGTAGTTGGCCGGCCGCGGCGGCATGTCCGAGAGGATCAGGTCGACGAACTCCTGTTCGTCCATCGTGAGCGCGTCCATCTCCTCGACGAGGTCGCCGATAGGGGCCGTGTAGGTCCCGTCCGCGGCTGGCTCGGCGGCGTCGCTGAAGTGTGCGCCCCCGATCAGCGTGTCGTCGGGCAGCGTCAGCACGCGCTCTTGGAGGGACTCATAGAGTATGCGGGCCGCATCCGGCGCGCCGTCGTCGCCCTCTTCGAGGTCGGGGCGAGCGACGCTCTCGACGAACAGCCCGTCACCGGTCGCGAGCAGGCTGCCGTCGACGAGATACGAGGTCATCCCGGTGGTGTGGCCGGGCGTGGAGACGGCCTCGATTGTGGCGTCGCCGACCCGGAAGGTGTCACCGTCCTCGGCCGCGGTCAGCTCGTCCGCGTACGTGACGCCGCGGTCGACGGCCGCCTCGGGGATGACGCCCTCGACACCCTCGTCGTCGAGGGCACGCACGCCCGAGATGTGGTCGGCGTGGACGTGGGTGTCCAGCGCGTACTGGAGGTCGACACCGAGGTCTTCAGCATCGTCCAGGTAGCGGTCGGTGAACGCGCGCAGCGGGTCGATGATCGCGGCTTCGCCGTCGTCGTAGAGAAGGTAGCCGAGACAGCCCGAGGAGGGGCGCTGGTACTGGAGGAGCGTGCCCGCGCCGTCGTAGTCGGTGACTTCGACGGTCTCGTAGATGCTCGCCCAGCCGTTCATCCCGTCTTCGAGGTGGTCGATGTCGTAGCCCCGCTCCGCGAGCGTGCCCGCGACGTACTCGCTGGCTCCGCCCTTCGCACACAGGACAGTCACTTCGCGATCGTCGGGGATCTGGTCGAGGACGTCGTCGTCGATCTCGTCGTCGAGGAACTCGAAGTACGGGACGTTGATCGACGTGACGTTCTCGCCGTCGATACGCCACTCCTCGTAATCGGATCGCATGCGGGCGTCGAGGAGCGTCATATCCTCGCCAGCGTCGATGCGGTCTTTCAGCGTTTCCGGCTCGACCGACGCGACTTCGACGTCAGGAGTCGGGAAGTCGTCAGCGTTCATGTTGTACAGTCGCTCCTACCGGCCGGATACACAAAAGGATTCTCATAGTATTCCCCTAGCTAAACAATACTACCTGAGGAAGGAAAACCAAAAATCTCTAATTAAGCCGTATATGGGTTAATGAAGCCATTTCTAAGATTCTCGTCCCCAATTAGTAGTTTGTAGCAGACACAATAATCAACAATCTTTTAGTCGGGCGGGAGGTATTGTGCGATAGCTCCAATACAGACGGAGCAGATAACCAATGAGTGCTGAATACGACATCGCGGAGACGCTCGACGTGAAAGGCGCATCGTGCCCGATGCCTGTGGTGAAGACGAAAGGCGCTATCGACGACCTCGCGGCCGGCGAGGTCCTCAAAGTGTTGGCCACCGATCCGGGCAGCATGAGCGACATCGACGGCTGGGCGGCCGGCACTGAGGGCGTCGAGCTCGTTGATCAGGAAGAGGGCGACGACGTGTACAAACACTACGTGCGCAAGACGGAGTAACGATGAGCACGGACACACCCGACGCGTCGGCCGATGACGCGCCCTCGCGTGCGGAGCTGGCCGCCCGCGTCGACGAACTGGAGGACGCGCTCGCAGAAGCCACCAGTGACGACGACGGCAAGAAGATGAGCATCATCGCGACGAAGGGGACGCTGGACATGGCGTATCCCCCACTCATCCTCGCCAGCACCGCCGCCGCCTTCGGCTACGAGGTGACCGTCTTCCACACGTTCTGGGGGCTGGAGATCCTCCACGAGGAGCGCTCGAAGAACCTCAAGCTCAGCTCTGTCGGCAACCCCAACATGCCCGTGCCGAACGCCGTCGCGGCGCTCCCGGGCATGGACCGCGTGACGACGAAGATGATGGAGAGGAAAATCGCGGATAACGACACTGCCACCATCGAGGAGCTCATCGAGACGAGCCTCGACATGGGCGTGGAGTTCCAGGCCTGTCAGATGACCATCGACCTGATGGATTACGACGAAAGCGAATTCTACGACGGCGTCACCACGGGCGTCGGCGCGGCGACAGCCCTCCAAGACATGGCCGACGCCGACATCCAGCTCTTGGTCTAATCACAGAGGCACGAGGCGGAAGCCCACGACTTCAGTCGTGGGAGGAAGCCGACAAAATGCTACACAGTCCACACAGTACAATTGTACAGCCTGGAATCGAAGATATAGAACGCTATCGGCGACCATTGGCGGCAGGAGCTGCGATTCGCGGTGCCCGTCTCGCGGACGCGCATCTCCCGCGGCGCGCTCGATGACGCCGGCTTCGAGGAGGGCGTCGACTACGAGTACGAGGAGCTGGGTGAGGAGGGGCACGGCTCCGGCGACATCGACCAGAAGATCCCGTCGCTGGAGCTCCTCGACGACTTCCTCGACCGCCGGATCGGCGCGGAGCGGACCGCCGTCGCCTCGCTGGACGACTGAGCGGACGGCGCGGACCCCGTCAGCCGGTGAGGAGTTCGATCAGGCCCAGAAACACCATCCCGATCCCGACAACGCGCGTAAGGTCGACCTTCCACTCGGCGGGTTCGACTTCCGACCACGACCGCTTGCTCCCGATCGAGTCGATCCGTTCTTCGAACCGCGCGAACTCGTACGGCCAGATGGCGTGCGGGATCCCGACCGCGAGCAGGAGGAGGGCGAGACCGAGGTACACGTCGGCGCTTCGGTTCGGGGTAGAAATAGGTTTTCTGCCCGGGCTCGGAGAATGAGGTTCCACCGAAGGAGAGAGTCGTCCGTGCCCGAACCGGATCCGGCGCGGCCGCCGTGTGCGGCGAATCGGAGCGCTCGCCCCCTATCTTATTTACCGTGGCTCCGAATTCGATGGATACGCGGCACATGAGTCCACACCCAGACGCGATCCGCGTTCTCCACGTCGACGACGATCCGGACCTCGCGGAGCTCGCCGCGACCTACCTCGAACGCGAGGACGACCGGATCGACGTCGAGACCGCGACGGACGCGACCGAGGGTCTCGACCGCGTCGCCGACGGCGATGTCGACTGCGTGGTCTCCGACTACAACATGCCCGGTCGGAACGGAATCGAGTTCCTCGAAACCGTCCGCGAGGAACGACCGGAGCTCCCCTTCATCCTCTACACGGGCAAGGGCAGCGAGGAGGTCGCCAGCGACGCGATCGCGTCCGGGGTCACGGACTACCTCCAGAAGGAGAGCGGGACCGGGCAGTACGCCGTCCTCGCGAACCGGGTCACGAACGCGGTCGAACAGTACCGGACGGGCCAGCGGGCCGCCGAACTCGACCGGATCCGCACGCTCGCCAGCGAGATCAACAAGGCGATCGTGCGCGCCGACTCGCGGGCCGCGGTCGAGCGCCGCGTCTGCGAGATCATCAGCGACTCCGACCCCTACCGCTTCGCGTGGATCGGCGAGGTCGACGCCGAAACGAACCGAGTCGAACCCCACGTGTCCGCGGGCGTCGAGCGCGGCTACCTAGACGGGATCACGATCACGACCGACGAGCGCCCGACCGGACGGGGACCCGCCGGCACGGCGATACGCGAACGGCGGGTCGCCGTCTCGCAGGACGTCGCCGAGGATCCCGACTTCGAACCGTGGCAGTCAGCGGCGGTCGAACGGGGGTTTCGGTCGGTGGCCGCACTTCCGCTTGAGTATCAGGACACGCTGTACGGCGCGCTCGCCGTCTACGCCGACCGCCCGAACGCCTTCGACGCGACCGAACGCGACCTGCTCGACGAACTCGGCGACGACATCGCTCACGTCATCCACTCGTTCGAGGTCCGAGAGAGCCTCCGCGAGGAGCGCGACTTCATCGAACAGGCACTCGACGCACTCAACGACATCTTCTACGTCATCGACGCCGACGGGACGTTCCGTCGGTGGAACGACCACCTCGCGGAGACCACCGGCTACATGGACGAGGAACTCGGGGAGATACGGGCGACCGACCTCTTCCCAGAGGAGAATCGGGACCGGATCTCCGCTGCGATAGAGGACGTGTTCGAGACGAGCGGAACGACCGACGAATCCGCGCTGCTGACGGCGGACGGCGAACGCATCCCTTACGAGTTCACCGGATCGCGACTGACCGACCGCGACGGCGATCTGATCGGACTCATCGGAATCGGCCGAGATCTCACGGAGCGCAAACGGCGCGAGCGACGGTTGGCGCGGCTCGTCGACAACCTGCCGGGGATGGTCTATCGATGTGCGAACGAGCCCGGGTGGCCCATGGAGGACGTCAGGGGAGAGGTGACGGAGCTGACGGGGTATCATCCCTCCGACTTGGAGGGCCACGCGGGCGTGTACGGCGACCGGGTCGTCCATCCCGACGACCGAGAGGCGGTGTGGGAGTCGATACAGGACGCGGTCGACGAGCGCGAGCCGTTCGAGATCACCTACCGGATCCGCACCGAGGCCGGGGAGACGAAGTGGGTCTGGGAACGCGGTCAGGGGGTGTATTCCGCCGACGGCGACGTGGGGGCGTTAGAGGGGTTCGTGACCGACATTACCAGACAGGAGGAACACAAGCGGGCCATCAACGCGTTACACGGGACCGCGCGGTCGGTAATGCGGGCCGAGACGGCCGATCGGGCCGCCGAAATCGCCGTCGACACCGTCAACGACGTCCTCGATATGCCGGCGTGCGCCGTCCACCTCTACGACGAGGGCGACCGCGCGTTAGTCCCGGTCGCGTGGACGGACCTGACCGAGGAACTCGTCGGCGAACCGCCGGTGTTCGAACTCGGTGAGGGGCTCGCAGGCAGGGCGTTCGAGTCGGGGGAGCCGGTGATCTACGGCGACCTCTCGGAGGTTTCGGAGCCGTTCAACCCGGACACGCCGATCCGGAGCGAGATCATCCTCCCGCTCGACGACCACGGCGTGCTCCTGATCGGGTCGACCGAACGCGACGCGTTCGACGACGTCGACGTGTCGCTCGCGGAGACCGTCGCGGCGCACACGACGACCGCGCTCGACCGCATCGAGCGCGAACGGGAACTCGAGCGCCAGAACGCGCGGTTAGACGAGTTCGCCAGTATCGTCTCCCACGACCTGCGGAACCCCCTGAACGCGGCCGAGGGACACCTCGACCTGGCCCGGTCGGAGCGCGACGACGAACACTTCGACGCGGTCGCGAGGGCGCACGGCCGGATCGGGTCGCTCGTCGACGATATCCTGACGCTCGCGCGCGAGGGCGCGGCGGTGACCGAGTCCGAACCCGTCGAGTTGGCCGATCTCGTCGGGGACTGCTGGGAGAACGTCGACACCGGCGGGGCGACGCTCGCGATCGATGTCGACTCCGCCGTCATCGCGGATCGGAGCCGGCTCGCACAGCTGTTCGAGAACCTGATCCGGAACAGCGTCGAGCATAGCTCGACGGGCAGCCGGACTCCGTCCGGCGACAGCGTGGAACGCGGTTCCACGAGCAGTCGGGCAGGGCCCGACGATAGTGTAGAACACGGCGGCGACGACCTGACAGTCACGGTCGGCGACTTGGAGACCGGATTCTACGTGGCGGACGACGGTCCCGGAATCCCCGAGGACGAGCGCGAGCGGATCTTCGACGCCGGGTACTCGACGCGCGACGACGGGACCGGGTTCGGGCTCGCTATCGTCGAGGAGGTCGCCGAGGCGCACGGCTGTGACGTCCGAGTCACCGAGAGCGAGGCCGGCGGTGCGCGCTTCGAAGTCACGGGGTTCGAGCCGGTCGAGTAGCGTCGCGTTCCCGCGGTTCGATTCTTTCTGTGTCGAAAAATATCGGAAACGCGGTGTCTTCGGGGAGCGTTGCGCGCGTCGTCGCGCAGGGCGTCGTCTACTCGCTCGTCCGGGGTCCTACTCGCCCGTCTCGATCGGCGCGCCGACGAGGTTGCCCCACTCGGTCCACGAGCCGTCGTAGTTGCGGACGTCGTCGTAGCCGAGCAGCTCGTGCAGGAGGAACCACTCGATCGACGAGCGCTCGCCGACACGGCAGTAGGTGATCGTCGACTCGTCGCCGTCGACGCCGGCGTCGCCGTACAGCTCGCGGAGCTCGTCGGCGCTCTTGAACGTGCCGTCCTCGTTCAGCGTGGTCCCGATCGGGACGTTGCTCGCTCCGGGGATGTGACCGCCGCGCTGGGCCGTCTCGTTGAGCCCTTCGGGGGCGATGACCTCGCCGGAGAACTCCTCGGGGGAGCGCACGTCGACCATCGGGATCCCCTCCTCGATCGCCTTGTCGATGTCGTCCTTGTAGGCGCGGACGCTCTCGAAGGGACCGCGGGCCTCGTACTCGCGCGGCGTGAAGTCCGGCTCCTCGGTCGAGAGCGGGTAGTCGTTGGCGACCCAGTAGCCCTTCCCGCCGTCGATCACGCGGATGTCGTCGTGACCGTAGTACTTGTAGATCCAGTAGCCGAACAGCGCGAACCAGTTCGGGACGCGGCCGCCGCCGTACACGACGACCGTCGTGTCGGCGTCGACGCCGCCCTCGCCGTTTCGCGCCGCGAAGTTCTCCTTCGAGACGATGTCGCGCTCCGTCTCGTCGGTGAACACCGCGTCCCACTCGAAGTTGAGCGCGCCGGGAATGTGCCCCTCCTCGTAGGGGGTGTACTCCGACTCGTCGGTGACGGTCGGGTTGTTGATCTCGACGAGCCGGTGGTCGGAATCGTCGTCTTGGAATTCGTCGAGGCGCTCTTCGACCCAGTCCGCCGTGACGAGTACGTCTTCGGGCATCAATTCGTGTAGTGCCCAACGCCGTTTTGAACGTCCGATAATGGCGGTTCTTTCCGGGGCCTGTGACAGCCGGATCGGCACGGAAAATCGAGGAAATCGGCGGTCTCGCGGCCCCTCAGTAGTTTTCTTTGGTTGATAACTACCGGATCACCGTCACGGGCACGTCGGCCTTGTCGACGACGCTCTTCGCGACGCTGCCGACCACCTGCTCGCGCTCCTCGCTCAGCCCCCGGTGGCCGACGTAGATCGCGTCGACGGCCCCGTCGGCCGCGTACTCCGTGATCGCGTCGGCGGGGCGACCGGTGAGGAGCTGGGTCTCCACGTCGATCGACTCGTCGCCGACGGCCTCCTCGGCGACGGCGCGGGCGTTCTCCAAGACCCCCTGTCCCGCCTCGACCGCGGCCTCCTCGCCCGGGAGGATGATCGTCCCGTCGACCAGCTCCGAGTCCGGGGTCAGCACGTGGGCGATCTCGAGCGTCTCGTAGAACGCGACCGCCTGCCGCGCCGCGTATCGGACGGCTTCGTCGCTCTCCGTCGACCCGTCGGTCGCAACGAGGTAGCTCATACGCGGAGATGGGTCCGAGAGACGTATAATTCCTGTCGGGCGTTCCCGTCTCGCGAGTCCGCGGCCGCCGCCCGGTGGCACCCGATTCCGGGCTATATTCCGCCGTCGCCGTCAGCTCTCGATTCCGGCTACGGTGCGCCACCACCGTCCGCCCCGGGCCGAACCCGGTCGCCCTCGGAGGCGTGGACCGCGTCCAGTGCCTCCTGAACGCGCGTCGCCTCCGCGAACGAAACGAGGTCGCCGCCGTCGCCGTCGACCGCGCTCGCGAACTCGGTCAGGAGGTCCGCGACCGTGTCGCCGCGCTCGTCGACGAGCGTCGTCTCGCCCTCCCGGCCGCGGTCGCGCACGAGCCGGTACCACTCCGTCAGCGACAGCGACGCCTCGTCGCCGACGACGGTGATCGCGTTCTCCTCGTCGCCCTCGTGGTCGCAGAGCAGGTCGATCGTCCCGCGGACGCCGTCGGCTCGGAACGTGCCGACCACGTCGTCCTCGTACGTGTCCGGCCCCGAGTAGCCGACATCCGCGGAGACGGTCTCGATCGGACCGAACAGCTCCTGAACCCCGAAAAGGAAATGCGTCCCGACCTCGCGCAGCGGGCCGCCCTGCGCGCGCGACTCCAGCCACGCCACGTCCTGCCACTCGCGGGGCCACTCGGGGAACCGGAACCGGAGTTCGACCCGGCGCGGGTCGCCGATTTCGCCCGCCGCGACCAGCTCCCGCAGCCGGACGAACCCCGGCGTGTAGCGGAACGGGAGGTTCACGGCCGTGACGCGGTCCGTCTCCGCTTCGAGCGCCGCCAGCTCGCGGCCCGTCTCCGCGTCGGCCGCGATCGGCTTCTCGCAGATCACGTGCCTGTCGGCCGCGAGCGCGTCGGCGACCACCTCCCGGTGGGCGAGCGGCGGGACCCCGACGTAGACGGCGTCGAGCTCGTCGATACCGACGAGCGTCTCGTGGTCGGTCGTCGTCGCGGTGCGGTCGGTACCGTGGTCGGCCGCGAGCTCCTCGGCGCGGTCCGCGTCGAGGTCGCAGGCCGCCGCCAGTTCGTACCGGTCGTGGTCGGCTATCGCGTCGGCGAGTCGGTTCCCGATCACGCCGCAGCCGACGATCCCGATCTGGATCACGCCCGTCGAGAGCGGTCGGACGCGCTTGTAGCTTCGGAAGTCGGACGGGTCGGCGCGTCGGGCGTCGTCAGGCGTCGTCCAGCGGTCGCGCGACCATCTCGCCCCACGACTCGAGGCCGTGGCGGTCGTAGAACCCCTTCGCGCGCTCGTTCGCGGGGTCGACGTCGAGGACCAGCCGGTCGAGCGGGAGGTCTTGGTCGGCCGCGAGCGCGAGCGCCGCGTCGATCAGGTCGTCCGCGACGCCGGTCCCGCGGTGTTCGGGCGCGACGTACAGCTCGTTCAGGACCGCGGCGTCCCAGACCATCGCCAGTCGCTCGGGGAGGACGAAGACGTAGCCGACCACCGCTCGGGTCCGGGAGTCGACCGCGACCGTCACGCACCGGGGGTCGTCCTCGACGCAGCGGTCGACCCAGTCGAGCCAGCGCTCGCGGTACGCGTCCGTGAGTTTGCCCTCGTAGGCGGCCGCCTTCTCGTCGCCGCCGGTGTTCTCGCCGAGGCCGCGCTCGAAGGCGACCTTCGACTCGTACAGCCCCTCCGCGTCGCGCTCGCGGTCGTAGGGACGGATGTCGACGGTCACGCGTCACCTCCTTCCGCGTGGCCCTCCGCACTCCCCGCCTCCTCCAGCACGAACTCCGCGAGCGTCGGAACGAACGTCCCGATGTCGGTGACCATCCCGATCGCCTGCGCGGAGCCGCGGTCGAGCAGTTGGGTGACGGTGGCGGGGTTGATGTCGACGCAGACGGTCTTCGTCGTCGACGGGAGGCAGTTCCCGACCGCGACCGAGTGGAGCAGCGTGGCGAGCATGATCACGAGGTCGGCCTCGTGGGCCTGCTCGCGGATCGCGTTCTGCGCTTCCACCGCGTCGGTGATCGTGTCCGGGAGCGGCCCGTCGTCGCGGATCGACCCCGCGAGGACGGTGTCTACGTCGTTTTCAACGCACTCGTACATCACTCCCTCCGTGACGATCCCCTCCTCGACGGCGGCCTCGATCCCGCCCGCCCGGATAATCTCCGAGATGGTCCAGATGTGGTGTTTGTGGCCCTTCCGGGGGTGTTCGAGCGTCTCCACGTCCATCCCGAGCGACGTGCCGTAGATGGAGCGTTCGAGGTCGTGGGTGGCGAACCCGTTGCCCGCCGAGAGCGCGTCCACGTAGCCCGCTGCGACCAAGTCGGCGAGCGCGTTGCCAGCCCCCGAGTGGATCACCGCGGGGCCGGCGACGACCATCACGTTGCCCCCGTCTTCTTTCACCGCGCGCAGTTCCGCGGCGACCTCGCGGATCGTCGACTCGGAGGGGCGCTCGGCGGAGACGCCGCCCTGCATGAAGCCGAACGCGCCGCCGCCGCTCCGCGGGCGCTCCGGCGGGTTCACCCGGATCCCGGACTCGTCGGTCGCGACGAGGTCCCCCTCCTCGACCGCGTTGAGCGTCTTGGTGTACGCGCGCGGACCGCCGTCGGTCTCGTCGTCGCCCGAGGCGTCCGCTCGGTTCCCCTCGCCGGCGTCCGCTGCCGGCTCGGGTTCGACCACCAGCGCGCAGTCCATCTCGATCCGCTCGACCGCGATCCACTCGCCGCCGTACAGCACCTCAGTCGGGTGGTTCGTGGTGGAGTAGAAGTTCGGCGGGACCACCTTGTCCGCGGGCGCGGCGACGAGGTTCACCTCCGAGGGGTCCTCCAGCACCGCCCCGTTCTGGTGGAGTTCGTGGAGGATCGCCCGCAGCGTCTCGGTGTCGTCGGCGGAGACGGTCAGCCGGCAGTACGACTCCTCCGTCTCGTGTTTCCCGACGTCGAACTGCTCGACGTCGAACGATCCGCCGAGGTCCATCACCGCACCGAAGCAGCGCTGCATCGTACCGCTGTCGATGATGTGTCCCTCGAGTTCGACGGTCCGCGAGCGGGTCATACGGGTCCGTCGCGCCCGCCGGGGAAACGCGTTTCCCTCAAGCGGGAGGCAGTTTTTCGCAACCGCCGGAGAGAAGCGTTTTCACGGCCCGGAAGTCGGTGACCCGCCTCAGATCAGCCCGAGCGCGGTGAGGATCTGGTTGCCGAAGATCATCGCGATCAGCCCGGCCAGCATCACCAGCCCGGACGAGACCGTGATGGTCCGCACCGCCGCGTGGCGATCGCTGATCGGGACCCGGCTGACCACCGCCTCGGCGACCATCCGCAGGATTCGGCCACCGTCGAGCGGGAACGCCGGCAGGCAGTTAAAAAGCGCCAGCTGGATGTTGATCCACCCCGACCAGAAGAGGAGGTTCGCCAGCAGGAAGACGCCGCCGCCCAGCGCCGCGAGCGGCCCCTCGACGACGAAGAAGTTGGTCAGGTCGCCGGTAAAGCCCGCGAAGTTGAACGGGAGCCCGAACAGGCTGCCGAGCGGGAGGATCAGCGCGACGAACACCAAGCCGAGCGGCGAGTCGGTGACCCCGCCGAGCGCGAGCCCGTCGCCCGCGCCTTCACCGCCCTCGCCGCCGAGCAGTTCGAGGTACGCGCCCGCGGGGTACTCGGTGACGCCCACGTCGTCAAGCGCGAGGCCGCTCGTGCCGGGGAAGACGCTGACCCCGATGAACCCGCCGTCGCGGTTCGGGTGCGGGTCGAGTTCCACGTCGTAGGTCTCGCGCTCGCCGTCGGAATCGTACACCGTGACGGGGACGGTCTCGCCCGCGTCGCGGTCGCCGAGGACCGCGGAGAGCGCCTCGTTGTCGACGACGCGCTCGCCGTCGATCGAGACGATCGTCAGCGGCTCGCCGAGGGCCGCCCCCTCGTCGTGGATCGGGCCGCCCTCCTGAACGCCGACGACGTACGCGCCGATCGGTACGTCCGGGACGGTGACGGCGACCTCGCCGTCCGCGGTCTCGACGGTCGAGGCGTCCTCGGCCCCGGGGGCGTCGCGGACCGGGTCGAGGACGCTCGCGTTGCCGGTCACGGTGAGCGTCGCGCGCTCGTCGTCGCCGACCGCGGCGAAGAAGTCCGACTCGATCGCGACGCGCTCGCCGTTCACGGCCGCGACCGTCACGGGCGATTCCCCGATCGTCACGTTGAGCGGGTTGCCGCCGGCGGAGCCGACGACCTGTAGCTCGCGGTCGACCGTCACCGTTTCTCTCCGCTCGCCGTCGTCGACGGTGAGCGCGACCGAGTCGCCCGCGTCGGCGATCGCCGACTCGAACTCGCCGCTCGTCTCGATCGGGGTCCCCGCGACCTCGACGATCCGGTCGCCCTGCGAGATGTCCGCCGCGGCCGCCGGGGAGCCGGGGTTCACCTCGCCGACCGCGTAGCCCGCCGCGGGCGAGATGGCCCCCACGACGGGACCAAAGAGGAGCGCGAAGACGACGACCGTCAGCACCGTGTTCGCGGTGACGCCCGCCGCGAACATCCGGGCGCGGGCACCGCGGGAGGCCGCCTGCGTCGCCTCCTCGTCGGGTTCGACGAACGCGCCGACGGGGAGCAGCGCGAAGAAGACGAGCCCCATCGAGTCGATGTCGATGCCCTCGACCCGACAGAGGAGCCCGTGTGCCCCCTCGTGGATCACCATCGCCACCGCGAGGCCGGCGACGATCTCGGGCGCGACGGAGAGGGGGAGGAAGTCGTTGACGCCCGGGATGATGAGGAAGTTCTGCGGCTGCTGGATCGCCGAGGGCTGCGCGTTCGTGAACGCCGACATCGCCGACGAGAGGATGAGCGCGAACGACGCCACCATCGCCACCAAGGCCCCGCCCAGCCCGAGGTTGGCGACCGCGCGCCAGAACCGCTTCGGCGTCGCGAGCCGTCCGAGGAAGGCGCGGCCGCGGAGGGTCCGGAGGGTCAACACCGGACCGGAGACGCGGACCGCGTCCGGGAGGATCCCCCTGTTCCGCAGCCACATCGCGACCGCGGAGTACGCGAGGACGCCCGTCAGCACCCAGAACAACGTGTTCATTACCGACGCATTGGGTTCGACCGTCCCTAAGGGGTTCGGTTCCGGGGACCCGGGCGAGGGTTCCGGGAACCCGCCGCCGAGGACTGATACCCCTCCCGCCCGTGTGGCGAGGTATGACCGACGACGAGACCGACTCTGACCCCGAAGCTGACTCCGACGACCCCGACCGATCGCTCGCGCCGCTGATGGGCGCGACGTACGTCGCCGCCGGAATAGCTCACTTCCTCGCGCCGAAGCGGTTCGCCGCGGCGATCCCGCCGTCGTTCCCGCGGCCGGTCGGGCTCGTGTACCTCTCCGGAATCGCCGAAGTCGTCCTCGGAGCCGGCGTCGCGCTGCGGCGGACGCGACGCCCGTCTGCGTGGGGGATCGTCGCCCTCCTCGTCGCCGTGTTCCCGGCCAACGTCCACCTCGCTCGGAGCGACGTGCTGAACGACCTCGTCCCGGAGCGGTTCGCGGATATCGCGCGGCTGGCGGCGTGGGTCCGCCTCCCGTTTCAGGCGGTCCTGATCGGCTGGGCGCTCCGGTACGCGCGCTCGGAGGAAACGTCGATGTCCGAGGCGGAACCGGACCCGTCGATGTCCGAGGCGGAGCCGGACCGGGCGTAGCCCGGCAGGCGAGACGCCGCCGCGAACTCAACACCCAAGTACCCCCCGGTCCAACCGTGGCCCATGATCGCGCTCATCGACTTCGTCTCGCGGCTGGTCGGCGACGTCGGCCGGTTCGTCGACATCTTCCTGAACGACCTGATCCTCGGCGCGGGCGACCCGCTGTCGGCGCTCCTCGTCGTCGTCGGACAGGTCCTGCTCGTCAGTGCGGTGGCCGTGCTGGGCTACGCGGCGGTCGGCGCGCTTCTGGGCGAGATCGGCGTTGACCTCCCGGCGCTCGGCGGCCGCGGTCGCTCGGAATAGCGGCTCCCTTCCTCAGTCGTCGTCGCCGGTCGTCGCCGAGCGCGCTCCGGCGTCTCCCGGCGGGCCCGACGCTCCCGGGCCGCGGACCGCGTTTCCGGTCCCAGCGTCCCCGTCCGGCACCTCGAACTCCGTCAGCCGCGCCAGTAGCTCGTCGGACTGGTCCGAGAGGGTGTGAACCCGCCCCGTCACCTCGGAGACGGTCGCGGTCTGTTCCTCTGCCGCGGCCGCGACGGTCTCGGCTTCGGTGGCGGTCTGCTTGCTCACGGAGGCGACCCCGTCGACCATGTCGACGACCTCCTGCGTCGTGCGCGCCTGGTCGTCCGTCGCGTCGCTGATCTCTTGGACGGTCTCGTCGACGGTCGTCACGTCCTCGACGACCCCCTCGAACTCCCGCAGCGTGGACTCGATCGTCTCGACGCCCTCCGCGACCTGCGTCTCCATCGCCTCTGCGTCGGCGGCGGTCTCGGCCGACGCCTCCTGAACCGCCTCGATCCGCCCGGAGATCTCCGCGGCGGACTCGCGGGTCTCCTCCGCGAGCGACTTCACCTCGTCGGCGACGACCGCGAACCCGTCGCCCGAGCCGTCGGCGCGCGCCGCCTCGATCGAGGCGTTCAGCGCGAGCAGGTTGGTCTCCTCGGCGATCTCGTCGATCACGGCCGCGATCTCGTCGATCTCGCCGACCCGCTCCGCGAGGTCGGTGACCGCGGCGGCCGTCTCGCCGATCCGCGTCTCCAGCGTCTCCAGTTCCGCGATCGCCTCGGCGGCCTCCTCTCGTCCCGACCGACCGCGTTCGGCGGCGTCGCGGGCCGTTTCGGCGGCGTCGTCCGCGCTCGCCGCGATCTCTTCGACCGTCGCCGACAGCGTGTTCATCTCGCCGGCGATCGCCTCCAGCTCGTCGGTCTGTTCGGCCGCGCCGTCCGAGATCTCCTGGACCGAGCCGGCGACGTCGCCGCTCGCGTCGTCGACCTCGTCCATGCTCGCGCGCACGTCGTCCGCGGTCCCGGCCACGTCCGCCGTGAACGCGCCCACGTCGCCGAGCGTCTCGCCGAGCGTCGCGACGAGCCGGTTGTAGTTGTCGACCAGTTCGTCGTACCGCTGCCCGTCGGTCGCCAGCGCGGCCCCGTCGATCGTCGCGGTCAGGTCGCCGGCCTGCGCCCGCTCCGCGGCGTCGCCGAACGCGTCGACGAGCGCCTCCATCTCGGTGGTGTACGCGGCGAGGTTGTCGGCCATCTCGTCGAGCGACTCGCCGAAGGAGCCGGGGACCTCCTCGTCGAGCGCCGGATCATCGAACTCCTGTGCCGCGATCGCCTCCGCCTGCGCGGAGACGGTGGTGAGGTAGCCGCGAACCTCGTCGAACGCGCCGACAAGGCTCCCGATCTCGTCGGGCTGGCTCGGGTCGAGCGCCGCGTCGTCGGTCCCGCCGGCCCCGCTCAGGTCGCCGGCGGCGATCGCCTCAGCCTCGCGCTCCAGCGCCCGGATCGGCCCGGCGAAGTCGCGGCGGACGATGAGGAGGGTGTTGTAGATAGCGACGACGGCCCCGGCGAACAGGACCCCGGAGATCACGTATGCGGCGGTCCCGTCGACGAGGAACTGCGTGAGGAAGATGCCGACGGTGACGAGGAACTGGATGCCGACGGCCGTGACGACTTTCCGCTCTATGGACTCCGTGACGCCGAGCGCGTCCATGGTCCGCCACAGGAGGGCCTCGTACCGCCCGCGGATCCCCGGGCGGCGCTGTCGTGTCGTGGACATATTCGGACCTCGATGAGAACGGGTTATGAACCTCCCGGCGGCGTTATCACGAGCGATTCTCGATTGTCACCGACCGGGAATCCGGTCGGCCGGAGTCCGGTCGGATTAAAAGTGGTCGCCGACCGCTTCGGCCGCGAGGTCGACGGCCGATTCGAGGTCGGGCCCGAGCGGCGAGCCGACGACGAGCCCGTCGGCGTGGTCGGCGACGGCGGCGGCGCGCTCGCGGACGGTCTCGGGCGTGCCCGCCATACAGAACGCGTCGATCATCGCGGGGGTCACGCGCTCGAACGCCGCGGAGAACTCCCCGGCGGAGACCGACTCGCCGATCGCGCTCGCCGCGTCCGGGTCGATCCCGTGTCGCTTCAGGACGGGCGGGGCCGCGCCCGCGGCGATGAACGCGACCGGCGGTCGGGCGGCCTCGCGGGCGGCGTTCTCCTCTTCCGCGACCGACACCGCGGCGTAGGCGATCAGGTCGAACTCGCCCCGGCCGTCGGGGCGGTCGTCGAGCCCGTCGTCGACCTGCTCGCGGGCCCACGCCAGGTCCTTCGGGTGCGATCCGTTGTAGAGGAGTCCGTCCGCGTGTTTCGCGGCCATCCGGCACATGTGGGGGCCCTCGCCGCCGACGTGGACTGGAATATCCGCGCCCTGCGGCGGCTCGTAGTTGAGGCCCGCGTCGGCGGCGTCGAAGGTCCCCTCGTGGTCGACGCGTTCGCCGGCCCACAGCTTCTGGGCGGTCTTGAACGCCTCCAGCACGGGGCGGAGGCCGCGTTCGTCTTCGAGTCCGAGGTTCGCGAGCGTCGAGGGGTCGCCGGGGCCGAGTCCGAAGACGGCCCGGCCCGCCGAGGCCTCGTCGAGGGTGGCGACCTTCGAGGCGAGCGTCACGGGGTGGGTCTCGTAGGGGTTGGCGACGCCCGGGCCGAGCCGGACCGAGTCCGTGGCGGCCGCGAGCCGCGAGAGGAACGCCCACGGGTCGCGGTTGTTGTAGTGACACGTCGAGTAGACGGCGTCGTAGCCGGCCTCCTCGGCGCGGACGCCGAGGTCGACGAGGCGGTGCAGCTCGTGTTCTGGGGTGAGTTCGATGCCGAGCATGGTTATTCCTCGAAGCGCCACTCTCGCAGGGCCTGGCGGACGAAGTCGCCGTCGACCTCGCGGAAGTGGTTGTCCGATCCCTCGTGGTCGCCGAAACTCCAGTCGCGGACGACGACGACCGGGGTTCCCCCGTCGCCCTCGCCGGCGACGAGGTTGGCGGCGGCGGCGAGTTCGTCGATCACGTTCTGGACGGTGACGCCCATCTCGCGGCCGTCGCGGTCGCGCTCGCCGCGCCAGTCGCGGCTGGCGGGCAGGCCGGCCCACCCGATCGCGACCCCGCGCTGGCCGTGGCGGAAGGGCCGCCCGCAGGTGTCGCTGACGACGACGCGGTCGGCCGCGAGCCCCTCCCGGATCCGGTCGGCGCTCTCGGAGGGGCGGTCTGGGAGCAGAAGCAGGTCGCCGTCGGGAACGTTCGACCGGTCGATTCCGGCGTTGACGCCGATGTGGCCGAACCGCGTCGCGGTGAGGAGGAACGGGGCCTCCATGATCAGCTCCGTCGACTCCTCGATGACGGCCTGCGCGAACCGGGGGTCCTTCTCCTCGCCGGAGACCTCCGCGAGGCGGTCGGCGACCTCGTTCGCGCGCGACCCGGCCGGGAAGTCGTCGAGGTCGAAGACGCGCCCCTCGGCCTTCGAGACGACCGTACTCGCGACGACGACCACGTCGTCCGCGCGGAGGTCGACGCGCTCGTCGATCATGGCCGCCAGGTCGTCTCCCTCCCGGATCTCTGGGAGGTCCGGAACCGCGAACAGCTCCATGCGATCACCTGCGCCGCGACGATGAAAAACCCCGCCGGTACCGGGCCGGTTTGACGGTATCGGGGGTGTGATCCAGACCGATCGGGACTGACTGCCATCAGTTGAATCCGTTTTTCAGCAGTAGAACTGGGTAATCGGTGTACATTCACTTGTGTAATCCGCATTATTTTGGTCAAGTAATAGAATATAAGGCGAACACTAATTGTTTTAGCCAAGCTGTTTTCCGTGGCGACGACCGACTGACGCCCGCGATGAGTGACACACCGACCGAAGAGGAATCGGACCTGATCGAGACGCGAACGCGCGTCCCCTCGGAAGACGACGAACGCGACCGTATCGTGACGCAGACGCGCGCCCCGTGATCGGGCGCGGACGGCGGCTCCGCCCGTTTTTTCGTCGGCTTCCGCTGGCTCCGTTCGTACGCCTTATAACCGGCTCGGCCAATGGCGTACCGTGGACTTACACGTCCGGTACGAGGGCGACGACGACCCCGACAAGTGTACGGCGCGGAAGCTCGCGCGCTTCGACCTCGCGGAGCTTCATCGCTCGGACCGCGCCACGCCGTACGGCGTCGTGTTAAACCCCCACGCCGAGCGCGCGCTCTCGCCGGCGGACGCCGAGCGCGCCCGCGAGAACGCCCTCGTCGCGCTCGACTGCTCGTGGGAGTCGGCGGGCGAGAAGATGTTCTCGCTGCCGGGCGAACACCGCGCGCTGCCGTACCTCGTCGCCGCCAACCCCGTGAACTTCGGGCGGCCGATGAAGCTCACGACCGTCGAGGCGTTCGCGGCCGCGCTGATACTCCTCGGCGAGCGCGACCACGCCGAGCGGATCCTCTCGAAGTTCACGTGGGGCGAGACGTTCCTCGAACTCAACGACGAACCGCTCCGTCGGTACGCCGACTGCGAGGACTCCGCGGAGATCGTCGCGGTCCAACAGGAGTACCTCGACCGGGAGTAGCCCGGGAACGGGCGAGCTCGGTTCACAGTCGACACCAGAACCGAGCGGGGGTGAGACAAGCCTTTTGCCCGAATCGGACGTACGATCGGTCGATGGTATCCACAGGCGACGCCGCACCCACGTTCACCGCGACGGTCGGCACGAGCGACCACGAACCGTTCGACCTCGACGAGGAGATCGGCGACGGGCCGGTCGTCCTGGCCTTCTTCCCCGGCGCGTTCACGCCGCCGTGTACGAACGAGATGATCGCGTTCCAGGAGCGCGCCGACGCGTTCGCGGACGCGGGCGCGACGCTGTTCGGGATCAGTGCCGACTCGCCGTTCTCGCAGGGCGCGTTCCGCGAGGAGCACGGGATCGAGTTCGACCTCGTGAGCGACATGGCCGGCGACGCCATCCGGGCGTACGGCCTCGAAATCGATATCGCCGACCTGGGGCTTCACGGGATCGCCAACCGGGCAGTGTTCGTGATCGACGACGACGGCGAGATCGTCTACGACTGGGTCGCCGACGACCCCACGAACGAGCCGGACTACGAGGCTGTGCTGGACGCGGTCGAGAGCGCTTAGGACAGCGACGTGCTGGCCGATCACGGTCCAGCGACACCCGAATTTCTGTTTTTCACTGCTGCTGACGCATCGTCGATCGACACGACTACCGAAGCCCCGGCCGCTCGACTGTACGTGACTTCCTTCGGTGAGAGCGACTCCGTGACCGAGACCACCGAAGCCCCAGCCGGGAGGCGGACAGACGCTCGCTGTGCTCCTCGCTCGGTCGCTTCGCTCCCTCGTTGCGGTGCTTGCGTCGCCTCTGCCCGCCTCCCGGCTGCCCCTTCGAGTCCCGCCTCACCCCGCCCCGCACAGCCTCACGCCTCCCCAGCCTCGTCGGCCGGCCTCCGCTTCGCTCCGGCCGCCCGACTCCCTCGCGCGGCGCTCTCGCCGGCGGCTTCGCCGCCGGCTGTCCGAGGGACCTTCGGTCCCTCGCTACTCGCGCCCCTAAAAGGGCGCTCGGAGGCGCGCGCCGACCGGAAAACGGGTGAGTAGTGGCCGAGAATGCCGTGTATAAATACTCGCTGAAAATTGCTACTCTCAGTTTAATTTTTAATAACTATTTATAAATAGGGTCTCGGAGATGGCAGTCGGATTAATAACGCTCCGCCGGGTACGATCGGGTAATGAGCGACTCACGCGAACCGACCGGTCCCGATGACGGGCCGACCGAACCGTCCGGCGGGGGGTCCGACCGCCCCGACGGGACGGAACTCCGGCTCTCAGTGCCGGACATGGACTGCTCGTCGTGCGCGGGGAAAGTCGAGGGCGCGCTCGACCGCGAGGGCGTCCTCTCGGTCGACACGCGACCGACGACGGGCGTCGTCGTCCTCACGTACGACCCGGAGCGCACGGACGTCGAGGCGCTGACGGCGGCCGTCGAGCGCGCCGGCTACGCGGTCGCCGACGCGGAGTCAGACGGCGTCGCGGACGACCTGTTCACCAGCCCCCGAGCGATCGCCACCGCGATCGGCGGCGGCCTCCTCGCGGTTGGGCTCGTCTTGGAGTGGCTGCTCCCCGGACTCGACCCGACCTTGGTGACGCTGGGTGGGATTGGCTTCCTCGGCCCGTACGTCGTCACCGGGGCGTCCGTCGCGTACCTGCTGGCGGTCGCGGTCGCCGGCCCGCCGATCCTCCGGAACGGGTTCTACTCGCTGCGGGGGTTGAGCCTCGACATCGACCTGCTGATGAGCGTGGGAGTCGTCGCGGCGCTGCTCGTCGACCTCCCGTTCGAGGCGGCGACGCTCGCGGTGCTGTTCTCGGTCGCCGAACTCCTCGAACGCTACTCCATCGACCGGGCGCGCACCTCCCTGCGCGAGCTGATGGAGCTGTCCCCCGACGAGGCGGTCGTGATCCGCGACGGCGACGAGGAGACCGTGCCCGTCGAGAGCGTGGCGACGGGCGAACGGTTGGCGGTGCGCCCCGGCGAGCGCGTCCCCCTCGACGGCGTCGTCCGCGAGGGGTCCGGCGCGGTCGACGAGTCGCCGATCACCGGCGAGTCCGTCCCCGCGGAGAAGGCCTCCGGCGACGAGGTGTACGCCGGCTCGATCAACGAGGCCGGCTACCTCGAAATCGAGGCGACGGCCCCCGCGTCGGAGTCGACCATCGCGAAGGTCGTCGAACTCGTCGAGGCCGCCAACGGCGAGGAGACGCGCGCCGAGCGGTTCGTCGACCGCTTCGCGGGCGTCTACACTCCGGTCGTCGTGGTCGGGGCGATCCTCACCGCCGCGCTCGGCCCGGTTCTCGTCGGCGGCGGCGCGGAGACGTGGTTCGTCCGCGGGCTCACCCTGCTCGTGGTCGCGTGCCCCTGCGCGTTCGTCATCTCGACGCCCGTCAGCGTCGTCTCCGGCGTCACCGCCGCGGCCCGCAACGGCGTCCTGATCAAGGGCGGCGAACACCTGGAGGCCGCGGGCGACGTCGACGCCGTCGCGCTCGACAAGACCGGGACGCTCACGCGGGGCGAGCTGTCGGTGACCGACGTCGTCCCGCTCGGCGGCCGCGACGCCGCCGACGTGCTCGCGTGCGCGACCGCCATCGAGCGACGGAGCGAACACCCGGTCGCGGAGGCGATCGTGAGCCGAGGCGAGGAGACGGAGGTCCGCGCCGACGCGGATTCGACCGATGTCACCGGCTTCGAGGCCCTGACCGGCGAGGGCGTCCGCGCCGACCTCGACGGCAAGACCCACTACGCCGGCAAGCCCTCGCTGTTCGCGGACCTCGGCTTCGACCTGAGCCACGCGCACGTCCGGTCCGACGGCGGCGTGGTCCGGGGCGCGGAGCGCCACGAGTCGGCCGAGGACGCCCCGGAGACGCCCGACCCCGAACCCTGCGACCACGGGAAGTACCTCGATCTGGCGAGCGAGACGATCCCGCGGCTACAGGCCGAGGGGAAGACGGTCGTCCTCGTGGGGACCGAGACGGAGCTTGAGGGCGTCATCGCGGTCGCGGACACCGTCCGCCCGGAGGCGGCGTGGGTCGTCGACCGACTCCACGACCTCGGGGTCGACCGCGTCGCGATGCTCACCGGCGACAACGAGCGGACCGCGCGGGCGATCGGCGACCGCGTCGGCGTCGACGAGGTGCGCGCGGAGCTGCTGCCGGACGAGAAGGTCGCGGCGGTTCGCGAACTTGCCGCCGAGACCGAGGGCGGCGTGGCGATGGTCGGCGACGGGATCAACGACGCGCCGGCGCTCGCGGCCGCCGACGTCGGGATCGCGATGGGAGCCGCCGGCACCGACACCGCCATCGAGACCGCCGACGTGGCGCTGATGGCCGACGACCTGACGCGGCTCCCGTACGTGATCGACCTCTCGGCGCGGGCGAGCGACACGATCCGCCGGAACATCGGAGCCACGCTCGCGGTGAAGGCCGTCCTCGCCGCAGGGGCCCCGCTCGGCTACGTGAGCGTGGCGATGGCCGTGGTCGTCGGCGACATGGGGATGAGCCTCGGGGTCACCGGCAACGCGCTCCGGCTCGGGAACGTGGAACCGGCCGAGCCGCCGGCGTCGAGCGCGGAGTCCGCCGATTCTGACGCGCGGTCGGTCGAACCGGGCGCGTAATCGCTCGGAGCGCGACGGAGACCGACCTCACTCTTTTTGTCTGACGGGCGGTAACTCGGCTCGTATGCCCTCCGAGAGCGGAACCGCCACCACCGACACCGCCGACGCCGCCGACCGTCGGGGATCCGACGACGACGCCGAACGCGTCGCGCCCGCCGAGTCCGCGACGGGGGAGTCGGACGAGTCGCCCGGCTCCGACGAGACTCCCGGACTGGGTCCGATCGAGTGGGGGCCGGTCCGACACGACCGGCTCCGATCGGTCGCGTTCGGCGTGAGTCTCGTCGTCGCGGTCGGGCTCCTCGCGGTGATCGGGGTCGTCGCCGTCGCCGTGGCGGAGGCGGCGTGGGCCGCCGCGACCGGCGGCGGAACGGTCGGCGACGCCGAGCTGTGGGTACTCGGCGTGCTGCTGCTCGTCGGCGGTCCGTTCTCGCTCGTATACCTCCTGATCGCCTACGACCGATCGACGGAGGGGGCCCGCGAGGAGCTCCGGTCGACGTTCGGCGACTACTCGCTCTCGGTGGGATCGATCCGTCCCCGCTGGGTGCTCGCGGGTATCGTCCCGCTCGCCACGCTCTGGGTGTGGGGACCGTCGCCGACCGATATCGGACTGTTCTACCTGTTCCCGCTGATCTGGTTCCTACCGATCTTCGCCGGCTCGAAGGGAACGTCGATCCGGCTCAGTCCGGCGGAACGCGTCGTCGAGCGGACGGACCACACGCACGACCGAACTCGGACTGACGACCTCGACTCTGTGGTGCGGACCCGCCGGATCGACTTCCCGTGGACGACGGTGTTCCTGCTCGCCTACCGCGGGAACGCGTGGTATCGGTCGACGCCGTGGCTGTTCGTGCCGTCCGAGAAGGCGGACGCGGTGGAGTCGACACTCGACGCGGTGCTGGCGGCGAGCGACGGGCCGGACCGCGCGAGCGTTCCGGAGCGAGTCACGCTCGCCGTTCTCGGCTCCTTCTCGCTCGTCGTCGGCCTCCTGATGGCCGTCGCGGGCGGCGAGGGCGCGGGCGGGATCGCGCTGGCGCTGCTCACCGCTCCGTTCTCAATCCTCTTCCTCGCGCTCGCCGCCCGACTGTGAGCCGGCTACGGCACCGGATGTGCGACCCCCTACCACGCGACTCATATACCCGCGTCCCGTAACACGGACATGGACAGACAGCGTCTGGAACGCGCGCTCGAAGACGAGTTCGGCGGGACCGAGGCGGAGCGGCGCGCCGTCTCGCGAGCGGCCCGCGACCTCGTCGACTCCGGTCGGCCCTCCGAGGACCGCGGCCACGGACTGACGGTAAGCGGGGCGGTCGGACACATGGAGGACGCCCCGGACGGCTCCTCGCTGGTCGAGCGGTGGAACTGGTGGATGGGCGCGCTCGACGCCGCCTACGGCGGCTACGACTACTTCACGGTGCGGTTCGTCGACGGCGACGAAGCGGCCGGTCTCCGCCGATAGGCCGGATCGGAGTTCGACCGCGATCCGATCTCGGATTCGCCGGCACCGACGCCGAGGCGTCCACTTTCACTTTCACTCCGCGGACGGCTCGGTTATAGGAGCGTTCCCTCCCGATCGGGAGGTATGAGCGTAGTCACCGCCGACCGACCGCAGTACGTGACGCCGACGCGCGTGGACGTCACCGAGTGTCGAACCGACCGCCTCCCGGACCGGGCCCGTGCGAACCGCGTCGACGGCAGCGAGGTCCACCTCGAACGCCGCGGCGGGCGGACGTTCCTCGTGACCCGACCGACCGAGTGAGTACTGTCTCCGCCCGGTAGCGGGCGAAGCGGACCGACCGCGGCCCGACTGATAGTGAGAAAATCGAGCGAACCCGTCAGTCGTCGGCCGCGAGTTCCGCGCGCGCCAGTTCGCCGTCCCCCAGTCGGCTGTCGAGACCCACGCCCAGCGTCTCGTTCGTGCGCGCCATCGATTCGGCTCGGCCGACGTCGGTCGCCATCGCGCGGATCGCGTCGACGTTCTCGGGGACGACGTCGGCCTCCTGGTGGACGTTCTGGAAGAGGTAGAGGTCCCGGCCCGTGACGCTTATCGACTCCTCCCAGACGCAGTTCTCCCAGAGGTCTCCCCGGGGACGTCCCGCGTCGGCCGCGTACTCCTTCAACGCGCCGGCACCGTCGATGCCCGCGGCCGCGGGTACGAGGAAGATCCGGTCCTCGCCGGCGAGCAGGTCGCGGACGTCGTTCTCGTCCGGTTCGGTCTCCAGCGTGACGTTGACGCTGTGGGTGTGCATCCCCGTGACCGGTGCCTTCAGCGCCGCGGTGTCGACCGCGACGTCGGGGAGAATTTCGTTCACGTCGGGTCCGTGGTGAGACGGGACGGTCGCCGGGTCGGGAACGATGTCGTTTATCGGGCCGCGGTCGGTCTCGCTCGGGTCGCCGCCGCGGCGCACGAGGGTGACGCGCGCTTTCCCGATCCCGTACGCCTCGTCGAGCGGCGCGAGCAGCCGCGAGAGCGCGGTCGTGTTACAGGAGACGACGCGGACGGTGTCGGCGTCGCGGGCGGCCTCGAAGCGCCCGCGAGCGTTGAACGAGGCCTCGGCGACGGCGGCGTCCTCGCCGCCCTGGAACACCGCCGGCGTGTCGTGGGCCTCGTAGACGGGGGCGTTGCGCTCGCCGACGCCGGAGGGCGCGCAGTCGACGATCACGTCGACGGCGTCGAGCAGGTCGTCGAGCGATCCGGCCAAGTCCACGCCGGCGGCCGCGAACTCGTCGACGCGGTCGTCGACCGCCGCGTACAGGTCGTAGCCGCGACGGACTGCGGCCTCGACGCCGTAGTCGGGCGACGCCTTCGTCACGCCGACGAGTTCCATGTCGGGCTGGGCCGCCACGGCGTCCGCGACCCGTTTCCCGATCGTGCCGTAGCCGTTGACGCCCACGCGTGTCATATCCGTCCGTCACTCGGGCATCGACATAATGTTTTCGAGGGGAGCAAAATGAAATTAACTACCCCACGAGTAAGCAGTCGGTTAATTCGACGGAAATCGGGACCGGACGTAAATAATTCGATTACGGAATAGAGTAAAACCGTCGATGACAAGGCCTAACGCCCGGCCGTTCAGAGGTGGCGGTATGACAGCCGATCTCTCCGACGGTGCCGAGACCGCGATCGAACAGTGCCTGAACGTCGCTTCCGACGAGTCGGTCGTCGTCGTCACCGACGACGAGCGCGAGCCGATCGGCGAGGCGCTCTACGCGGCCGCGAACGCCGTCACGGGCGACGCGACGATCCTGCGATACCCGCCGGCCGACCAGCACGGGGCGGAGCCGCCGGCACCGGTCGCGGCCGCGATGGCCGAGGCCGACGTCTTCCTCGCGCCCACCACGAAGAGCCTGAGTCACACCCGCGCCCGCGGCGCGGCCTGCGACGCCGGCGCGCGCGGCGCGACGCTCCCGGGAATCACCGAGGACGTGTTCACGACCGGCCTCGACGCCGACTACGCCGCCATCGAGGCCGCCTGCGACGACGTGCTGGGACAGATCGGCGACGCCGACGAGATCCGGGTCACCGCGCCCGCCGGCACCGACGTCACGTTCGGGATCGGCGACCGCGAGTGGCTGGCCGACACCGGGATGGTCCGCGATCCGGGCGACTTCTCGAACCTGCCCGCGGGCGAGGTGTTCGTCGCGCCCGAGACCGCGACCGGCACCTACGTCGTCGACGGGACGATGATGCCCCACGGCCTGCTCGACGAGGACCAACAGCTCCGGTTCGAGGTCGAAGACGGGTTCGTCACCTCCATCTCGGACGACGAGATCCGCGCCGACGTGGAGGCCGCCGCCGAGGAGGTGGGCGACGCCGCGTACAACCTCGCGGAGCTTGGAATTGGGACGAACGTCGGCGTCGACGAACTGGTCGGCTCGGTCCTCTTAGACGAGAAGGCGGGCGGCACCGTTCACGTCGCGATCGGCGACAACGCCGGAATCGGCGGCGAGACCGACGCGCCGCTCCACCTCGACGGGATCATCCGGAATCCGACCGTCTACGCCGACGGCAAAGAGATTGACCTGCCGAGCGCGTAGGAGGGTCGAAAGCGAGAACGAAGTCGATCACTGAGAAGTGGAACAGCGGTGGCGCGTGCCTGCGAGCGGCCGCCCCCGGCGGCCGCGAGTAGGGAGAGACCGAAGGTCTCTCTGATAGCCGGCGGCGCAGCCGCCGGCGACAGCACGCGCGAGGGAGTCGTGGTCGCCCCCGGCGACCGCGACGAGGCTGGGGAGGCGTGAGGTGCGGTTGCTGTGCGGTGCGGGGCGGGACTCGAAGGGGCAGTCGGGAGGGTGGCACACGCTCGTTGCGCTCCTCACTCAGTCGCTCGTTTCACTCGCTCCCTCGCTGCGGTGCTTACGTCACCTGTGCCGTCCTCCCGGCTGGGGCTTCGGCGGTCTCGGTCGCAGAGTCGCTCCCAATGAGATTCGTCCCGTACGGCCGAGCAGCCCGTAATTTAGCGGTCTCGGTCACAGAGTGGGCTACTCCGTAGCAAGCGGTTGGGACGGTAGCACCGCTCGCTATCGGTTCAATCTCCGTTTCATCGAATCATTCGACGACGGCGAGCGCGACGCCAGCGACATCTCGAACGCCGACCACCTGATGACGCCAGCCGTCACCCGCGTCCACGCAGAGCGTTCCCGCCGCGGTGACGACGACCGAGACGCCGGGACCGTAGCTGAGCGCGACCGGCTCCTCGTCGACCGGCAGGTCGGTCGGCTCCCACGCCTCGTCCCCCCACTCTCCCGCGCCCGCGTGGACCAACAACTCCCCCTCGACGACCGCCATCGCGTGGCCGTCGCCGTCGGCCGCGACCGCGTCTGTCGCCTCCTCGCGAACCGTCATCCAGCCGTTGCCGAGCCAGTAAAGTCCCGTGCCGGTCGCCGCCAGCGGCATCCCGGAGCCGGCCACGTCGCGGGCGTCGTCGAGCCCGCCGTCTTCGATCCCGCCGCCCGCGACGCGGTACACCCCGTCGACGGCCGCGACGAGCGCGCCGTCGACCGCCCGTGGATCCGCGACGGAGCCGAGCCGCGTCGTCGACGCGACCGCCGTCCCGCCGTCCGCGAACGCAACGCGCTCGATCGCGCCGCCCTCGCGCGCGACGAGGAGTGAACCGCCGCCGCTCGCCGGCCCCACCGCGACCGCCGGGTCGTCGTCGACCGATGCGAGCTCCGGATCCTCGCCGACCGCGGCGACCGCGAGGCCGTCGGGCGTGGCCGCGGCGACGAGGTCCGTCGGCTCGTCGCGCGCGAGGACGGCGACGTCGCGGGCGGGATCCCGGGCGATCATGTCGAACGCGCCGATCTTGTCGGCCGACAGCGACACGCGGACGACCCCGGCCCCGGTCGCGACGTAGGCGTCGGTCCGGCCGGCGCTGCCCGCGTACACGCGCTTTTCGTCGATCGAGATGTCGTCCTCGGCGGGTGCCATCGGGCAGGGATTCACCGGCCGGGATGAAAAGTCTCGCGCGGCTCGACCGGAGTGAACGGGGCAGTCCGACTGACGTGTTCGGGGCGCTCCGTCGGAAACCGACCCCCGCCTGTGATCGCCTCTCGCCACCGATCGTCCCGAACTCACCCGCGCTGTCGGACGCGGTCACCGGCCCAGAGGTACACCCCGTCTCCGCCCTCCCGGTCGGCGTAGACCGGGCGCTCGTCCGCCTTCCGGTCGTCGCGCTCGACATCGACGCCGTGGAAGCGCGGCGCGAGGCCCGCCGCGGTCCAGAAGTCGGCCGTGTCTTGAAGCTGGTAGTGGAGGTGCGGTTCGCTGGAGTGCCCGGAGTTGCCACACCGACCGAGAAGGTCCCCCGCCGCGACTTCTTGGCCCTCAGAAACCGTCGTGCTCCCGGCCTGAAGGTGTGCGAGGAAGGAGTACTCGCCGTCGGCGTGTTCGATGGTGACGTGGTTGCCCGCGATGTCCCAAGTGCGCCACTCGACGAGCGCCGTTCCGACGCCCGGGTAGTCCCGGCGGCGGTCGCTCACGTCGACGACCGTCCCGGCGGCGGGCGCGACGACCGGCTCGCCGTAGGCGTAGTAGTCCGCAAGCTCGGTTCCCGATCCGGCGTGGGTCGTTCCGTCGCCGTCGGTTCGCAGGAAGTCGTAGGCGTAGCGCTGTGAGAAGATCCCCCACGAGTGGGAGGTGTCGGGCGTAACGCCCCCGTTGACCACGGTCCACTCGCCCTCGACGGGGAGACGCAGCTCCGTCTCGGGAGCCCGTCGCTCCGTACTCGGTAGATCCCCTCGGTATCGGACGTACGCGACTCCCTGTCCGGCGAGCTGGAGGAGCTGTGTGAAGATCCCCCACGGCGTGAACGCCCAGCGGAGCACCCCGAGGAGGTAGACCGCCCGCTCCCGGTTCGTCATCTCGTACTCGAAGCCGTTCTCGTCGCTCGGCACCGTCGAGAGCAAAACGGGGAGGAATCCTCCGCCTAGGTAACAGAGGAAGGCCAGCCACCACGGCCCGTCGAAGTGGCTCACGGTGAACCCGAGCGCGAAGCCGGCGGCCACGACGAGCCACATGTTGACGCCGGCGAGACGGTCGAGCACACGCCGGGGCAGGGAGCGGGCGTGTTCGGTCATACCGTCCGGTGATTCACGAACGCGATAGTCGTTTGGGTTCGGGGGGCTCTCAACGCTTCGTCGCCCGCCCGTTTGGGTCGAGACGTGTGTGAGGAACGGCGATTCGACGGAGCGACCGGAGTGAGCCGACCGACCCCCCGCGCCGTTTCGATGCCCCGAATCGTTCCGACGCCCCGCGCCGTTCCGACGCCCCGCGCCGTTCCGATACCCCGAACCGTTCCGACGGCCATTTGGTCGCCCCCGACCTACCGCAGCGCGTGCAATCGGTCGTCGCCGACCTCTCGACGCTGCTCGCGGACGTGATCCCTCGGCTGGCCCGGATCACGGCGTTCATCGCGGGCGGGGTCTTCGCCGCTAACGTCGCCGTCGCGTTCGGGCTGGTCCGCTACGTCGCGGGGGTCGCCGGGTGGCTCACGCGGCCCGCGAACCTCCCGGACGAGGTCGGTACGGCGATCCTCACGACCGCGGCGTCGACGACCGCGGGCTACGCCACGCTCGCGGAGTACCGCGAGTCCGGCTTCCTCGACGACCGGGCGACGCTCGTCGCCGTGGTGATGAACACCTTCTTCGGGTTCGTCCAGCACGTGTTCACCTACTACGTCCCGGTGTTGATCCCGATCCTCGGGGTCACCACCGGTGCCGTCTACGTCGGCGCGCGGGCCGGCATCGCGCTGCTCATCACCGTCACCGGCGTCCTCGCGGGCGGACTGCTCCTCTCGGAGTCGAACGTCGACCGGTCCGCGCTCGCCGACGTCGACGCGACCGGTCCCGACGCCGACGAGCGCGACGCCCGCGAGCGCGTCCGCGACGCCGCGGGGAAGTCGTGGGGCACGCTCCGCCGGATCGTCCCGCGGCTCGCGGTCGTGTACACCCTCGTGATCTGGCTCGTCTCCACGTACGACGTGGCGGCGCTGACGAGCGTCGCGGAGCCGATAACCGGCGTGTTGGGGCTTCCGGGTGCCGCCGTCCCCGTCATCGCGGTGTTCACGCTCGACACGACCGCGGGGGCGGTAACGCTCGCGGGGACCGAGGCCGGGGTGTTCACCACGCGCACCGCGGTCGCGTCGCTGCTCATCGGGAGCATCCTCTCTTTTGCCGTCTCCACGTTCCGGCGGTCGATCCCGTTCCAGTACGGGATCTGGGGCGCGTCGTTCGGGACGAAGGTGATCGTCGTCAACACCGGACTGAAGCTCGTCTTCATCTCCGCGACGGTCGCGCTGCTGCTCGCGCCGGTGTGGTGAGGGCGGGGTTCGGAGCAGCCGACCGCGGACCGCGACGCCCGGACCAGTAGGTTCAACACCGTCCCCGACCGATCGGCGCGCATGGCGCTCGAAAAGGACGTGGACTGTCCCGCGTGTAGCGAGACCCGTTCGTTCTACCGGACCGCGGCGATGACGCTCCACCTCGGTGAGAAGACGAAGTGGCGCTGTCCCGACTGCGGCTACGGCTACGTCGAGATCAACGGCATCGACACGCTCCCGGCCTGAATCGACGAGTCTCTTTTCCGACCTCCCGTCCTGAACCGACAGGTACTACTCCCCTCTCTTGGCCTGAATCGACGGCGCTGACACGCTGGGAGTTCTTCGCACCGATCGTTCGGCCACGACCCAGACGAATTCTCATTTCCCCGAGACTGTCGTTGTATTTAATAAACATATCCCCGGAAGGTAGACGCGTGTTATCTAATGACACGGGAAGATGGCCAGCGAAACTTCGCGCTGCGTCAGCTACCCACGACTGAAGTCGTAGGCTTGGATAGCCTCGCACCGCACGGCCAGCGCCAATTTAATTATCGGTGGGCCAAGTGCGCCCCCGATGTCGGGGCTGGCTGACGGACAGCCCGTCCCTGCCAACACATTTGGCTGTCAGGGACTACAATTACTTTTGAGGGTTCGAAGTATCAATCTGTTGTCTCGGTACCGCGTCAGCCTTCCTCCCACGACAGAAGTCGTGGGCTTCCGGCCTTGTACCGGTGTGATCAGGACGGCGGAGAAGAGAGCGTCTTCTCCGGGCAAGTGCCCCGGCAGGCCGCGCTGAAGGCCGCCCGACGGGTGGATCCGTCCAGCAGTCACGAGCGCGCGAAGGAGCAAACGACCGAAATCCGAATCCGAGAGAAAGGCACCGACAAGGTGTACATCTACGACGCGTGGACGTGGGAAGAAGACGCACCGGCGGACGCCCCGGACTGGATGCCCGAACAGATCACCGAGGCCAACGTCTCCAAGCAAGGAGTCCGTCACATGGACGGGTAACGTCGTCCACTGTACCGACTGCGCCCTATACAGCCAATTCAGCTATGAGAACTGTTATACATCCACATTACGGATCGCCGCTGTGATCGAGTCGATTCCTCTCTTAGGTGGCCTCGGACTGACTGTCCCATCCCTGTGGATAGTCTTCCTCTTGGCGGCCATCTGGACGTACTTCGACGCTCAAAAGAACAGCGGCCATCCGGCTATTCTCTGGGCGCTCGTCGTCTTTATCGCGCCTATCTTGGGGATCATCCTGTACTTCGTCATCGGCCGAAACTAGGAGGCCGTCGGTCGACCGCGCCGCAAGGCTCAGTACCCTCGCGGGCGAGCCGTGTCGCATGAACCGGACACGGCGGCGGTCCGCGGAGGCGAGACCGCGTGGTCGGTGAGGCGCGCGACCCCGAGGGCGACACCGGACCGCTCGACGGACTCACCGTGTTGGACCTCTCGCGCGTCCTCGTCGGCCCGTTCTGTACCATACAACTGGGCGATCTCGGCGCGGAGGTGATCAAGGTCGAACGCCCCGGCGACGGCGACCAGACCCGAACGTGGGTCCCGCCGGCGTTCAGCAGGCGCGACGGAGACGGGCGCGGCGAGGGCGAGGGAGCCGAAAGCGCCTACTACGTCAGCGTCAACCGCAACAAGCGGTCGGTCCAGCTGGATCTGACGACCGAGGCGGGCCGCGCGGTCGTGCGCGACATCGCGCGCGAGGCCGACGTGCTCGTCGAGAACTTCCGGGTCGGCAAGACCGCGGAGTGGGACCTCGACTACGGCGACCTCGTCGACGAGAACCCCGGCCTCGTCTACTGCGCCATCTCCGGGTTCGGCGAGTGGGGACCGGACCGCGACGAGCCGGCCTACGACATCACGATGCAGGCCCGCGGCGGCTTCATGTCCTTCACCGGCGTCGAGGGCGGCCCGCCGGTCCGGATCGGGGTCGCGCTCGCCGACGTCGGTGCCGGGATGTACGCGACGCAGGCGATCCTCGCAGCCCTCCTCGAACGCGAGCTCGGCGACGGCCGCGGGCAGAAGATCGACGTGAGCCTCCTCGACGGGCAAGCCGCCTGGACCAGCTACATGGCGACGAACTACTTCGCGGGCGGCGAGCCGCCCGGCCGGATGGGGAGCAAACACCCGAACATCGTCCCGTACCGGGCGTTCGAGACGGCGGACGACTACGTCGTCGTCGCCTGCTCGTCGGATCGGTTCTGGCCGCCGCTGTGCGAGGCGCTCAACCGCCCCGACCTGCTCGCCGACGAGCGGTTCGAGACGAACGAGGGGCGCGTCCGCAACCGCGAGGTCCTCGACCGCGAACTGGAGGAGACGTTCGCGGCGCTGACGACTGCGGAGGCGGTCGCGGCGCTCGAAGCGCACGACGTGCCCGCGAGCCGCGTCCGCGACGTGAGCGAGGTGTTCGACGACCCGCAGATCGAGGCGCGCGGCATGCTCGCCGAGGCGGACCACCCGACCGCCGGGACCGTGACGTTCCCCGGTTCCCCGATGCACTTCTCGCGGACGCCGACGACCGTCCGCCGCCATCCGCCCGCGCTCGGGGAACACACGGAGTCGGTGTTGCGCGAGTACGGCTACGGCGACGGCGACATAGACGAACTCCGAGAGCGCGGGGCGATTTCGGAATAGCGGCACCGTTGAAACTCTCAACGGCTGATGGTTTTCACATCGTATTCGCTCAGTGCGGCGAAGTAACCGACGAATCCCCAGTGCGGTGGCGCGTGCCTCCGAGCGGTCGCCTCTGGCGACCGCGAGGAGCACCGCGCGAGGGAGTCGGCTAGCCGGAGCGAAGCGGAGGCTAGCCGACGAGGCTGGGGAGGCGCGAGGCTGCGGTGCGGAGCGGTGCGGGGTGGGATTCGAAGGGGCAGCCGCGAGGACGCTCCTCGGCGTTCACGAGAGCGAAGCTCTCGTGAGCCAATCAGAACGCGAAGCGTTCTGATGACGACGTAAGCACCGTAGCGAGCAACGCGAGCGAGGAGCGCAACGAGCCGCGGGAGTCCTCGCGGCTGGGGCTTCGGTGGTCGTGTCCTTGGTAAGCGCGTCGTCGTAGCGAGCTGCTGGGACTTCGGAGGTGTTCACCACGCTAGCAACGACTTTGTTCTCATCACCGACAGGACTCACGAAATACCTGTCTTATAAGCAACTCTCATCAGCCGACTATTTCAGGCGAGAATGTATCTGAAAGATCAGAGTTCAACAGAGCCACAGTGCCCTATTTTTCCTCAAATGCTACTGAAGATCGGCTCGGGACATATCGACGTAACACATACGCAATAGTGGATGTTGTAATCCCTACTGGTACACCATACAGAATTGCTGTCCCCACACCGGTTAACAGTCCATAGTCCGGTTGGGGATGATTAAGCGAGACGACACCATACAGAGTATAGCCGATGATGGTGATGACGGCGGCAGCAATACTCACTAGTATTCCGTCATTTCGATATGTATGTATCCCTGCGAGGATACTCGCTGATACTGTGGCTCCGAGTGGACTCATAAGTAAACTAGATGATGTTCCCACATCGAAATTCCCAGTAAGGTAGAGTTGGCCGAAGAATAAGCCCATAAGAATGACCGAGTACCCGAGATACCGAAGCGATCGTTTCAAAGACTTCCCTAGAAGAAGCGATTCTAACTGCGGTCTCATCTATGCTGGTCGGGTTACTGGTTAGATAAATTTTCTAGTTTCTTTATTCAGAGTAACGGGCGGAACGGTCCGTCGATACGCACCCTTCAACGACCGGCCGTTCGGGCGAGAAAGCGTCTGAAGAACAGTGTTTCAACGGGGTCGACGTAGTGAGTGTGAGACGGTTCCGGCGAAAAGATCGATCGACGCGGGAGGCGGGTCGTGCCCCCGAGTCTCCGTCTCAGTCGTCGCCGCCCTCGGAGGCCGTGATCGGGTCGTTCTCCTCCTCGGTGAAGCCGGCCGACTCCTCCTGCCGCTTGCGCGCCTCGGGGTCGAACTCGGCCTCGATGTCCTGATACCGCGGGACGAAGGAGAGCTCGTGGTGGCTCTCCGTCTCGTGGCCGATGTAGCGCTCTTCGAGGTCGAACTGCGCCTGCTCGTCGTTCTCGGCAATGTTCGAGAGGTCCTCGTAGACGGCGTGCGCGCCCGAGTGAAGCCCGTACAGCGTGATGAAGATGTACTGGTAGCCTAACTCGCCCAGCTCCTCGAAGGTGAGCGGGTCCTCCTCCGCGCCCCACTCGAACGACGAGGAGTAGTTGAAGGCGAGATCCAGGTCGGGGTGGGTCTCGTGGATCGTCTCGGCGTACTCGACCGCGTCCTCGCGGGACGGGTCGGGCATCTCCGGCCAGACGAGGTCGACGCCGGCGTCGGCGTAGATCCGCCCGCGTTCGAGGTGTTCCTCCCAGTCGCCGTTGGCGGAGCCGTACGCGTCGGTGCGGGCGATGATGACGGTGTCCTCGCTCTGCTTGGCGTCGACGGCCGCCTCGAAGCGCGAGCGCGCCTCCTCGCGGGAGACGATCTGCTTGCCGGCGATGTGGCCGCAGCGCTTCGGCGAGGTCTGGTCCTCGATGTGGACGGCGGCGACGCCGGCCTTCTCGTACTCGCGGACCGCGCGCCGGACGTTGTGGATCCCGCCGTAGCCGGTGTCGCAGTCGGCGATGACCGGGAGGTTCGTCGCCTCGACCATGCGCTTCGCGTTCTCGACCATCTCGGTCATCGTGACCATCTCCAGGTCGGGGAAGCCGAACTGGCCGAGGACGGTGGAGTAGCCGCTCATGTAGGCCGCGTCGAGGCCCGCCATCTCCGCGAGGCGGGCGTCGAGCGCGTGGTAGATCCCGGGCGCGAACGTGTACTCCTGCTCGTCGAACAGCTCGCGGAGCTTTCGGCCGGCCGGGTTGTCGATATCTCTGTCGAAGACGTCGTCGTCGAGTTCGTTGGGATTCATCGGTTACTGTGTGGTGGCGTGGTCGCTGGGTCGGTTCGGCGTTCGGTCGCTGGGTCGGTTCGGCGTTCGGTCGCGGGCGGCGGCGGCGCTCATCGCGAGCCTCCGTCGGTCCGCGTCGCGGCGCGTCCCCCGTCGGACGGGGTCGCGGGCGCGAACGTCGTGGAATCGGGTCGGGGGCCGTCGCCGGTCCCGGCCATCGGAACCGGTCTGTGCGTCGAGCGGGTCGGACGCGTTCGGTCGCCGGCGTCGGCGCTCATCGCGAACCCCCGTCCGTCTGCGTCCGCGAGGCGGGACGCAAGTCGGGGACGAGCGGCGCGTCGCGCTCGCCGTCGGTCGGCGGACGCGTGGGAGTAGTGGCTTCGGTCCGCGGCGCGTCGCGCTCGTCGGCGGTCTGCGGCGTCGAGTCCGGCGACCGGGGGCGCGCCCGGCGGGTCGGCATCGTCGGGACCAGCGGCGCACCCGCCGCTTCGGTGAGCGGAGTGCGGCCGGGGACGGTCCGCGGAGAAGTAGTCGGGTCAGTTCGGTCGGTCGACGTCGAGTCCGTCGAACGAGTCGTCGTGGTGTCTGTGCGTCGGGTCGTGTCGTCGGGCGTGTCGTTAGGTGTCGTCATCGGGTCGTGTGGGCGGTTGCGGCGGTCGTTCGGTGATCGGGTCTGTGCGTCGGGTCCCTGCGTGTCCGGATACGGATACTGCCATTGCGACCGGGAAGATTCGGAGGATGGTAATAAACATAATGATTGATAATGATAATATTCGTTATGTTGTTTTATTCGATTAAATGTTCCATGACAACACGAGCCATGATAGCGGCGGATCGGGACAGATCCCTCGGGTGACGCCGGTCCGGGACCGATCGCTTATTGCTCCCACGCGCGGAGCGTGGAACAGTGAACGAGCGCGACGCCCTCCGGGCCCTCGCGGCCGACCTCCCGCACGCGGGCGACGACGCCGCCGTCGTCGACGGGACGGTCATCACGACGGACATGCTCCACGAGCGGACGGACTTCCCGCCGGGAACGACGCGGTACACCGCGGGCTGGCGCGCGGTCGGCGCGTCGCTGTCGGACGTCGCCGCGACGGGCGCGAGCGCGAGCGCGGCGGTCGCCGTCTACGCCGATGAGGCGTTCGACCGCGCGGAACTGGAGCGGTTCGTCGCCGGCGCGGTCGACGTCTGCCAGGCGGTCGACGCCGAGTACGTCGGCGGCGACCTCGACGAACACACCGAGTTCACGACCGCGACCACCGCGATCGGAGCAGTCACCGGCGCGGGACCGGTCACCCGGGCCGGAGCCGAACCGGGCGACGCGCTCTGCGTCACCGGCGAGTGGGGGCGGTCGGCGGCCGCGCTGCGGCTGTTCGAACGTGGAAACGCAGGGGACGACGACGGGGCGGTCGAGCGCGCCAACGAGCTGTTCCGGTTCACGCCGCGCGTGGCCGACGGGCTGGCGCTTTCGGCGACCGCGACCGCGATGATGGACTCCTCCGACGGGCTCGCGCGGTCGTGTCACCAGTTGGTCGAGGCGAGCGGCGTCGGGATCGAACTGGACCGGGAGGCGGTTCCGGTTCATCCCGCGGTCGAGGAGGTGGCCGCCGGGGCAGACGAACGGTTCGAGATGGCGGCGCACTTCGGCGAGGACTTCGAGCTGTTGTGTGCGGTCCCGGAGTCCGAGGTGGCGGCGGTTGAGGAGGCATGTCCGGCCGGTCTGACGCGAATCGGGAGGGTGGTCGAGGCGGGTGGAGGGGAGGCGGGGCCGCGCGTAACGGGCGACGGCGAGCCGTTACCCGACCGCGGCTATACACACGGCGACGAGTAAGCAGAGGGCGTCGCCCGGGTTTCCGGAGTCTCGCCCGCTCGGATGTGCGTGACGGACTTCATTGGGATCGACTTCGTGGGCAAGACCGCCGAAGCCCCAGCCGCGAGGCGGGCAGACGCTCGTTGCGCTCCTCGGCCGCTCGCATTGCTCGCTCCCTGCGGTGCTTACGTCGCCTCTGCCCGCCTCGCGACTGCCCCTTCGAGTCCCGCCCCACACCGCACAGCCTCACACCTCCCCAGCCTCGTCGCTGGCGGTTGTCGCTTCGCTCGACCGCCAGCGACTCCCTCGCGCGGCGCTGTCTCGCGGTCGCCACGGGCGACCGCTCGCAGGCGCGCGCCACCGCAGACGAAAAGAGTCGGGTAGTTCGTTACCGCAGGAACTCGATCGCAGCGCCCTGCCCGAAGCCGACACAGAGCGTCGCGAGGCCGCGCTCGGCGTCGCGCTTCTCCATCTCGTGGAGGAGCGTGACGGGGAGGCGCGCGCCGGACGCGCCCAGCGGGTGGCCGAGCGCGATGGCACCGCCGTTGACGTTGTAGACGTCCTCGTCGATGCCGAGTTCTCGGCGGGCGTACTCGCACTGGGAGGCGAACGCCTCGTTCAGTTCGACCAGGTCGTAGTCGTCGATGTCGGTGCCGGCGCGGTCGAGGAGGCCCCGAGTCGCCGGGACCGGCCCGATTCCCATCACGGTGGGGTCGACGCCGGCGACGTTGTTCGTGCCGACCTCGGCGAGCACGTCGAGGCCGTGCTCGTCGGCGAACGCCTTGCTCGTCACGACCGTCAGCGACGCACCGTCCGATATCTGTGAGGAGTTTCCGGCGGTCACCGTCCCGTCGCCCGTGAACGCGGGCGACAGGCCGGCGAGCTTCTCGGCGGTCGTGTCCGGGCGGATCCCCTCGTCTTCCTCGACGAGGCCCTCGTCGGTCTCGACGGGGACGATCTCGTCGTCGAACCGGCCCGACTCGGTCGCCTCGGCGGCGCGCTGGTGGCTCCGGGCGGCGTACTCGTCTTGCGCCTCGCGGCTCACGTCGTACTCCTCGGCGACCTTCTCGGCGGTCATCCCCATCTGGAGCTGGAAGATGTTGTACCGCTCCGACAGCTCTGGGTGGAGGTGTTCGTAGGAGTCGCCGTCCATCGGCACGCGGCTCATGTTCTCGACGCCGCCCGCGATGATACAGTCGCGGTTGCCGGCGGCGATCGCGTCCGACGCCGAGATGACCGCCTGCATCGAGGAGGCGCACCAGCGGTTGATCGAGGTCGCGGGCACCGACTCGCCTAGCTCGGAGAGGAGGGCGATGACGCGCGCAACGTTGTTGTCCTGTTCGGTGCGCTGCTGGGCGACGCCCCACATCAGGTCGTCGACGTGGTCGCTCGTCAGCCCGGTCTCGTCAAGCGCGTGGTCGATGAGCGTCGTCGAGAGGTCCTCGCTGCGAACGTCCTCGTAGACGCCGCCCTCGCGTCCCTGCGGTGTTCGGTAGGCGGCCGCGATCACGGGCGTCGTGTCGTCTGTCATGGTCGATCACACGACGGTGGCGACCTTAAAAGGCCGTGGAACGGGCGAGAATCGATCCCGAGTTTATCGTTTATTCTCCCGTCACTCGACGAGCAGGCTCTCGCCGGTCATCTCGGCGGGCCGGTCGCGGTCCATCAGGTCCAGCAGGGTCGGGGCGATGTCGCACAGCGACCCGTCCTCGCGGACCTCGCGGTCCCCGCCGTCGCCGTCGGGCGTCAGGTAGACGAACGGGACCGGGTTGAACGTGTGGGCGGTGTGGGGGTCCTCGGGGGTCCCCATGTCGTCGGCGTTGCCGTGGTCGGCGGTGACGACCGCGTGGCCGCCCGCCTCGGCGACGGCGTCGAGGAGGCGGGAGAGCTGCGCGTCGACGGCCTCGACGGCCTCGACCGCCGCGTCGAAGTCGCCGGTGTGACCCACCATGTCCGGATTCGCGTAGTTGAGCACCATCAGGTCCGGGTCCGCCTCGTCGATGATCCCGACCGCCTCGTCGGTGAGTTCCGGTGCCGACATCTCCGGCTGCCGGTCGTACGTGGAGACGTCCGGGCTCTCCACGATCTCGCGTAGCTCGCCGGGGAACGCCACCTCGCGGCCGCCGTTGAGGAAGTAGGTCACGTGGGGGTATTTCTCCGACTCGGCGATCCGGAGCTGGGTGCCGTCGGCGTCCGCGACGACCTCGCCGATCGTGTTCTCGGGGACCTGCGGCGGGAACGCGACCGGGAACTCGAACGTCTCGTCGTACTCGGTCATCGTCGTCATTCGAATATCAGGCCCGTCGAGGTCGAACGCCCACTCGGGGCGGGTGCCGGTCAGCATCCGGACCAGCTGTCGGGCGCGGTCCGCGCGGAAGTTGAAGAAGATCACGGCGTCGCCGTCGGCGAGCGCGGGCTCGTCGTCGACGAGCGTCGGCTCGACGAACTCGTCCGTCTCGCCCCGGGCGTGGGCCTCGCGGGCGGCCTCGACGGCCGTCTCGGCCTCGTGCGGGGCCTCGCGCTCGACGATCGCGTCGTACGCCTTCCTCGTCCGCTCCCAGTTCTCGTCGCGGTCCATCGCGTGGTACCGGCCCGTCACGGTGGCGACGTGGCCCGTCCCGCGCTCGTCCGCCTTCGCGGTCACCTCGGCGAGGAACCCGTCGGCGATCTCCGGGGCCGTGTCGCGGCCGTCGGTGAACGCGTGGGAGGTAGCCGGCACGCCCGCGTCGGCGGCGGCGTCGATCAGCGCGAGCAGGTGTTCGACGTCGGAGTGGACGCCGCCGTCGGAGACGAGGCCCATGAAGTGGACGCGGCCGCCCGTCTCGGCGGCGTGGTCGAGCGCGGCCGCGATCGCGTCGTTGTCCGACAGCGACCCCGCCGCGAGCGCGTCCGTGATCCGGGTGTACGCCTGTTTGACGACCCGGCCCGCGCCGATGTTCAGGTGGCCGACCTCCGAGTTGCCCATCTGCCCCTCGGGAAGCCCGACGCGGCGACCGTGAACGACGAGCCGTCCGTCGGCCCCGCGGGCGGTCGCGTCGTCGAACGTCGGCGTGTCGGCGGCCGCGACCGCGTCGCGGCCCGCCGGTCGCCCTGAGGGGTCGACCGTCTCGCCGTCCGCCCGATCCCCGCCTCCCGGGCCGCTTCCGAGTCCCCAGCCGTCGAGAACGATGAGTGCCGTCTCCATACCCCCCGTCTCTCCGCGCTCGGTAACTACCCTTCGGCTCGGTGCGCGCGGTCTCAGCCCTCGTCGCCCGGCTCCCACTCCGCCCTCGTCGCCCGGCCCCCACTCCGCTCCTGTCACCCGGCCTCCCACAACGGTTTGCCCGCGGGGACCGAACGGCGAGGCGACATGGCAGATCACTCGCGGACGAACGGATTCGCGGCGACGCTGGCGAACGACGAGGTCGCGCTCGGCGTGCTCGATAACGCGTACAGCCCGACGCTCGTGGAGCTGTACGGCGAACTCGGCGTCGACTTCGTCTGGCTGGACTTCGAGCACGGCGGTCCGGACCCGTGGGACGCGGGGACGGTCGAGAACCTGCTCCGGGCCGCCGAGCGGACCGGCGTCGAACTGCTCGTCCGACTTCCCGACACCGACCCGGCGCTCGTGCGGAAGGCGCTCGATCTGGGGGTCAGAAACGTCTTCCTCCCGCGTGTGAAGGACGCGGCCGAGGTTCGGGAGGCGGTCGCCTCCGCCCGGTTCCGGTACGAGGACGGGGCGGGCGACCGGGGCCTCGCCGCGCCGCGAGCCCGGCGCTGGGGGCTGGTCGACGACTACGTGGCGACCGAGGACGCCGAGACGACGGTCGGGACGACGATCGAGACCGCGGCCGCCGTCGAGAACGTCGACGAGATACTCGACGTCCCGGAGCTCGGCTTCGTGTTCATCGGGCCGTTCGACCTGTCCGTCTCGCTCGGACACCCCGGAGAGATCGACCACCCCGAGGTCAGAGAGGCGGTCGAGACCGTGCGGTCGAAGGCGGTCGAGGCCGGGGTTCCGGTCGGCGGTCTCTCCTTCGGGACCGACGACGCCGCGGAGAAGGCGGCCGACGGCTACCAGATTCTCAATCTCGGCAGCACGACCGGCGCGCTCCGACAGACCGTGACGGAGTGGCTCGACGCGTCCGACGACCCCGACGACGAGCCGTGACCGACCCCGACGACGAGCCGTGACCGAAGTTCCGGGACGGCGAGGGGACGATCGGTGACGCGGTCGACCGCGGAAGTCACCCTTATACGTTTTCGACGCTAACCACACGTTAATGGACTCCGCGGTACTGCTCGATCTCCTGGGTAACGAGAACCGGCGGCGCATCCTCCGGCTTCTCTCCACCAAGCCGTGCTACGTCACGGAGATCTCGGAGTACCTCGACGTGAGCCCGAAGGCGGTGATCGACCACCTGCGGAAGCTGGAGGAGGCCGGTCTCGTCGAGTCGACGACGGACGACCAGCGACGCAAGTACTTCCGTATCGCGCGCAGCCTCCGGCTGGAGGTGAGCGTCTCGCCGTACGGCTTCGGCGCGAAGAGCGCGTATCCGGCGAAGAACAGCCTCGACATGTCGGGACGGTGTCCCCACCTCTCGATCGAGGCCCCGGACGGCTCGGGCGCGACCGGCGACCTCGCCGAACTCGCGGAGGAGTTCGCGCGGCTCCAGGACCTCGACCGCGAACTCTCGCTCGCGCAGCGGTGGGTTCAGGGCCGCGTCGAGGACGCCCTCGCCGAGATCGACGAGCGACTGGGGGGGCAGGCCGACAGCCGATTCTTCGCGACGGTCATCGCCGCGGTGATCGAGACCGACGGCACGCCCGCGGCGGTTGCCGACGAGGTCGGCGCGCGGGAGTCGACGGTCGCCGACGCCCTCCGGCGGCTCTCCGACGTCGGCGTCGTCGCCCGCGACGCGGACGGGTATCAGGTGCGCTGACGGGTCGGGTGCGCTGACGAGCGGTCGCCCCCTCTGAGCCCGGACGCGTCCCGCGCCCGCCATCGAGCGGACCCAGCGAACCTGACCGTTTTCGGAACCTTTTGGACCGCCGCCGGGAGAGGGCGGACGTGAGCCGTCTCAGAAACCTCGCGCTGTTCCTCGTCCTCGCCGCCGCGTGGGGGTCCGCGTTCGTCGCGATCAACGCGGGGCTGGCGTACTTCCCGCCGGTGCTGTTCGCGGCGTTCCGGTTCGACGTGGCCGGCGTCGCGATGTTAGCCTACGCGGCGTACGCGGTCGACGACCCGGTCCCCCGCGGCCGCGACGCGTGGCTGGAGGTCGTCTCCGGGGCCGTGTTCATCATCGCGGCCTACCACGCGTTCCTGTTCGTCGGCGAGAGCGACCCTGCGGTGACAAGCGCCGTCGCGGCCGTCATCGTCAGCCTCTCGCCGCTGTTGACCACGGTGTTCGCGCGGGCTTTCCTGCCCGCGGAGCGACTGACGGCGGTCGGCGCGCTCGGACTCGGGATCGGGCTCGTCGGGGCGGTGGTCCTCGCGAACCCCGACCCCGCGAACCTGACCGGCGGCGGCACCGTCTCGAAGCTGCTCGTGTTGGCCGCGGCCGCCTCGTTCGCGCTCGGCTCCGTCCTCTCCCGGGCCTCCGAGGCCGACATCGCCATCGAGACGATGGAGGCGTGGTCGATGCTCCTCGGAGCCGGACTCACGCACCTGCTCGCGCTCGCGCTCGGCGAGTCCGTCGCCGACGCGGTCTGGACGACGGAGTCGCTGCTCGCCTTGGGCTACCTCTCTATCGTCGCCAGCGGGATCGGCTTCCTCATCTACTTCGATCTGCTCGACCGGCTCGGTCCGATCGAGATCAACCTCGTCTCCTACGTCGCGCCCGTGTTCGCGGCCGTCGTCGGCTGGCTCGTCCTCGACGAGGGGATCACCCTCACGACGGTCGCCGGCTTCCTGATCATCTGCGTCGGCTTCGGGCTGGTGAAACGCGACGCGATCCGCGAGGAGCTTCGGGGCGTCGGCGTGACGGGTTGAGTCGCGGCCGAGAACCCGCCGTCCCCTCGTTCATCCGGTCCGCCGCAACCGTCTTGTCGGCGGGGCGACGACTCTCGCGGCGTGAGCGCCGACCAGATCGACCCCCAAGCGAAGCGCGCGGCGGCCCGACAGTCGCGGATTCCGCTGCCGCACGGACGCTACCGGCTGAAACTGCTTCGACTCCTAACCCGGCCGCTGACGCGGCTCCAGAACCGAAACCCGCCGAGCGTCGGCGCGACCGAGTCAGTGACCGTTCCCGGTCCCGACGACGCGGGCAGTCGGGAGACGCCCGACGACCTCGACGCGCGCCTCTATCTCCCCGCGGGCGATCCCCCGTTCCCGACCGTCGTCTTCTTCCACGGCGGCGGGTTCGTCCTCGGGAGCGTCGAGACCCACGACTGGCTCTGCCGGCACCTGACCCGAGAGAGCCGCTGCGCGGTCCTCTCCGTCGAGTACCGCCTCGCGCCCGAGAGCCCGTTCCCGGCCGCGGTCGAGGACGCGTACGCCGCCGTCGAGTGGGCCGCGGACGCGACGGACCGGCTCCGCGGAACCGGCGAGGTCGCGGTCGCGGGCGACTCCGCCGGCGGCACCCTCGCCGCCGTGACCGCGCTGATGGCCGCCGAGAAGGACGGGCCCGAGATCGCACGTCAGGCCCTCCTCTACCCCGGTATCGGCGTCGACCCCGAACAGGGGTCGGTCCGGGAACACGCCGGGATCGTCCTCTCGCGGGCGGACATCGAATGGTTCTCCGAGTCGTACTACCGCAACGAGATCCACCGCCGGAACCCGTACGCCGACCCGATCAACGCCGGCGACCTCTCCGGCGTCGCGCCCGCGACAGTCGTCACCGCCGGGTTCGACCCGCTCCGAGACGGCGGGAAGGCGTACGCCGAGCGACTGGTCGCGGACGGGGTCGCCACCAGGTACGAGAACTACCCGACGATGGTTCACGGGTTCATGACGATGCAGGACGTCGACCGCGCCCGGGAGGCGATCGCGAGCGTCGGCGACGACCTCGGCGACGCGCTCGACGCGTGACCCCATTCTGGGCACCCGGCTCTGTGCCACGGGCAACGGAGTCAATCTGAGACAGTCAACTCGACGCTCAAACTAAACAGCTACCGAAGAAATGTGTAGATAGATGGGAAAGAGTAGGCAGATGGAGGGTAGCAAAACAATACTCGGAATGCTCAGAGAGTCCCGCGATTTCGTTTTTGCGTGTATTCTGAACTCTGCACTCATTCTTGGAGTGGTTGTATTTGAGTGGAGTCTCGTTGAAATCGCTGTCATCTATCTCATCGAGATAGCGGTCATCAACCTCCTGTTCTTTTCTGTCGCGTTGTTCACGCCACAGTCCGTGGATGATCTCGATGGGGATTCTTGGGATGAGGAGCCCACTCCAATTCAACCGATTGCCCTAATACCGCCGGTATACCGGCGGAATATCAACTACGTTTTGCGAAAGGCGATTATCTCAGCTTTCATTCTTGCAGTAATCATGAGACCTGTCGTTCCCGGCTATGATTTGGATTCAGGACTTTCCCTCTCAGTTGGGCTCGCAATTGCTGGCACCGTTTTCTTTCAGCTATCGCGCGTCTGGCGCTATTTCATCGTCAACCGGTCATATCGAAACAAATCACCGGCAGACGCGTTGGCCTTCGCGTTCAGGCCCGTCTTTGAGTTGTTTCTGATGTTGGTCTTTGCGGTTGCTCCCGTCAGCTTTGTGATTATCGGGACGGGTACCGATCTGGATTCACGGGCCGTGTGGTTGCTCTATTTAGTTCCGATGGGGGCGATTAGGGCGTGGATAGGGAGTTTAGACCCTCAGACAGACGATTTTAGCATCAAATAAGAAATATATGAGTGTAACTCTCTGAGGATTTCAACAAAGGTGCGCACCCCCGTGTCGGGCGTGTGACCGAGTCTCGGGCCGCCGGTAGCGTTTTTCGGAGCCCCCGCGACTCGTGCGACGTGTTCCCCGAGACCATCGAAACGGACCGACTGCGGCTGGAAGCGAGGGGCCCCGAGACGGTCGATATCGACGAGTGCTACCGGATCTGCTCGTCGGATCCCGGCATCGACGAGGTGACCGAGTACGTCACGTGGGACCCCCACGAGACGAAAAAGGAGACGCTGGAGTTCCTCGAACGCGGCCGCGAGCGCTTCGAGGACGGCGAGGCGGCGACGTACGTGATCCGGCCGCGCGAGGGCGAGGACGGCGCGGGCGAGATCGCCGGCTTCGGCGGGTTCGACGTCGAGTGGGACCGGCGCACCGCGAACCTCGGCGTGTGGCTCCGAAAGCGGTTCTGGGGCCGGGAGTACTCCGGCGAGCGGGCCGCGGCGCTCGCGGAAGTCGCGTTCGACGACCTCGACTTGGAGGTCGTCGCCGTGAGCCACCACCCCGACAACGAGGCGTCGCGGCGGGCGATAGAGACGTACGTCGACCGTCTGGGCGGACGGCGAGAGGGACGGCTCCGGAACACCCTCGAGTTCGCCGACGGGAGCGTCCACGACGAGGTCCGGTACACGATCTCGCAGGCGGAGTGGCGAGCGGCGACCGCATGATCCGTACACCGATTTCGCAGAAAGCGGGTTTGGAACTCCGTTACTGCCGAAGTAAGGCGAGAATACTGACCCGACAGACACTTACCGCGTCCGAAACGATACCGGCCGCATGTCCTCGTCACCGACCGGCGGAGCGACCGCGACGACAGGCTCGAACCAGAGCGTTGCCAGAGACGCGATCACCGGTGCGGTGGCGGGTGCCGCCGCCTACCTCCTCGGCTACCTGACCGTCTACCTCACGCAGAGCGGCCGGATCGAGGAGGGGCTGTCGGGACTCAACTTCCTCGCCGAACTGTTCGGCGGCGATCCCATCTCGTCGTGGCAGGTGTCGGGCTGGATGTTCTACAACGCCCACTTCGTCGACACCGTCATTCCCACGGTGTTCGGCGGCACGCAGTCGCAGAACCTCATCTCGCAGGCCGAGGGCGCGTCGTTCCTGTTCGTCGTCCCGCCGGTCCTGCTGCTCGTCGCCGGCGTCGTCGCCGGGCGGGTCGCCGGCGCTGACTCCCCCGCCGGCGGGGCACGGGCCGGGGCGTTCGTCCTCGCCGGATACCTCCCGCTCGCGCTGATCGGGACCTTCCTGTTCCGGTACGCGGTCGGCGACGGGAGCGTGGCCCCTGACATCGTCACGGCCGTCTTCCTCGCCGGGGCCGTCTACCCCGCCGCCTTCGGCGCGATCGGCGGAGCGGCCTCGTCGCTGCTGAGCGACTGAGTCGAGAGCGAAAAAGATTTTTTCGGCGACGACGGGCTCAGTACGCCTCGTCTTCGGGGTCGAACCGGTCGCCGTACTCGCGGACGGGGTCGACCGGCTGGCCCTCGTCCGTCTCGGGCGCGACGTAGTCGATGAACGACTCGACGTCCGGCTGGCGGACGCGCACCTCGACGTCGATCTCGCCCAGTTCGTCCGGCTCGCCGACCGCGAAGTTGACGACGCCTTCGAGCGCCGCCTGCTTTTTCAGCGAGAAGGCGAACCCCTCGTCGGTGCGGTTCTGTCGGAAGACGCGGCGGGCGGTGTCGAGGATCTCCTGTTCGTGGAGCACGTCGGAGAAGGCGTCGAGGCTGTGCGTCTCGGAGACGAGTCGCCCGTCCTCGTGGACCGGTTCGGCGTCCGGGAAGACGTTCTCGACGGCGTCGGCGACGCGGTCGGTCACTTCCGTGTCGTGAACCGGGGTCTCGATCCGGACGTCGACGCTGTAGATCACGCGCCGTCACCCCCCGCGTTCGGCGTCTCGGCGGGGTCGCCCGCTTCGCGTTCGACACCCAACACCTCGCGGACCCGCTCGCGGAACGCCGCGAGGCTGTCGGTGTTGTCGATCTCGACGTCGGCCCGTTCGAGGGTCTCGCCCAGCCCGAGTTCGATCTCGCGGTCGTCGCGCTCGCGGAGCGCTTCGAGGTCGGAGTCGGAGTCGTCGCGGCCGCGCTCGCCCAGTCGCTCGGCGCGCAGCTCGAACGGCGCGCGGATCGCGACGAGCGTGAAGTCGTCGCCGAACGCCTCGCGGAAGCGGTCGAGTTCGACCGTCGAGCGGAGGCCGTCGACGAGGACGGTGTCGCCGCGGTCGCTCTCGGCGGCCGCCTCTCGGATCCGGGGGAGCGTCCGCGCGGCGATGGCGTCGTCGCCCTCCTCCTCGCGCAGCGTGCCGGCCATCCGCCCGTGGTGTTCGGCCGGGTCCAGCCCGCGGCGGCGACACTCGGCGCGGATCACGTCGCCCATCACGACGACCGGGATGCCGGCCGCCTCGGCCACGTTCGCCGCCTCCCCCTTCCCGCTGCCGGGGAGACCGACGGTTCCGATGACGTTCATTACCGGCGGCTACTCCGCTCGCGGACTTAGGTCTGCTGTTGGGCGGCCCCGAGCGGGCCACCGCGAACCGCGGGCGTTTTTTAGACCCGGCGGATTAGAAGCGAATGAGGGCACATAGCTCAGCCCGGATAGAGCGTCGGACTTCTAATCCGACGGTCGTGGGTTCGAATCCCACTGTGCCCGTCCCCAAACCTTCGGTTCTTTGCTCGTTTCTGAAACACGGGCTAATTAGTACTAGAGGGCATCACGAGCGGGGTTCTCGAACAACTCAAAAGATCGGTAGCCGAGTGCCGACAGCGCGTGGTCCTACGGAGAATCGCCACGGAAGGCCCTCATCCGCGAACGAGTCCAGGCCTACCTCGATGTTCACGGGCGCGACGTATCCCTGCCCGCGATGCTGGCGCGTCTCAACATCGACCCGGCGCACAAGGGGTTCGTCGGGAGATACTGAACGGAGAAGACCAACCCGACTCCGAGGCGGTTGACCGACGCCCGGCAGAACCGATGTTCGGATACGAGCTGAAGGCAATCGTCAACCGCGACGGGAACGAACACCAGTCTGGAGGCGGCGGCGTCGACATGGTACACCTGAATCTTCCGGTCCGGAACATCGTCGAGAACACCCGGCTCGCGAATGATCTCGTTCAAGGAGAGATTTTCCGTGACAGTCGTTTAGGGGTAGCGAGTCACGATCCGAAAGTAATTGCTAGTCGGTTCATCGAAGAGGGAATTACGCAGCCCGAAGTCGCCGATCGGCTCCTCGTTGTTGATGATTATCACATCCTGAACCCCGCCATGGGCCGTAATAAGCCTCGACCATGTGTGAACTGTCCTGAAGATCGGTAGATCAGATACGTCGATCCTAGATTTTATAATATTGGCTGAATCATGTATCAGTGAGAAACAGATGTCGTTCTCCTACTTTGAGTCCGCAGACGAGTCCACAATTCATGTGGCAAAGGATATGCGGGACGGACTCCAACTTGCTCTGGGTGAGGAGGAAGTTGAGCTGTCAAATAGTAATCGCGAAGATGCTGTTGTCGGTGTTAGTCCGGATCTTCTTTGGGTGAATAAAGCCGTCTATCGTGCTATTAATGAGATCCCAAGATCGGGGGAGCTTCCAGTCCTGTACTCGTGGTTCCGGTACGGGCCATCAGTGCCGATACATATCTTTCATACTGATAACCTTGTTCCAAGTACATTAGGTGAATATGTCGGGAACTTACAAGATTCAAGGAGTGGTTCAAGCCATTCCATCTATGAATTCTTTGAATTCTTCAGAGACTTGATTAGGGGTGATGATTTCTTCTCCCCCGAACAGTCCCTATCAGAATATCTTCTAGAGCTCTACGAGAGTGCACCTGCCCCGTACAGAGATTTATACAAGAACAATATCAAAATCCAACAGTTATTGGCTGACATTAAGAAAATAACAGATGCTACACCGATGACGGAGAACCGCGTAGAGGAGTATTTCAGTAAGTTTGAATCTATAAAACCTCGGTTCGAGCGTTCACTTTACGAGATAGAGGAGATACCAGAAGATGCAGAAGATCACATAATTGACTTCTTGTACTTAATAGAGGATGTTCTAGAATCATTCAAAGAGGTTGATTTCGTATCTCGAACCCAACAAACCCCGATTAATGATTTGTGGTACAAATATCAGAAACATGCTTGGCCGTGGCCAGCAAATTGGATTTCACATAATACTAGTGATGTGAATAAACCAGCTGCAGCTGAATTCCGGCGATATTTGGACTCAGAAATAACCGATCAAAAGTCTGGGTGGCAGGATGAAATTCAGGGTCTCCGAATAAAACTTCGAGAAACTGGGGTGCTGAAAGCGAGTTCAACCCGGACGCCACTAGAAATTAGTAGCGGAGCTGTAGCACAGATAGACGATGCGATCCTAGGGGATACTTCCTCGATCCAAACCCACGAATGACAGAATTTCTCTGTATATCACTAATAACGGATGCTGCAAGGTTCGATAATGGAGAAGGATTTCAATCAGCATCTATTGAATATTTGAGAAATAGAGAGAATGATAAAGTTATCACAGAAAAAGTCAAAGAAATAGGTCGTTCATTGCTGGAGATGCGCGATAGAGTGTATCGTATACTTTGTTCAGAGTTTTCAAGCGCAGAATATGACCTAGATGATGAGGACAGTATAGAATCCACTATTAGAGATGTTGTATCAATATCAACGATCCGTAGAGAAATTACAGATCCTCTCCCTCCGGGACTTGGAGGTGGGCTGGAGGAACTTGAAAATGTACTCATAGAGAACATGGACAACGACCCCTTTGAAATTGTGTCTAATATACGAAGAAATATTAGAAGTAGGAATACAGACGTAGTAGATTATTTGGAAGAAAGGGTACGTGAGGTTAATCCGGGAGAAGTAGATGGAATCCGTACTGCTCTCAAAGAACGAATTGATTCCGATATAGTAGCTTGTACATGTGCGGATGCGGCAGGTTGGTGGACGCCACGTCCTCATTCAGTTCGTTTAACAGTCGGTCAGAAATCTGAAATAGAGTCTAACCTTGATATTATCAATGAGTACTTCGGAGAAAGAGGCGGATCACCAAGAGGAGTCGATCTAATAAAGTTAGAGTTACAAGAAGTGACGCAATAACGGAATTCGGTCACGTGCTCGTGTAGTACTAGGGTCAATTTCTTCTAATCTTTCTAGTGCATCTGAACGAATCTCCGAGATATTCTCCATCCAGTCATTCCTAAAGTCCTCAAGTTGAGGGTTCATATTTGTTGGATCAGGTTCTGGTTGGAGATATATTGATGTGAAGTCACGAATGTCATCTACAGGTGAATTTTCAGTTACTCCCTCAGATATCGGCTGAATCTCATATGGTGCTCTTCCAGCATGACGATACAGATCATATACCAGTTCATCAAGAAATTCAAGGGAATGTTCTTGATCAGCATTATTAAATGATAAATCAGAAAATGATGTTGTTCCACGTCTGGATTCAATATTTATATCTCCATCTAATCGGCGTAATTCCCACTTAATCAAGGATGTAAGAGTTACTGTCTGGCTAAACCATTCCTCAGCTGCATCTGACCGTTGTTGATCTCTGACTTCACCGATTTTCCATATAGAAATTACAAGAGATAGGAAACTCGACAGGGCAGCCGAAAGTCCAATTGTTAGCAAATTTGGGTTAGTCATAAGAACGCATTGAAACTTATCTGGTTTAGTATTGCTGGGACTCAGTCAGAGGACACCTCATTATATTATAATTGAACATACCTATATTATATCTAATTGATAGGTTCTATAATATTAATTCCACATAAACAAATAGTCAGAATATATCCTATTGTCGTCTGACTACATTCATAATTCTATGTATTTGTGTTTAACTACAAAATAATGGAAGTATTTATTGTAATGTCGACTGAAAGACCGACACCACCTGACGGTTACGAATAGTTCGAAAGCAACGATCCCGACAGCGACGTGCCGACCGTTAAGCTCGGTCCTAGTGATATGCTTGAAGGGCTTGTGCTCGATCTCACCGGAGGAGAGGGAGAGTACGGGCCTTGGTACAGGCTCAAGGTAAAAGACGAGAGTCGCGGAGTCGTGCGGTATTTCGCGAAAAACGAGGTCAAGCGCGCAGCTGCGGCCGACAGCATTGAGGTGGGCGGACAGATCTGGGTCGCGATGGATACCGACAAGGTGACGCTCAAACGCGACGACGGCTCGACGCACGACTACAACCCGACGATGGTCGCGTTCCCGGGTAGTGACTGATGGCGTCATCCTACTCGAAATCGATGGGTGATCCCTTCTTGGACTACACTCACCTCCGGACGTTTCCGCATCACCTGTCGGCCGTGTTTGTATTCACCGAACTCACCTAATTCGGCGGGATTTTCGAGGAGAGAATCCACAATTGGCTCTGCGATCCAAGGATCCCACCGCGCTCGTCATCCCCGAACACCACCGCCCACACCACGACGAACGTATTTATCGGCTCGTTGCGTATTCGCCCGGCATGAACCCTCCAGCCCGCTTCCTCGCCCGCCAGAAGACGGTCGCCGCCCTCGTCACCCTCACGCTGTTGGCCCTCGGACTCGCGCTCTACGGGGCCCTCCCCGACCAGATGGCGATCCACTGGAACGCCGCCGGTGAGCCGGATAACGTCGTCAGCAAACCGGTCGCGATCCTCGCGATGCCCGTCATCGTCGTGTTCATGAGCGTGCTGTTCGAGGTCACTGGGGGCGACGCCGGCGACCGGATCGTCGGCTCGCTGGCGATGCTCCTGCTGCTCGTCGTCCAGGTGATGGTGTTCGGGGCGAACCTCGGGTACGACGTGCCGATCGTTCCGATCGCGCTGGCGCTGGCCGGCGGGATGGTGGCCGTGGCCGTGTACTTCGAGACGCGGTAGGGTCGGCGAGAGCGTGACGGGTGAAATTCCGGCTCACGACGGCCGCCGCGAGAGAATGGGTTCCGACCGAGCCGCCGGTCCGGCGTCCGGACCTCCGGGGCTCCGATCAGTCCGCCGCCGGCGGCGTCCCGAGGTACTTCTCGTTGAGTTCGTACTCGCCGTCGTCGCCCTCGACGAGGTACTCGCCGTAGTAGGGCACGCGGTTGGCCACCACTTCCTCGAACGTCTCCGCGATCTCCTCGCGCGTCATCTCGCCCATCGACCGGAGGTCGTCGTTGCGGTTGAGACACCCCTTCAGGTAGCCCTCGTGGGTGACGCGGACGCGGCCGCAGTTCGCGCAGAACTCCTCGTTCTCGACGGGGTCGACGATCTCGACCATCCCGCCGGTCGCGTCGTCGCTCTCCTCGCCGACGAAGTAGCGCTTCCGGTCGTGCATCTCGCGGTGTTCGACCCGGTCGGCCTCCTCCGCGAGCCAGTCGTGGACGCGCCCGATGTCGACGTTCCACTCGGGCTTGCCGGTCAGCTCCGGCATGTACTGGATGAGCTGGAGCTGGAGCCCCTCGTTTTCGGCGACGTGCTCGACCATCTCCTCGACGTAGCCCGCGGTGTGCGTGAACACGACCATGTTGAGCTTCACGGGGTCGAGTCCGGCGTCGACGGCGGCCTTCACGCCCTCCAACACCTTCTCGTACGCGCCCGACTTCGTCACCTCCGCGAAGTCGTCCGGGTCGAGCGCGTCCTGCGAGACGTTGACGCGGTCGAGGCCGGCGGCCTTCAGGTCCGCGGCGCGACCGGGGAGGAAGGTGCCGTTCGTCGTCATCGAGACCTCCATCGAGTCGGGCGTGCGCTCGATGATCTCTTCGAGATCCTGTCGGAGCATCGGCTCGCCGCCGGTGAACTTCACCGCGTCGACGCCGTAGCCCTCGACGACCTCCAGGAAGCGGACCACGTCGTCGGCGCTCATCTCCTCGTCGCTCGGCTCCATCGGCCCGCGCGTGTCGCCTAACCCCTCGTTGTGACAGTAGACGCAGTCGAAGTTACACCGGTCGGTGAGCGAAATCCGGACTCCCGTCACCTCCCGTCCGAAGTCGTCCGCGAGTGGGCCGGCCATACCCGACAGGAGCGACTACGGGCGCTTAAGTAGACGGGTCGATCGTGCGGGTGCGTAACAGCCATCGGTTACGTTCCGGTCGACTCACGGCGGACGACCAATTACACTTCCGACAGCTCGACGCGACGATGACGGCAGCGAAATCCCGTCGCCGCCGGTCACAGCGACACGCGGAGCCCGTCCTCCGCGGCTCGCACCTCGCCGTCGAACCCCGCCTCGCGGACCTGCTGCTCCATCTCGCGCTCGCGGCCGCCGGTGTGCGGGTAGAGGTGCGACAGCAGGAGGGTGCCGATCTCCGCGCCCGCGAGCGACTCGCCGAGGCTCGTCGGCCGCGGGTGGTTCGACACGTCGACGTCGTCCGGGAACGAGCAGTCGTGGACCAGGCAGTCGACGCCGTCCGCGAACCGCGCCATCCCCGCGAACGCCTCGGTGTCGCCCGAGAGCGCGAGCGGGCCGTCCCCGGGCGGCGCGTCCGAACTCGGCGGCGAGAACCGGTACGCGAACCCGTCCATCGAGTGGCGCGTCTCCCGGGCGGTCACGTCGAAGCCGGCCGCGGCGAACGGACGCGACGCGGACACCTCCCGTATCGCCAGATCGATCCGCCCGTCGAGATAGTCGTGGACGTCGAGCAGGCCGTCGACGAGCGCCTTCGTGCCCGCGGGACCGACGACCTCCAGGTGTTCCTCGCCGGCGAGCCAGCGGGCCTTCAGGAGCGGTAAGAGCGCCGCGACGTGGTCGAGGTGGTGGTGGGTCAACAGGACCGTCGAGACGCCCTCGTAGCCGGTGTCAGTCCCGGCGAGCCGCCCGAGGACGCCGCTGCCGCAGTCGACGAGCAGCGACCGGTCGCCGTCGTCGAGGAGGTACCCGGCCTGCGCGCGGTCGGGGACCGGCATCGCGCTGCCGGACCCGAGCACGGTGAGTTCCATGGGGACGCGTCGCGTCCGCACCCACCTAATTGGCTCGGACGAGGGGACGGTTCCCGGACTCGACGGCCGGACCGTCTCCTACTTGATGAGGAACACGGGAACCGAGGCGTCGTCCGCGACGCGGTCGGAGACGCTGCCGAGCGACCGGATCCGCTCGCGCGGCGACTTCCCCTCGGGACTCATCACGATCACGTCGATACCGGTCTCGTCGGCGTACGCGACGATCTCGGTGTCGGGCGTCCCGTGCGCGACGTGGGTCTCGGCGTCGAGACCGGCCTCGGCGGCCGCCTCCGCGACCGCGTCGACCGCTGCCTCGCCCTGCGCTTCGAGGTCCGCGACGACCTCGTCGTGGAGGTCACCGGAGTTGGCGGCCGCGATCCGCTGGTCGACGACGTACAGCGCGTGGACAGTCGCGTCGTGGTCCGTCGCCAGCCGGATCGCGTGGTCGAGCGCGCGGTCGACCGCCTCGCTCCCGTCGGTCGGCACCAAGATGTTGTCGTACATACGTCGTCGTTCGCCCGGCCGCGGCTTAACCGTGGGGCCTCGATTCCGAACGTCGGGAGCGCTACGCGACGCGCCGCGGACCACCGAGAGCGTTACTCGACGCGCCACCGGCCGCCTATCTCCTCGCGCCCCGTGCTGTCCGCCTCGCCGTCGCGGAAGACGCTGACGCGGCCGGTCTCCTCGCTCAGCGTCACCGTCGCGACGACCTCCGGGCGGACCGAGGTCTCGATCGCGCTCATGTGGCGCGACCCCATCCACGGCTCGTAGCTCACGTCGTCGACGAGATCGGTCTCCGCGTCGCGGGTGCCCAGATCGCGGAACCGGACCATCTGGGACTCGATCTCGCCGTCGACCGCGACGACGACGCCGCCGTCCTGCGCGACGCTCACCGACTCCGCGGCGGCCGCGAACGCGTCCTCGTCGAAGACGGACGAGCAGTCGTCGCGCGGCCAGCGGTTCTCCCCCATCGGGTCCGCGTACGCGCCGTAGTCGCTGTCGCCGATGACGGCGAAGTACAGCCCCGGTCCCTTCACGTGCGCCTCGTCGTACCCGTCGAAGGAGACGCTGACGCCCTCGGCGCAGTAGGTCAACCGGTCGACGACCTCGCACACGCGCTCGTGGTCGCCGTACTCGATGGCGAGACCACTCATCGCCGTCCGTCCTCCCGGTTCCGCCGTCCCGTGCGATTGCCGCCGTCAGTCACGACCGGAAAGACGAGCCCCCGGTATATAAGGGCAGCCGAGTAGCGCGACCCGTCCCTATCGCCGCCACTCGGTGAACAGTCGCGCGTCGAACCGGTCGGCGCGGACCAACCCGACGCCGAACGCGGCCGCGACCGCCGCGGGCAGGAGGTTCCCGAACCAGAGGTTGATTCCCCCCCAGAGGATCACGAAGCTCACCATGTCGTCGAGCATGAACTCGCAGTCGCGGAGCCGCTCGCGGATCCCCGCCGCCGAGAACGCTCGGTCGAGCGTGACGACCGCGACGACGGCGGAGAGGACCCAGCCGGCGTAGTTCGAGGGCGGGACCCCGTAGAACGCGCCGCCGCCGAAGTCCCAGAAGCCGAGCGACACCGCCCCGGGGTCTAACACCACGTCCATCGCGACCACGACCGGGATCACCGTCGCTAACCGGACCCACACGCTGTCGGCGCGCGGCCCGAGCAGCAGCAGGCACAGCAGGTAGGCGTTCATCACGAGCGGGATGAAGAAGACGGGGAGCGCGACCGGCACGCCCGCGAGCATCGGGCCGAGATCGACCGTGTACGCGAACTCCCCGTACGGCCAGCCGGTCGCGACGCCGACCGACTCGATGAGGTACGTGTACGCGGTCAGGACGCCGATCCAGCCGACTGCGCGGCGGTCGACGGTCGGCAGCACCCCGACGACGAGCGGCGACCGCATCACGATCACGCCGAACAGCACGAACCACGGGTGGAAGGCGAACGGCTCCGGTACCACCCCCTCGGCGCTGGCGACGAGCGCGATAGCGCCGACGAGCGGGAAGACGACCGCGATGGTGAAGCGGTTCTCGCGGACGATCCGGTCGAGAAGCGTCTCGGCCTCGCGGCGGGTGTCGGGCGCGCGCTCGCGGAGCCGGTCGAGCCGCGACGAGGGAGTCGCCGCGGAAGAGACGCCGGCGGAGCCGTCACCGTCGGTCACGGCAGCGCCTCCCAGAGCGGGTACACCCGCCAGAGACCGCCCATCGACAGCAGCGTGCCGACGACGGTGTTCAGCGCCGGGAACCACCAGTACGCCCGGTCGACCGAGACCGACGAGCGCGCGACCCACGCGACGAACATCGGGTAGACGCCGAGCAGCGCGCCGAGCCGGGCGTCGACGAGCCAGAACGCGGCGGCCGCGGCGGTCCACGCCGCGAAGCAGTAGGCGTACGTGCGCCCCTCGCCGAGCAGCGTCGCGGTCGTGTCGATCCCCGCCGCCCGGTCCGGCTCGATGTCCGGGATCGCGGAGAACGTGTGCATCCCCATCGTCCAGAGCCACGCGCCGGCGAGCGCCGCGAGCGGCGGGTGCGCGCCCGCGACCGTCGCGTACGCCGCCGCGCCGGGGAGCGCGTACAGCCCGTTCGACAGCGAGTCGAGGAACGGCGTCGTCTTGAAGCGCGCGGGCGGCGCGCTGTACCCGACCGCCAGAACGAGGAACCCGAGCAGGTACGGCCACGCGACCCGGGGCGTGATCGCGAGCGTCGCGAGCCCCAGCGCGCCCGACGCGGCGACCGCGGCGACGACGAGCCGGCTCCCCCGCCAGCGGGCCTCTCGACCCTCCTTCTTCGGGTTCAGCTCGTCGATGTCGGCGTCGAACACGTCGTTGACGCCGTAGAGGAACACGTTCGCGGGGACGAGGAAGTACGCCGCGAGCGCGACCGTGACGGGCGTGAACAGCCCGCTCACGTCGCCGATGCCGTAGGTGACGCCGACCGCGACCGGCCCGGCGAGGTACAGCCAGAAGCGCGGCCGCGACAACACCAGCAGGTAGCGGAGCCCCTCGCCGCCGCTCCCGGCGGCCCCCGCTCGGTCGTCCGTGGTGGATCGGTGTTGGTCGCTCACGGCCTCGCTCACACGTCGTCGTCGGCCATCGCTTCCGCGGTTATCCCCCCGCTGATGAGACACATCGGGACGCCGATTCCCGGCGTCGTCGTCGACCCCGTGAAGTAGAGCCCGTCGAGCGCGTCGGAGACGTGCGGCGGGCGCAAAAGCGAGGTCTGGGTGAGCGTGTGCGCCAGTCCGAGCGCGCTGCCCGCGTAGCTGTTGTACCGGTCCGCGAAGTCGTCGACCGAGAACGTCTCCTCGACGACGATCCGGCCCCGGAGGTCGGTGTCGGTGTTCGCCGCGATGTCGTCGATCACGAGGTCGCGGTAGCGGTTGCGGATCTCCGGGGTGTCGGCGAGTCCGGGCGCGATCGGCACCAGCGCGAAGAGGTTGCTGTGGCCCTCCGGCGCGACCGTGTCGTCGGTCTTCGAGGGGACACAGAGGTAGTAGGCGGGGTCGTCGGGCCACTCGGGGTCGTCGAAGATCTGCGCGAAGTGCTCGTCCCAGTCGGTCGGGAGGACGAGCGTGTGGTGTTCGAGGTTCGGCACGTCACCCTCGACGCCGAGGTACAGCAGGAACGCGGAGGGGGCGTACGTCCGCGACTCCCAGTACTCCTCGGTGTACTGCCGCTTCCGCTCCGGGAGCAGTTCCTGTTCGGTGTGCGCGTAGTCGGCGTCGGAGACGACGCGGTCCGCGAGGTAGCGCTCGCCGCCGACCGTGTCGACCGCGAACGCGCCGTAGCGTCCCTCGATGCCGGTCACCTCGGCGTCGGTGACGAACTCGACGCCGAGGTCCTCCGCGAGTTCGACGATGCCGTCGACGACCGCGCCGATCCCGCCCTCGGGGTAGTAGACGCCCATGTTGTAGTCGACGTGGCTCATCAGGTTGTACAGCGCCGGCGTGTTCGTGGGCGAGCCGCCGAGGAACACGAGCGTGTACTGCATCAGCTGCTGGAGCTTCGGGTGGTCGAAGTAGTCCTCGACGTGTCCCTGCATCTTGCCGAGCAGCGAGAGGCCCCACGAGTAGCGCAACACGTCGCGGTCGACGTAGTCGCGCAGCCGGGGACGGTCCTCGTACACGAAGTGTTCCATCCCGATCTCGTAGGTGCGCTGGGACTCCTCGAGGTACGCGTCGAACGCCTCGCCCGCGCCCGGCTCGTACGCCTCGAAGATCTCCCTGTTTTTCTCGCGGTCCGGCAGCACGTCGACCTGATCGCCGTCCTTCCAGAACACCCGGTAGTGGGGGTCGAGCCGCTCCAGCTCGTAGAACTCGTCGGGCGTCCGGCCGAAGTGCCCGAAGAACCGCTCGAAGACGTCCGGCATCAGGTACCACGACGGCCCCATGTCGAACCGGAAACCGTCGACTTCGAGCCGGCTGGCGCGGCCGCCGAGCTGCTCGTTTTTCTCCAACAGGGTGACGTCCGCGCCGGCGTCCGCGAGGTAACAGGCCGTCGAGAGGCCGCCGAATCCACCGCCGATAACGACGACCGACTCGCCGGCGACTCCGTCGATGTCCGGGACCACGTCCATGTTCGAACGTACGGGCGGCGGCGGTATAAATCCGGTCAGACGCGGCGCGGGAGCGTCCCCGACACGTTCGGGACGCCCGATCGCGACGGCGGGCGAAACGACCCGCAGCGCGGCGCGAGAACCGCGAGCCAGCAGTACTGAACGAGCGCCCCGAGCCGAGTGGATACCACTAAGTCGCCGACGCACGTAGCTCGTGTCACATGGATCTGACGGTCGCGATCACCGGGGCAACGAGCGGGATCGGGCGGGCCGTCGCCGAGGCGTTCGTCGACGAGGGGGCGTTCGTCGCCGTCTCCGGGCGCGACGGCGCGGCCGTCGATCGGACCGTCGCGGCGCTGAACGGCGACGGGGACGAGCCGGAAGTCGGCGACGGGAGTACCGGCGACGACCCAGAAGCCGGCGACGAGACCGCGAGCGAGGGGGCCGACGCCGCCGCCGAGCGCGGCACCGCGTGGGGCGACCGCGTCGACGTGCGCGACGAGTTCGACCTCGAACGCTTTTTCGAGCGCGTCGCCCGCGAGGCCGGGCCGGTCGACGTCGTGTTCGCGAACGCCGGCGTGTTCCACGGCGCGCCGGGCGACAGCCCGACGACCGACCTGACGTACGCCGACTACGACGACACGATGCGGACGAACGCGCGCGGCGTGTTCGCGACGATAACGGAGGCGGTCCCCCACCTCGCCGACGACGCGCGCGTCCTCGTCCCGTCGGGCGCGGTCGCGGCCGAGTCGAAGCCGGGGATGGGCGCGTACGCGGTCTCGAAGGCGGCCGCCGAGGCGGTCGCGCGCGGCTTCGCCGCCGACCTCGACGCGACCGTCGGGGTCGTCGACCCCGGACTCGTCGCCACCGACCTCACCGGGAAGGAGCGCGCCCGCGACCCCGAGAGCGTCGCGCCGCTGTTCGTCTGGGCCGCCACGGACGCACCCGCCGAGGACCTCAACGGCGGGCGGATCGGCCTGCGGGAGTGGAAGACGGCGACGCGGTAGCGCGGCCCGTTCGGCGTCGGGTCGCGTCGTCGGCGATCAGATCTCGGAGGCGCGGTCGGCGACGCCCGTCTCGGGCGGGTCGGTCGCCGTCGCAGCCACCGCGTCCATGAACGCGGTCCGGTAGCTCGCCGGACCCGCCGGCTCCGTCGCGGCCGCGCGCTCGCCGGCCAGTCCGTACGCCGCCGTGGCGACGAGAGCCGCCTCGGTCGGCGTCGCGATCGGGGCGTCCGCCCGCCCGGCGAGCGCGGTCACGGTTCCGAGCGTGCTCGCGAGCATACAGCCGGAGCCGACGAACGACCCCATTCGCTCGTGGCCGACGGCGAGTCCGTACGTCCCCCGCTCCGCGTCGGCGACGACGTCCTCGACGCCCGACGCGACGACGACGGCACCGGTCTCGGTCGCCAGCGCCTCGGCGGCGGCCGCGACGCCGGACTCCTCGCCCACGGACTCGACGCCCCTGACCGTCGCCTCCTCGCCCGCGAGGCCACGGATCTCGCCGGCGTTACCCTTGATCGCGTCGAACGCGACCGAATCGAGGAGCCGGCCGACCGACGCCACGCGGTGCGGCGTCGCGCCGTATCCGACCGGATCGAGGACGACGGGCACGTCGGCCTCGTTCGCCCGCTGTCCGGCGTCGACCATGGCGTCGATGTCGGGTCGGCTCGCCGTGCCGGTGTTTATTACGACGGCGTCGGCCCCGGCCGCCATGTCGCCCGCCTCGGCCGGCGCGTCGGCCATCACCGGGAGCCCACCCCAGTGGAGCGTGACGTTCGCCGTCTCGCTCGTCGTCACGGCGTTCGTGAGGTGGTGGACGAGCGGCTTGGTCTCGCCGACCGCGGACAGCGCCCGGCCGAGGCGCTCGGCGTCGAAGTCGGCGAGCGGGTCGCGCGCCTCAGACATCCGCGACCGCCTCCCCGAGCGCCGCGGTCGCTTCCGTCGGGTCCACCGCGGCCGTGATCGCCGACAGCGCCGCCACGCCGGTCGCGCCCGCGTCGACGACTGGTCCCGCGTTGCTCGCGTCGATGCCGCCGATCCCGATCACCGGAATCTCGACCGCGTCGGCGACGGCGGCGACCCGCCCGGTGCCGATCCCGTTCTGCTCGTCGGGCACGTCCTTCGAGTCCGTCCCGTAGACGGCTCCGACGCCGAGGTAGTCCGCGCCCGCCGCCTCGGCCTCGCGCGCCTCGTCGACCGTCGACGCGGAGACGCCGACGACCGCCTCCCCGCCCAGTCGCTCGCGGGCGACGGAGACCGGGAGGTCCGACTGGCCGAGGTGGACGCCGTCGGCGTCGACCGCGGCCGCGAGGTCGACCCGGTCGTTGACGATCAGCGGCACGCCGGCCTCGGCCGTCAGTTCGCGGAGCCGGAGCCCGGTCTCGTACCGCTCCCGCGCGGAGGTCCCCTTATCCCGGAGCTGGACGGCGTCGATCCCGCCGTCGATCGCGGCCGCGACGACCTCGGGAGTCGTCCGCCCCGCGGACCGGCTCGCCGCCGTGACGAGGTATGTCTGCCACTCGTTGGTATTCACGTGTGGTACAGGGCTCCGGCGGCATGAAAACGGTTGCGCTACTGGTCGGTCGCGCCCCGGACGGACAGACACAAGCCGACCCGACGCCTACCCCAGTCCAATGCTATCCCGACTCCGACGCGGCGTCGCCCGCGTCGCCGAGGCGGTCGCGGGCGCGCTCCACCGCGCCGGCGTCATCGACCGGTCGCGTCTCGACGAGACGATGGGGCTGGCGTGGCCCCGGATCGTCACCGGGTTCGCGATCATGTCGAAAAACACCGTGGACCTCGCGGTGATCGGCCACGCGGTGGGGGTCTCCGCGGTCGCCGGACTCGGGTACGCGTTCGCGTTCTGGCAGCTCGCGAAGTTCGTCTCCATCGGCCTCGCCGGCGGCACCGTCTCGCTCGTCTCGCAGAACTACGGCGGCGACGAGCGCGGCCGCGCGGGGCTGGTGGTCAAGCAGTCGCTGATCGTGGCCGGGCTGCTCGTCGCGCCGATCGTCGCCGGGTACGTCCTCGGGGCGGAGCGGCTGATCGCCCTCGTGGGCGGGGAGGAGGCGGCGCTGTCGGCGGGGACGACCTACCTCGTCGTCACGGCCCCCGCGCTCGCCTTCGAGTTCTTCAACATGATCGCGAGCCGGACGTACGCCGGCGTCGGCGACACCCGAACGCCGATGGTCGCCCGCGCCGGCGGCGCGCTGTTGAACGTCGTCCTCACCGGCTGGCTCGTCCTCGGGGCCGGGCTGGGCGTGTTCGGTGCCGGGCTCGGCACCGCGCTCTCCATCGCCGCCGTCGGGCTCGTCCTCGCGTGGGGGATGACCGGGCGCTCGTACTTCGGCCGCGGCGCGTCGCCGGTCCCGGTCGGACGCTCCGGGCCGTGGCTCGACGTCGGCCTCTCGCGGCAGCTCCTCCGGGTGTCCGCACCCCTGATCGCCCGGCGCGTCGCGGAGGGGGTCGTCGTCTTCCCGCTCCTGTGGATCGCCTCGTCGTTCGGCGAGGCGATCGTCGCCGCCTTGGAGGTCGGCCGCCGGGTGCGAGCCCTGCTCGGCAGCTTCAGCTGGGGATTTTCGATCGCCGCGAGCACGCTCGTCGGCCAGCGGCTCGGCTCCGGCGAGGAGTCGCTCGCGACCGCCTACGGCCGCGACGTGATCGCCTTATCGGCGGTCGTCTACGTCCTCGCGTCGGCCGCGGTGATCGCCGCCGCCGGCCCGATCGCCGGGGTCTTCGTCGACGACCCGGCCGCGGTGAGCGCCACCGCGGCGTTCGTCATCGCGGCCGCGGTGTCGGCGGTCCCGCTCGGGATCGACGGCTCGATCACCGGCTCGCTCCGGGGCGCGGGCGACACGCGCTGGCCGTTCGTCGCCTCCATGATCGGGCTGTACGCCGTCGCGCTCCCGGCCGCGCTGGTCGGGCTCGCGACGCCGCTCGGCGTCGGCGGCCTCTACGTCGCGCTGGTGACCGAGAAGCTCGTCCCCGCCGGACTGAACGGCTACCGGTTCCGGTCGAACCGCTGGCAGGCCGTCAGCCGGCAGTACAGACCGGGCGCGGGCGACGCCGAGGAAGAGGTCTAGCGGTTCCGTCGGACTCGTCCGCGGGAGACACGTTCAATCGATTCCGCGTGCGACGGGCTAAGCGGTCGTCGAACGCGCCGCTAGTGGGAGTCAGTCGGAATCGGCTACAGCAGCGCGATCCCGGCACCGACGGCGGCGCTCGTCAGCGCGAGGCCGGCGAGGGCGACCGTCGTTTTTCCACGTTGTCCGCTGGGACCGTCGTCACCTGAGCCGAAGCCGCTGAAGCCGGTCAGAACGCCGAAACCGACCGCAACCGCGGAGAGTCCACCGGAGAGCGCCAGCACCGTCCAGATCTCGAGTCCGTGCTGTCCTACTTCCCGTGCGGCCGTCCCGGCGAGGAGGACGCCGGCCGCTATCGGGGCCGCGGCTATCGCGTCGTTGGAGGGCATCAGTTCGGATACCTAACGCGAGTCTCAAAAGGATAGTGATGCCGTCGACGCGACGGGCGGTTCTCATCGGCTCCCCGACTTGTCCGATACCGCTCCTGAAAACCGGGATTCGAAGGTGACCCGGCGGCGGCCCCGAGACGGTCGGACGCCGAACGACGTCGACCGACGCCGCCGTCACTCGTCGTCCGCGACCGATTCGAGGACCTCGACGCTCCCGGTGAGCTGCCGGTGGACGTACGGCATGTCGATGCCGGCGTCGTCGAACGCCTCCTTCACCGCGGTGACGTACTCGGAGCGCACCCGGACGAAGTCGCCGCGGTCGGGGTCGTCGATCCACCAGCGCGACTGGAGCCCGACCGCGGAGTCACCGAGTTCGGTGACGCGGACGGACACGCCCGGGTCGTCGAGGATCTCCTCGTGTTCCTCGGCCTTCTCGACGATGATGTCGGTCGCCTCGCCGATGTCGTCGTCGTAGCCGATCCCGAAGACGAACTTCTGGCGAAGCGTGTCGTACGCGACGGGGTTCGTCACCACGTTGTTCGCGAGGTCGCCGTTCGGCACGGTGACCAGCTCGTTGTCGAACGTCCGGACGCGGGAGACGCGCAGGTCGATCTCCTCGACGCGACCGGAGTTACCGTCCCACTCGATCCAGTCGCCGACCTCGAACGGCTTGTCCTTCAGGATGAACACGCCGGCGACGAAGTTGCCGAGGAGGTCCTGCGCGGCGAAGCCGACCGCGAGCGCGATAGCGCCGCCGAAGACGGCGAACGCCGAGAGGAACGCGCCGTAGCCGGCCACGGCGAACCCGATCGCGATCGCGGCCACCCAGACGACGGCGTTGAGCACGTTCGTCCCGAGGCTCAACACCGCCTCGTCGAACCCGCGCGACCTGACGATCCGCCGGAGCCCCGGAATCAGTACGTACTTGCCGAGCAGCAGCACGGCCACGAAGCCGGCGACGAACCTGAGCGCCGTCGTCGCGATCGCCGCCACGTCGACCGCGTTCGTGATCGCGTCGACCTGTAAGAGATACATCACCCGCTCTTTCGGGAGACTATATAAAGAAGCTACTGGCAGCGCGGTTGTTTACGCCCGGTCCGCGGTCCTGTCGGCCGGTTCGCGGTCCCGTCAGCCGGTCCGCGATCCCGTCGGCCAGTTCGACGCTCGCGGCCGCTTCAGTCGCTCCGAACCGCGAGCGGGCCGTCGCCGCGGGCGACCGCGCGGAGCCGCCGTCCGTGGACGTCGTCCGCGGCGATCCGCTCGCGGACCGCCGCGGGGATCCACGACTTCCGGTCTTCGGGGTCGGGAGCGGGGTCAACGTCCGGGGGTCGGATCTCGTCGTGGAGGTACCGGGCGTACGTCGGGAGCCGCTCGCGGAGCGGCACGCCGCCGGCGTCCGCCACGGCTTCGAGTTCGCGGAGGTCCGGCCACTCGTAGGCGGGGTTGATGTAGTCGTCCGTCACCGGCGAGACCCCGCCGAGGTCGTCGATGCCGCAGTCGAACAGCTCCGCCGCCGGCGAGAGGTTCGGCGGCACCTGAACGGACACCTCGGGCGGGAGCGCGGCGCGCGCCATCGCCACGACTCGGCGCATCGTCGCGAGGTCGGGCTTCGGGAAGTCGGAGCGCTCGTTCGGGACGACGTTCTGGACGATCACCTCCTGAACGTGGCCGTGTCGCTCGTGGAGGTCCCGGATCGCGAGCAGGCTCTCGGCGCGGTCGCGCCAGTCCTCGCCGATCCCGACGAGGACTCCGGTGGTGAACGGGACGCCCTGCCGGCCCGCCGCCCGGATCGTGTTGAGCCGCTGGCCGGGCGTCTTCCGACGGCCGCCCGAGTGCGCGTCCACGTCGGCCGTCGTCTCCAGCATGACGCCCATCGACGCGTTCACCTCGCGGAGGGCCGCGAACTGCGACTCCGTCAGATCGCCCGGGTTCGAGTGCGGGAGCAGCCCCTCCTCCAAGGCAATTTCGCAGGCCCGGTAGAGGTAGTCGTGGACCGAGTCGAACCCCCACTCGGCGAGCGTCTCGTGGATCGCGGTGTACCGCTCGTCGGGGTCGTCGCCGAAGGTGAAAAGCGCCTCCGTACAGCCCGCGTCGGCCCCGACCCGACACCGCTCGCGCACCTCCTCGGGCGACAGCAGCGACGCCTCGCCCGGCACGTCGTAGTAGGTACAGTACGTACAGGTGTAGCGACACGCCGTGGTCAGCGGGACGAAGACGTTGCGCGCGAACGTGAGCCGATCGGCGGTGTCGACGTCGGCCGGGCCGACCGAGAGCAGTCGCTCGACCTCCGGCTCGGCGACCGCGATGTCGACCCCGTACTCGTCGGCCCCGGCGAACACGGCCGTCACTCGCGGGCGGCGTTCAAAAAGGATCGCGGTTGCGGATCCCCCGGCGACACCGAATATAGTTACTCTCGGGCGACCGTCACCCGACCGCCGGACGCGTCGAGCGCGACGCCGGCCTCGCGGAGCCACGTCGCCGCCCGTCCCTCGCCGTGGATCAGCACCTCCGCGAGGTCGTCCGGCTCGTCGACGTCGGTCGCGAGCCGGTGGGAGTCGACCGCGACGAATGCCGCGCCGACCTCGGCCGCGATCTCGCGGTGGTCGAGGTACGACGCGCCGTGGTAGTCCACCCGGAACTCCGGGTGTGAGGCGACGAACGCGTTCGTGCCGCCGCCGCGCCCTGGGGCGACCGCGACATCCGCGTCGCGACCGGCCTCGAAGAGGCGGTCGATCGTTTCCGGGGTCGCCAAGGCGAGGTCCGCCATCACGACGGCGACGGGTCCCCCTGACGACTCGGTTCCGTCTTCTCCGCCCAACCGCGCGTCGAGCGCCGCGTTCACCGCGTCGGTCAGCGGGCGGTCGTCGACGGTGACCGGACGATCGACGTCGACCGCGTCGGTCGCGAGGACCCGCGGGTCGCCGCCGGCGGCGACGACGGCGTCTAGCACGTCCTCCAGCATCGCCCGCGCGAACGCGTGTCGCTCATCGGGCGAGAGCACGTCTGAGAGTCGCGACTTCGGCCGGTCGGTCGAAAAGGGGACGATGACCTCCATCGCGAGCGACGGGGCCCTTAGAACAGGGATTCCAGCTCGTCGCTGTCGTCGCTGACGAGCTCGTCGAGGTTCTCGTCGCTCTCCTCGCGGATCTCGTCTAAGTTGTCCTGCGCCTCGATGGCGACCTGCTGGAGCTCCTTGATCCGCGGGACGTTCGTGACGCCCGCGAGCAGGATGACGGTCGCGACGAAGCCAGCGCCGCGGTACGGGTAGTCCCCGCCGCGGACCTCCATCGAGCCGGTCTGCTCTTCGAGCCACTTGCGGCCGCGCTCGATACCCTTCCGGTTGAGGTACTCCGGCGGGCCGGCGAGCACGAGCAGCGCGCGCTCCGCGCCCTCGATCTCACAGGGGAGCGTGAGCCGCCCCAGCGCCGCCTTGCGCACGAGGCTGGTGATCCGGTTCGTGGTGTGGGCGCTGTCCAGCTCCTCGTCGTTGCCGTCGTCGCGGAGCCGCGAGAGCAGCCCGCCCGAGGAGCGCTCCTCGACCTCCTCCTCGGCGTAGCCGACCGTGGAGACGCCGCCGCCGGAGAGGGTGTTGATGATCTCCGAGGAGTCGACGACGCTCTCGGCGACCTCCTGACCCTGCTGGATCTCGCCCGCGCCGAACAGGATGCCGAACCGCCGGACGATCTCCTCGTTGATCTCCTCGTAGCCGCCCTGAACGGACTCGCCCGTCTTCCGCCAGGCGTCGTTGTCGAACACCATCAGGTTGTCCACCTCGCGGACGAACGTCTGGAACGAGCGGGCCGCGTTGAGGGTGTAGATACCCCCCTCGTCGCTGCCCGGCAGGATGCCCAGCCCGTACACCGGTTCGGTGTAGATCCGCTTGAGGTGTTTCGCCAGCACCGGCGCGCCGCCGGAGCCGGTCCCGCCGCCGAGCCCGGCGACGACGAGGAACGCGTCGACCTCGTGGACGGGGATCGAGTCGATCGCGCCCTGGACCTCGTCGATGTCCTCCTCCGCGATCTCCGCGCCCAGTTCGTTGTCCGCGCCCACGCCGTGGCCCTTCACCCGGGACTGGCCGATGAGGACGCGCTGGTCCTCGGCGATGTGTTCCAGCCCCATGAGGTCCGCCTTCGCCGTGTTGACGGCCGCCGCGGCCCGAACTATCTCGGAGCCGGTCCGCTTGTCGTACTCCAAGAACTTGTCGACAACTTTGCCCCCCGCCTGTCCGAATCCGATCATTGCGAGTTTCATCGTGTGCTCCCTCCGCGTTTGACGTGAACAGAACGTGATCTCGTATATAAGCCTTCGGTTGCCGTTACCAGTCGTGAGATTCGAGCGGTTGACACGTTCGCCGCGCCTCCCGCCGCAGTCGCCGCGGTCATCGGATCCCCAAGTGCTCACCGAGCGTCGTCAGTTCGGCCGCGTCGACGCCGAACGCCGCGACGTCGTTGTCGGCGGTCGTGTTGTCGAACTTTAGCGACCGGTACTGGTCCGGTCCCATCGGGAAGCCGGGGACCGCGCCCAGCACGGAGAGACCGATCTTCGCGAGCGGCATGGGCAGCGGGAGGATGGTGATCCCCTTCTTTTCGGCCTCGTAGACCAGATCCGTCACCTGCCGGAGCGTGAGTACCTCCGGGCCGCCGATCTCGTAGGTTTCGCCGGCGTGTTCCTCGTCGGCCACCGCGGCCGCGATCATCGGCACCAGATCCTCGACGTGAATTGGCTGGAACCGGGTCTTGCCGCCGCCGGGGAGCGGGTACAGCGGGACGCCCGGCGCGAACATCCCCTTCAACCGCTTGGTGAACGAGACGAACTCGCCGCCCTCGCCGAAGACGACCGACGGACGGAAGATCGTCCAGTCGAGGTCGCTCTCGCGGACGATCCCCTCCGCCGCGCCCTTCGAGCGGATGTAGGCGGTGTCGCCGTTCGGGTCCGCGCCGAGCGCGCTCAGCTGGACGAACCGCTCGACGCCGCCGTCCGCGGCCGCGCGGACGAGGTTCTCGGTCCCGCCGCGGTGGATCCGGTCGTGCATGCGGTTGCCGCCCTCCGGTTCGAACAGCGGCGAGAGCGCGACCAGGTTCACGACCGCGCCGTGGCCGTCGACGGCCGACTCGATGGAGTCGTAGTCGGTCACGTCCCCGCTGACGCCCGTCACTCCCTCCGGCGTCTCTTCGGGCGAGCGGGAGAGCGCGGTCACCGCGTGGCCGTCCTCGGCGAGCGCGCGACAGAGATACGATCCGATAAATCCGGTCCCGCCGGCTACCAACACTTTCATACAATCCGCATCGCGTGGAAGGCCCGTAAACCTACCGCGCCGTCAGACGCTCCGGCGACGGTGCGGTCGGTCACTCCTCGTCGGTCTCGGGCGTCGGGACCGTCAACACCGGGACGGCGGCAGTCCGTAAGGTGCGCTCGGCGACGCTCCCCAGTAGGTACCGGCTCACGCCGGTCCGGCCGTGGGTCCCCATCGCCACGAGGTCGACGCCGTGGTCCTCGACGTACGCGCGGATCCCGCGCGGGGCCGAGGGGGCGACCTCGACGGAGCCGACCGCCGCGACGCCGGCCGCCTCGACCCGCTCGACGCCCGCGGCGACCTCGTCGTCGGCGTACTCGGAGAGGACGTCCGCGTCGACGTAGTCGCCGACGCCGATCCCGCCCGTGGCGACGACCGAGAGGACGTGGATCGTCGCGCCCGCACGCTCCGCGATCGGGATCGCCCGGTCGAGCGCGGCGGTCGCCGCCGGGCTGCCGTCGGTCGGGACCACCACGTCCTCGTACGGGTACGTTGTCTCATCGTCGTCCGGGCGGAGGGCCAACACCGGCACCGAGGACTGCCGGACGACGCGCTCGGTCGTGCTACCGACGAGGCGCTCGACGCCCTGGCGGCCGCGCGTCGACACGGCGACGAGGTCGGCGTCGACCTCCGCGGCGTACGCGGCGACCGTCTCCGGAACGCCGCCCTGCCGGACCGCCGTCTCCGCGTCGACGCCGCGGTCGGCGGCGCGGGCGGCCGCGTCCGTGACGATCGACTCGCCCTCGCGTTCGAGCACGTCCACCACGTCGCCGCCGATCCGCGTCACGCTGTCGCGGGTCGTGTCCGCCACGTGGAGGAGGTGGACCGTCGCGCCGTGGTCGGCGGCGACGGCGAGGACGTGGTCGAGGGCCGCCGCGGCCGCGTCGCTGCCGTCGGTGGGGACGCAGATCCGGTCGAGCATGGGTCATCGGTCACGGTCGCGGGTGAAAAACGCTCGCGTCGTCGGCGTCGACCGGGCGGGGTCGGCCGGGAGGAATCGGCGGCGGCCGCGACGGAGTCCGAGCGTTACTCGGTCGCGTCGGCGGGGCCGTCGTCCGGGTGCGTGCCGTCGTCGGCCGCGTCGGCCCCCTCGCGCCGCGTGACGCGCACCGTCGAGATGCGCGCGCCGTCGACCGCGGTGACCTCGAAGGCGAACGCGTCCGTCTCGGCGACGTCGCCGACCTCCGGCGAGCGACCGATCCTGTCGAGGACGAACCCGCCGAGCGTCTCGTAGCCGTCGCCGTCGAGATCGGTGCCGAGCGCGTCGTTGACGGCGGTGAGCGGGACGGAGCCGTCGGCCTCGTGGGTGCGCTCGGCGGTCCGGCGGATGGTGTGGTTGCGCTCGGGAGTGTCGAACTCGTCGCGGAGGTCGCCGACGAGCGCCTCGGCGACGTCCTCGACGGTCGCGATCCCTTCGAACGCGCCCCACTCGTCGATGACTGCCGCCATCTGTCGGCGCTCGTCGCGGAACTGGACGAGGAGATCGCTCGCGCTCGTCGTCTCCGGGACGACGAGTATCTCCCGGGCGAGGTCGCTCGCGGTGGCGTCGTCGTCGCCCTCCTCGGTCGCGCGCAGCACGTCTTTCACGTCCACGAAGCCGACGACGCGGTCGGCGTCGTCGCGGGCGACGACCGGGTAGCGGGTGTGGCCGGCGTCGAGGACCGTCGCGCGGACCGCCGCCAGCGACGCGTCCGCGGACAGCGAGACCACGTCGGGCCGGGGGACCATCAGCTCGCGGGCCGCGGTGTCGTCGAGCTCGAAGACCCCCTCGATCATCGCGACCTCGGACTCGTCGACGTGACCCGCATCGCCGGCGCGGGCCAGCACGCGGCGGATCTCGCGCTCTTCGAGCGTCTCGTCGCTCTCGGAGGCCGGCGGGACGCCGATCAGGCTCGTGAAGGCGTTCGCGGTCCCGTTGAACACCGCGATGCCGGGCGCGAAGATCAGGTACGAGACCCGCATCGGCGGCGCGAGCAACAGCGAGATCCGCTCCGCCTGCGCGATGGCGATGGTCTTCGGCGCGAGCTCGCCGAAGACGACGTGGAGGAACGTGATGAACGAGAAGCCGACCGCGAACGCGACGAGATGGACGAGATTCTCGGGGAGCAGCGGCCCGAGGACCGGTTCGAGCAGCGCCGCGACCGCGGGCTCGCCGATCCACCCCAGTCCGAGCGACGCGAGCGTGATCCCGAGCTGCGTCGCCGCGAGGTAGTCGTCGAGGTTGGTCATCACCTCTTGGAGCGTCTCCGCGCCCGCCTTCCCGTCCTCAACCATCTCCTCGACCGAGGTGGCACGGATCCGGACGAACGCGAACTCGGAGGCGACGAAGAAGCCGTTGAGGACGACTAACACCAGCGCGGCCGCCACGCGCGACAGCGAGACGGCGATCGCTACCATTCGGTCCCTCCGGGCGCGCGAGCGATTGGCGGATCGACTGTCATGGCGGGCGTTCGCGGAGCGGTCACTAAAAAGGGCTGCCGAGCGCGGGTCGCGCGTTCGGATCGCGCGCGGTCCGACGCCGCCGCGACCCGGGCCGTTTATTCCTCGCCGCGGCGGAACGCCACCATGCTGATCACGCTGGAGGGGCTCGACGGCAGCGGCAAGACGACGGTCTGGGAGGCGCTCCACGACGTGTACCCCGACGCGACGTTCACCTGCGAACCGACGGACAGCTGGTACGGCGACGCGGTGGCGCAGTCGATGGCGGACGTCGACGCCGACCCGCTCGCGGAGCTGTTCTTGTACACCGCCGACCACGCCAACCACCTCTCCGAGACGATACGCCCGGCGCTCGCCGACGGGGATCTAGTGATCTCCGACCGCTACTCGGACTCGCGGTTCGCCTACCAGGGGGCGGCGCTCGCGCGCGCCGACGTCGGCATCCAGCGACCGATGGAGTACGTTCAGGGCGTCCACGCGGCGTTCTCGCGCGAGCCGGACGCGACGGTTTACCTCGATCTCGACCCGGAGACCGCGGCCGAGCGCGCCGGCCGGACGGACAAGTTCGAGCGGGACGGCTACCTCGCGGCCGTCGGCGAGAACTACGAGCGCCTGCTGGAGGCCGACCCCGGGCGGTTCCACCGCGTCGACGCGACGCGACCGCCGGAGGACGTCATCGCGCGGGTGGAGTCGATCGTCGCCGACCTTCTTGAGCGCTGATTCGGCGAGATCCGCCACGTCAGCGCGTGTCCGGCAGTTCGTACTCCTCGGGCGACGGCACGTAGAGGTAGTCGATCGCGACGCCCAGCGCGAGCGGGAGCGCGATGAGCAGCGCCAGCAGGATCGTCGAGCTTCCGATATCGATCCCGGTCCCGACGCCGAGCGCGCCGGTGAACACGAGCGTCGAGACGAGCAACAGCAGGGGGGTCAAGACGATCGTGTACACGACCGAGCCCCACGACGTCGACAGCTGGAGCCGGAAGAATCGGGTGGCGACCCCGGCGAGGAACGTGTGGAACGCGACCAGAGCGAGGAGGCTGCCGAACCCGAACAGCGCGAGCATGGGCGTCGTACGGGCCGCCGACACTTCCCCCTATCGACCACGGAGGAGTCGGGTCGCGTCAGACCGCGCCGTCGTTCCCGTGCCGTCGCGCGGCCGAGAGCAACTCCGAGACCGGCCCCGTGTACTCGTAGCCGGGGATCACGCCCTGGACGTACGTCCCCTCGACGAAGTCGATCAGCGCGCCCGCGTCGTCGACGCCGCGCCGCTCGTTGCCGTCCGTGAGCGCGTAGGTGACCGCGATCTCGTCGCCGTCGGTCTCGACGACGGGGTCGAACTCGCGCTCGCGGCGAGTGACGCCGCCGACGTCGACGACGCGGCGCTCGAACGTGTCGGCCCAGCCGTCCTCGACCACGTCGGCGACCTCGTCGGCGGTGACGGCGGCGAGCGTCGGGACGCGGACCGTGACGGAGAGTCGGATCCGTCCCTCCTCCGCCGATTCTGCGCGGACGCGCCCGTCGAACGCGGTCGTCGACGAGACCCACGCGTCGCCCTCGCGCTCGAAGGAGCCGTGGTCCGCGAACGCCCGGCGGAGTCGGTCGGGGAGGTCGTCGGCCGAGTCGGCGTCGCCGTCGTCCTCGGTTTCGGTCATACCGATCCGGAGGCGACGCGGCCTGAAAAGCCGCTCGCGTCGTCCGCTCGGAGAGCGGCCGCGACGCGTCGTCGATACGGGCACTCCGGGCCGGTACGTGGGGCCCTTTTGTGCGTCGACCGACGAGACGGGGGTATGGCAGACCGGTTTCGCTCGACGGAGGGACTCATCGACGCGCTCGCGGACGCGACGTTCGACCGACCGCCCGCGCTCGTCAGCAACGCGCACATCACCGGGCTCGGCGTCGCCCGGGCGCTCGACGCCCACGACGTGCCCGTGATCGCGCTCGACCGCGCGGGCGGCAACGGCGGCGACGCGGGCGGCGACGCCGACGGAGGCGCGGCCGGCACCGTCAGCCACGACGGGCTCGCGCCGCCGTCCGACGCGGTCGACTTCGCCGGGGCGGTGACGTACCCGCTCGACGACCTCGACGGGTTCCGCGAGGACGTGGAGGCGATCGTCGACGCCGCTGGGACCGAGGCGGTCGCGTTCGGCTGTATGGACGAGTGGGCGCTGTCGTACGCGGAGGCCGACCCCGACGGCGTCCGGCTCCCGTTCGCCGGCAGCGACACGCTCGACGACGTGTTGAACAAGTCGGAGCTGTACGCGACCTGCGAGGCGCTCGGCGTCCCCTACCCCGAGACGTACCGCCTCGCGGAGACCGACGCGGCCGGCACGCGGGAGGCGGACGCGACCGTCGACGAGGCCGCGGCCGAACTCGGCTTCCCGCTCGTGGTGAAGCCCGAACTCAAGCGCGACTTCGAGGAGGCGTTCGGTACCAACGTGATCGAGGTCGCTGACCGCGAGGAGTTCGAGGACGTCGTCGCGGCCGCGAGCGACGCGGGGATCGCGGTAATGGCCCAGAAGCGCGTCGATATCGCGACCGGGAAGGACCACTCGCTGGCCTCCTACGTGCCCCCCTCGGGAGCCGACGACGCGCTCGCGGTCGTCGGCAACGCCGCGGTGCGGTACCCCCTGAACTTCGGCACCTCCTGTCTCGTCGAGACGGCCGACGAGCCGGCCATCGAGGAGCGCGCGCTCGCCGTCCTCGACGACGCGGGCTACCACGGGATCAGCGAGGCGGAGTTCGTCTACGACGAGGCCCGCGAGGAGTTCCTGCTGCTCGACGTCAACACCCGACCGTGGAAGTGGATCTCGATGCCCGTCGCCGCGGGCGCGAACCTCCCGATGGCGGCGTACGCCGCGGTCACCGACGCGAGCTACGAGTCCGACGGCGTCGAGCCGACGCGGTGGGTGTACCTCCGCGACTACCTCTCGCTTCTCGCCGGCGACGACGCGTTCTGGGACCAGCTGTCGGCCGCCGACTGGCGGCGGCTCGTCTCCGGCGCGTTCGAGCGCGAGGGCGACCTGACGACCGGCGTGTACCGGCCCTCCGACCCGGGCCCGGCCGCGAAGCTGTTCGAGACGGAGTTCGTCGACCGCGAGTACTACTGCTCCTGTTGAGGCGGGCGGGGGCGTCGCTCGCGGAACAAAACCGTTAGTGTACCGGCCGACGCAGGGCGCGTATGGACTTCTTCGAGACGCTCGCGGACCGGATCGGCGCGGTCGACAGCGTCGTCTCGGTCGGGCTCGACCCCGACCCGAGCCGGCTCCCCGAACACGTGGTCGACGCCGACCTCCCGCGGTGGGCGTTCAACCGCCGGATCATCGACGCGACCCACGAACACGCCGCCTGCTACAAGCCGAACGCCGCCTTCTACGAGGACCCCGACGGCTGGCGCGCGCTCCGCGAGACCGCGGCGTACGCCGAGGGGAAGGGCGTCCCCGTCCTGTTGGACGCCAAGCGCGGCGACATCGGCAACACCGCGCGGCGGTACGCCGAGGCGCTCGACTGGGTCGACGCGGTCACGGTGAACCCGTACCTCGGCCGCGACTCGCTCCAGCCGTTCCTCGACCGCGCGGACAAGGGCGTGTTTGCGCTCTGTCGCACCTCGAACGCGGGCGGCGCGGACCTCCAGGACCTCGAACTCGCCTCCGGCGAGCCGCTCTACGAGCGCGTCGCCGCGCTCGCGGACGTGTGGAACGCGAACGACAACGTCGGGCTGGTCGTCGGCGCGACCGCGCCCGAGGAGCTGGAGACGGTCCGCGAGATCGTCCCCGAGATCCCGTTTCTCGTCCCCGGGGTCGGCGCGCAGGGCGGCGACGCGGAGGCCGCGGTCGAACACGGGCTCGCCTCGCGGCCGGACCTCCCGGTCGACGTGGGGCTCGTGAACTCCTCGCGCGGGATCATCTTCGCCGGCGAGGAGTCGAGCCGTCCCGACGACGAGGCGACGTACTTCGGCGCTGCGGGCGACGCGGCCAAGCGGCTCAAAAAGCGGCTGAACCGACACCGGTAGGCCGCGCTCGCAGCCGGGCGGAGAGCGACCGCGCTACCCGCGGCCGCCTCCTATCCACGTCCGGCGGCGCAGCCGGCACAGGCGCGGGCCGTCTCGTCCCAGTGGTCGTCGCAGACGGCGCGGCCGCAGCGGTCGCAGGTGCGGGTCGCGGCCGCCGCCTCGCAGACCTGACAGAGTCCAGAGAGGCTCACGTCGGCGGTTGGGTCGCACGCCTTATGACGGTCGGGGGCGACGCGGAGACATGCGCCAGTTCGTCGTCATCGGCCGCGACGCGCCGACCGACCCCGACGCGGTCTCGCTGTCCGACATTCCGGGAGCCGGCCGGCTCGACCTGCTCTGTCGGTGCGTGAGCGCCGGCGTCTTCCTCTCGCACGGCATCCGCGAGTCGGTCCGGGTCCACCTCGTGATCGACGACGCGTTCACGGTCACCTTCGACGCCGACACGCTCCGGCACCTCCACCCGGACGAGCGCAACGTCGCCGCGCGAGTCCGCGACGCGCTCGCCGCGCAGGACGACGCCATCGGCCACATGCCCGCGGACGTCTCGCCGGGCGTCGAACTCCGCCGGATGGGACTCGACGCGACGCTCGACCGACTCGTCGGCGACGGGGAGGGCGACTCCGGCGGCCGCGGTCCCGACGGCACGCTCGTCCAGCTCCACGAGGAGGGTGACCCACTCGTCGACGCCGCGCCGCCGAGCGACCCCGTGTTCGTCCTCTCGGACCACCACGACTTCGCGGATTCGGAGGCGGAATCGATCGCCGAGCGCGCCGAGCGCCGGCTGCGCGTCGGGCCCGAACTGCTCCACGCGGACCACACCGTCACCGTCGTCCACAACTGGCTCGACACCGATGGCTACACCAGCTACTGACGGCTCGGGCGCGGACCGCGAGACGACGACCGCGCCCGACACCGACCCGCGGTTCGCGGTCCCGCTGCGCGGCGTCGCGGTCGACCCCGAGACGCGCTGTGCGCACTGGGACGACCCCGTCGACGTGATCGCGCTCCGGTTCGGCTGCTGTGAGGCGTACTACCCCTGCGACGCCTGTCACGACGCGGCCGCCGACCACGAGGCGGTCCCGTGGCCCCGCGAGCGCTTCGACGAGCCGGCGGTCCTGTGCGGGGTCTGTCGGACGACCCTCACCGCTCGGGAGTACCTCGATAGCGGCGACGACGCCTGTCCCGCGTGCGGGGCCGCGTTCAATCCGGGGTGCCGGAAACACCGCGACCGGTACTTCGAGACCGAAGACGCCGTAGAATCCGGGAACGGCGACGAGAGCTTATAAACGGAGCATGCGGTGCGGTGGCGCGTGCCTGCGAGCGCCCGGAGGGCGCGAGACAGCACGCGCGAGGGAGTCGACCGGTCGGAGCAACGCGGAGACCGGTCGACGAGGCTGGGGAGGCGTGAGGTGCTGTTGCTGTGCGGGGGCGGGACTCGAAGGGGCAGCCGCGAGGACGAAGCACGACGACGCAAGCAGCGTGGCGCTACGCGCCACGGGCAGCCGGCGGCTCCGCCGCCGGCGACACCACAGCGAAGGAACGTAGTGACTGAGCGAGGAGCGCAGCGAGTCGCGCGAGTCCCGCGAGCGAAAGCGAGCGGGACCACGAAAGACGCAGCGCCGAGCGAAGCGAGGCGACCGTCTTTCGGAGGTCCTCGCGGCTGGGGCTTCGGTGGTCGTGTCCACAGAAGCAACTGCGTCGTAGCGATCGACAGGGGTTTCGAGAGCGTTCTCACCGGAACCGAACCACCACGCGTCACGTACTGTTTCCGGGACAGCGGCGGTGTCGGTCCGGCCGGGACGGTATCCGGCGACCGCGTATCGCCCCCCTTTCGGAAGGATTAAAAGAACGAACGGCTTTCGTTCAGGTGCGGGCCGGTGGGGTAGCTTGGTATCCTTCGGCCTTCGGGTGGCCGTAACCACGATTCAAATTCGTGCCGGCCCACTTCTCCCGCATCCGTTTCAAGTGATGAGCGATAGCACTCGATCTTCGATTCACCGAACCGATTGAATAGCCGGAGCGAAAACGATCGATCGATGCCAACCGAGACCGTCGCGGGCGTCGACTGGGCGGGCGGCGCGTGGATCGCAGTCGTGTTCGATGGCGAGGACGAACCGCAGTGCCGCCTCGAAGCGGACCTCGAAACCCTCTGGAACGACGGCGTCGACCGAATCCTCGTTGACGTGCCGATCGGCCTCCCGGACGGTCCGGAGACCCTCGCAAACCGCGAGACCGTCGACTCGGCCGCGCGGTCGGCCGCCGAGCGCCCGAGCAGCGTCTTTCCCGTGCCCTCGCGCGGGGCGTGCGAACTGGCGTGCGACGGCGCGGACTACGAGACGGTGAGCGAGCAGAACCGTGCGGACCTCGACAAGGGGCTCAGCCGGCAGTCCTACCACATCGCGCCGGCGGTCGGCGCGGTCGACGCGTTCCTCCAGGAAGACGAGACGGCGCGGAAACACGTCATGGAGGCACACCCAGAAGTGTGTTTCCGCGGGCTGAACGGCCGCCGCCTCGACCGCTCGAAGACCACCGCGCCGGGCGTCGGCGAGCGCCTCGCCGCCCTCGACGGCCACCTCGACGAGCCGGGCGCAACGCTCGGACGGATCTGCCGAGAGCTGGTCGACGCCGAATCCGGGACCGACGACGACGCCCCGAGCGAGTCGGCGGCCGCCGACCCCACCGTCGACGACGCGGTGGACGCGCTCGGGCTGGCGGTGGTCGCCCGGCACGCGGTCGACGACCTCCGGTTCCTCCCGGGCGACGCGACCTACCGAGACGCCGAGGGGATCCCGATGCGGATGGCCTACTGGAGCGACGACCCGCTGGCGTGACGCTATCGGTAACCTTCAAGTCGCTCTGTCGCCCGCTACGACACGAATGAAACTCTTCTCCTCGCGGGCGGATCGCCGGCGGGGGATCGCGGCCGCGGTCGGTGTCGCGGTCCTCGCGGTCGGGCTCTACGTCCTCGTGAGCCGCTACGCCGGCTTTCTCACCGACCGGCAGGCCCTCCGCACGTGGCTCGACGGGTTCGGAGTCTTCGCGCCGATCGTCTTCATCGGCATTCAGGCCCTCCAAGTCATCGTCGCCCCGATTCCGGGACAGGTGGTCGCCGTGGTCGCGGGGTACCTCTTCGGCTCGTTCTGGGGCACCGTGTACAGCCTCACCGGCGTCCTCATCGGCAGCGCGGTCGCGTTCTCGCTCTCGAAGCGGTTCGGTCGCTCCTTCGTCGAGAGCGTCCTCCACGAAGACGTCGTCGCCCGATTCGACGGCTTCGTCGACACCGTGGGCATCCCCGGGTTGTTCGCGTTCGTCGTCGTCCCCGGGCTCCCCGACGACGCGATCTGCTTTCTGAGCGGGCTCACGAAGTGGTCGCTCCCCACCTTCATCGGCGTCATCGCCGTCGGTCGACTCCCGGCGTACGTGTTGGCCGTCCACGCCGGTGGCGAGATCGCGAACGGGCAGTTCCTCTCGGCGATAGCGCTCCTCGCGCTCATCGTGGTCGCGTCGGCGGTCGGCTACTACAAGCAAGAGGCGGTCCGCGACCTCGTCGAGCGCATCGAACCGCGGCTGCCCTTTTGAGCGGCGGGCCCGGGCGGCTACCGGTCCGCCACCGGGCCGCTTCCCGGCTCACCCCCACGTCCACTGGTAGTCGAGGACGAACCGGTACAACCCGCTGATGAGGATCGCGGGCACGTTCGCGACGAGCGCGACCATCCCGCCCCACTCGACGAGCGCGTAGAGGACGCCGATCTGGATCGGCCACGCGGTCCCGCGAACGAGGTTCGTCTTGAGCATGCCGCGGAAGTACTCGGAGACGCCCGTGTTCTGGCGCGCCCGGAACGTCCACGCGTTGTTGAACACGTACGAGAGGAGGATCGTGATCTCGATGGCGATCGTCGCGGCGAGGAGATAGTTCAGCCCGGCGACGCTATCGAACAGCCACAACAGGCACATCTGGATCCCCGCGGTGAACGCGCCGACGACGATGAACCGACGCATCTGGACCGCGAGCGGGCCGCTCGCGAAGCTGCGTAACGTCGCGCGGATCATCACTTGTACCCGAGCGCTTCGAGACGGGCTTCAAGATCCTCGTCGACCTCGTCGTCGCCGTCCTCGCCACGCTCGGCGGCCGCTGCCGCGCCGCGCTCGCGGAGCAGCTCCGCGTGGTCGTCGACGACCGGCTTCAACCGGTCGATAACCGCCTGTGCTCGCTCGTCGGGGTCGACCGCGAGGTTCTCCTGTTGGGTCGGGTCCGAGGGGCGGTGGTACAGCTCGACGTCGCCGGCGTCGACGTTCTCGATGTACGTCCAGTCGTCGTCGCGTGCGCTGACGAGCAGGTCGCCGTCGGCCAGCGATCGGGGAATCGGCTGCTGGGTCACCTCCTCGCCGCGGACGGTCACCGAGACGACGGGATCGTCGGTCGGCTCGGCGGCCGTTTCGGCTGTCGGTTCGGCTGCCGGCTCGTCGGCAGAATCGTCCGCCGGGTCCTCGGGGGACGCCGCGTCGCCGCGGAGCGCCGGGAGGAGCGACTCGCCGTGCCACTTCGCGGACGGCTCGACGCCCAGCAGGTCGGCGACGGTGGGCGGGATGGCGTCGAGTCCCACGTGGCCGTCGACGCGCCCGCCGTCGAGGCCGGGCACGTCCGCCACGAGCGGGACGTGGATCAGCTCGTCGTACAGTTTCGGATAGTGGGCGAGGTGGCCGTGGTCCTGGAACTCCTCGCCGTGGTCGCCCGCGAGCAACACCGCGGTGTCGTCGGCGACGCCCGCAGCGTCCAGGCTGTCGAGCAGCCGGCCGACGCTGGCGTCGACCTGTCGTACCGTCGCCTGATACAGCGTCCGCAGTTCGCGGAGGGTCCGCTCGCCCACTTCGAGCCCGAGGCTCGTCCGGGCGTGCGCGTGAAGCATCTGGTGGGTCCCGAGGATGCCGTCCGACACCTCGCGGATGTACCGCGGCGCGGGAACGTACGGGGTGTGGGTGTCCATGTAGTGGACCCACAGGAAGAACGGCTCGTCGGTGTCGTCGACGAACTTGGTCGCGGCGTCCTCGACGTCGAACATGCGCGAGGCGTCGAGGAACGGGCGGTCGTCGGCGTCGCCGCGGAGCTTCGAGCCGAGCCGACGGACCGGCGAGGTCGCGAGCTGGATCCACGCCTCGACGGTCGGGTGCGCGGCGAGATAGCGGCTGTACCGGCTGGAGCCGACGCTCGTGACGAACGGCTCGAACTCGTCGAACCCGTCCGGATACCCCCAGTGGTCGGTGAGGAAGCCGTTTGCGGCGTTGAAGCCGCCGGTCGCGACGCCCGCCTTGGAGAGCACTTCCGCGAGGGTGTCCGACTCGTCGACGCCGATGCCGCCCGACCGGGCGAACACCGGCTCGGACGCGAGGATCGAGGGGAACGAGAACGGCGTCCAGTTGCCCGTCGCGAACGCGCGGTCGAACACGGTCCCGCCGTCCGCGAGCCCGTCTATCACCGGCGAGTGGCGCTCGGCGTCGTACGGGGAGACGGCGTCCGCGCGCAGCGAGTCGACCGTAACGAGGACGACGTTCGAGACGGTCGCGTCCCCGTCCGGCGCGTCCACGGCTGAAGCGGTCGACGAGTCGGATGTCATAGGGTGTAAGGTGAATTCCCGCGTACCGCACGCTCGGCGTGCGGTGCGCGAGAAATTGCGGATATATTTGGAGTGGCGCCTGCCAGCGGCTTGAGGATTTCGATCACCGATGTCGGACGGCGAGGTAGCTATTTGTCGGCACCGACCCACGGGGGTCGTATGCGTGACACGCCGACGGGCCGGCCGGTCGACGAGGGACGCCTCCCGGAACCGATCGCCGCCGACGAGATCCCGGACGCGGTCCCGGGTCGCTCCCGCGCGATCGAGACGAACGGCGTGACGCTCCACGTCGTCGAGGCCGGCCCCGAAGACGGGAAACTGCTCGTGTTGCTCCACGGCTTTCCGGAGTTCTGGTACGGGTGGCACGAGGCGATCGCGCCGCTCGCGAACGCGGGCTACCGCGTCGTCGTCCCCGACCAGCGCGGCTACAACTGCTCGGAGAAGCCGCCGGCCGTGAGCGACTATCACATCGACGAACTCGCGCTCGACATCGTCGGCCTGATCGACGCCTACGACCGCGAGACGGCCGCCGTCGCCGGCCACGACTGGGGCGCGGCGGTGGCGTGGTGGCTCGCGCTCGGTCACGAGTCCCGGCTCTCGGAGCTGGTCGCGGTCAACGTCCCGCACCCGAGCGTCTTCGAGCGGGCGCTGCGAGGGTCGTGGGACCAGCGGCTCAAGAGCTGGTACATGCTTGCGTTCCAGCTGCCGAAGCTCCCCGAGGCGGTCGCCAGCGCGGGGAACTGGCGGCTGGCGACGAACGCGCTGCGGGACACGAGCGCGCCCGGCACGTTCTCCGACGAGGACCTGCGCCGGTACCGCCGAGCGTGGAACCGCCACGGGGCCTTCGAGGCGATGGTGAACTGGTACCGCGCGATCGTCCGCGACCGCCCGGAGCCGGCCAAAACGGAGGTGAGCGTCCCGACACTCGTGATCTGGGGCGCGCAAGACCAGTTCCTCGCGCGGCGACTGGCCAACAAGAGCGTCGAACGCTGCGAGGACGGCCGCCTGCTCGTGATCGACGAGGCGACCCACTGGGTCGTCCACGAACACCCGCACCGCGTCGCGGAGGCGATTGCCGACCACGCCGACCCGCTGCCGCCGGGCGCGCGCGAGTGAGAACGGAGAACTGTATTCGGCTCGTATCGGCTCTAAAACACCGTATTCTCCGATCGTAGCAGTGACTCGGCAGCCATTGCGTCGAATACTGTCCTCGTCTCATCGCCACAAAGGTTATATCTGCCCTCGACCAAAGGACAGATATGAGTAAACACTTCGAAGACGCACGGTACTACCTCGGTCGAGCGACGGAACACGCGAAGGCGGGCGTCGCAGAGGAGTTGGAGCCGGTCGAAACGCGCGTGAAGGAGCTCGTCGGCCGAGAGGACGAGGAGCCGGAGCCGGAACCGTCGCGGCTGGACAAGCTCCAAGCGGACCTGAAACGGATCGAGGAGCGCGCCGAGGGCGAGGCCCGCGAGGCGGTCGCGTCTGCCCGCGAGCGCGTCGCCGAGTACCGGGGCAAAGACGCCGCCGCCGCGGAGTAGACCGTCGACTACCGGACCGGCGGCGATCGGTCGTCCGGGACGGTCGCGTCCGCGTCGACGCCGATCCGCTCTTCTGCGGGCACGACCGCGTACTCGATACCTGCGTTCTCGAACAGCGATCGCGCGCGCTCGATTCCTGCCTGCGCGTCGACGTCGGTCGCGCGGTAGTGCCGGATCGGGTGGCGGATCCACGACGGCTCCCAGTGGGCGTACACGTCCGTCGTCGAGCGGTCCGTCCCGGTGTACAGCGCGAGGTGGAGTTGGGTGTCGCTGGCGAGCGCACCTTCGGGGTAGCGGACCCAGCTGGCGACGGTCGTCTCCGGCGGCGTCGCGTACGCCCGGTACTTGAGCGAGGAGACGAGGTTGCGGACGAAGCTGAGCCGGTGGAGCTGCGCCTCGACGACCGGGGACGGCTTGTGGAGCGTGAACGCGTACTGCTCGCGGGGCGTCTCGCGCTCGGCGTAGAGGCCGACGAGCGACAGCGGCGCGTGGAGCAGGCTAGCGACGCGCTGCCGAAGACGTTCGAGGAAGCGGAGTTCGTGAGTCATGCCGGGGGATCGGGTCGGGTTCGGGATCGGGTCGGGTTCGGGATGAAGCTTCGCCGTAAGGTAACGCTTAAGTCTGGAGGTCGGATACCTCGGAGTGCGCGGGTTGGTGGTCTAGTCAGGTTATGACGGCTCCTTCACACGGAGCAGGCCGGCGGTTCGAATCCGCCCCAACCCATACGCTTCCTGTGTTTTTCTGAAGGAAACGACCCCCTATCACGTCCAGCGATTTTGGAGTCGATCTTTTTCAAGTCGCCTGCGGTCGGCGCATCTACATCGTCGCCTTCTGCTAGTTACAATAAAAGAGAACTGCCGCGATCGTAAAAGTATTGGGTATATTTTTCACGCACGACACCATCAGGATAAACAGCACGACCTTGCCGCGACACAGGCCCAGTTACGCCACGAGTCGGTGAAGACTACGCTGAAGTAGGATAATGTCTCGGGTCGAATCGCGGTCTCTCGCCGCCACCCGCCGAATCAGTTCAGGTCGGATGTTCTCCATCACATCGTCAAGCGGTGGTGTCGGTTCCGCTGCCGACTGCGCACGGACATCGACACGTAATATATACGACTGCGAGCCTGACCGGTGGTAGATGCGGTGGGATCCACGACCCGCGCTTCGGCGATTCTCCAGGCTGGTGACTCCAATGACGATTACAGAAACGCAGATACGCGAGTACGACAGTCGGGCGATGAAGAGTGCGGAGACTGCCACGGCGACGTTCGGGATCGGGTGTTTCTGGGGACCGGATGCCCGGTTCGGCGCGATGGACGGCGTGGTTCGCACCCGGGTCGGGTACGCCGGCGGAACGAAGGTCGATCCGACGTATCACTCCCTAGGCGACCACACGGAGGTGTTCCAAGTCGAGTTCGACTCTGACACGATACCGTACCGAGATCTCCTGAGTCAGGTGTTCCACTCGCACGACCCGCAGCACCAGACCAGAAAGACGCAGTATCAGAACATCGTGTTCGCTGCGACCGAAGACCAACGAGCAGTCCTCGACGAATTCCTCACGACGCGGGGACTCACTGCCGAAGGGATCGGAACACGCGTCGAACAGCTCTCGCGTTTCTACCCCGCTGAGGACTACCACCAGAAGTACAAGCTCCGGTCGGTCTCCTCGTTCATGGATGCATTCGAGGCGGCCGGATACGGCGATAAGGAGCTGCGCGAGTCGCCGATCGCTGCCAAGTTGAACGGGTACGCCGCCGGACACGACGTTGCTGTTGCCGAGGGCCTGTCGACACCCGATCGCGGGAGAGTATAGACATCGCCGGTTTGTCGACGGCAGTGTTCGCCGTCGACAAGGACTGCTCACAGAGAGGACAAGGCTTTCAGGCAGCGACCTGATCAACACGTTGACATCCCGAACGCTGTGAGTGGCCGTAGTATTTCAACACATATCCGCAACGCGCCCTCCTCTGGTTCGGGAAAACTGCCTCATTAGAGATTGGTGTCGCTGCTGTCGGTCGGGTCGCCTCCTCTTACTCTCCGATCGTTCGCTGCTCGCTCTCGTCGTCTGCTCGTCATTACGGATATCTACATATTAGTTTATTATATTTCCGTGACAACAGGTAGACGGAGTACACCCAGTATGACAACGGTAACATTAGACGTCGCTAAGCAAATAATTACAGCCGCAGAGGAAGAGGCCGCAGCGATTGACGTGCCGATGTGCGTCGCGGTAATGGACGGCGGTGCGAATCTCGTGGCGTTCCACCGGATGGACGGTGCGCTGCTCGGGAGCGTCGACATCGCCCAGAACAAAGCGTACTCCTCGGTGTCGCTGAAGTTGGACACCGAGGCGATCCACGAGGCGTCGCAGCCGGGCGAGTCACTGTATGGGATCGGGAACACGAACGGCGGTCGAATCGTCACCTTCGGTGGCGGGTTCCCGCTGGAGAACGACGACGGAACCGTCGTCGGCGGCGTCGGTGTCTCCGGCGGCAGCGTCGATGAAGACATGACGGTTGCGCGGGCAGGGGTGGAGCGATTCGAGGAGCTCTGAGGACGCTGCTGATCACGGAAGGGTTCATAAAAAGAATTCGATGCGAGAGAGATCGACGATGGACACGTAGATCTTGGCGACTGGGCCACCGCTATCGAGGAACGCCGGCTACCGAGATACAAGGAGAAAGCCCCGTGCTTTAGCGCGGGGAGGATGTCAAGACGCGAGGTCGCGAACCGCCGCTGGAACGTCACCTCGATCGATTTCACGGACAGCCGTGGATTCGGTCTCGGGTGACTCGTACTTGTACCCGGATCCGGTCACGATCACGGCGACGTCCTCGTCCGAGCCGAGTTCGGTAGACTCGGACAGTTCCTGAACCGCCGCCGTGGCCACGGCACACGACGGCTCGACGGCGATGCCAGCCTCGGCGGCGAGGCGCTTCGTCTCGGCCAACAGGGTCTCTTCAGCGATAGACAGCACGGCCCCATTAGTGTCGTGAACGGCTGCCAACGCCCGGTTCCCACTGGGTGGGTCGGCGTTGTTGATGGAGACGGCCGCCGTCGGTTCGTCGGTCACGGGATCAACCCGTGACGCGCCACGCCGGTACGCTTGCGCGATCGGATCACAGCGTGCCGCCTGTGCGAGATAGATCCGCGGCAGATCGGCGATGAGTCCTGCCGACCTCAGCTCCCGGAGGGCTTTCCAGACGCCGCTCGCTTGCCCACCGCTGCTGACCGGTAAGACGATCGCGTCGGGCACCTCCGGGCGAAACGCCTCGCAGATCTCGTACGCGACGGTCTTCTGACCGGCGACTCGGAGCGGACTGTCGGAGTTGAGGAACGTGACGCCGAGATCGCCGTCGAGCGTATCGTAGTAGAGTCGTCCGTAGTCGCCGCGAACACGGAACAGGTGGGGGTCGTGCTGGGCGATCATCGCGAGACGAGAGTCCGGCGTGTCCTCGGCGACGAGAATGACCGCCTCACGGTCGGTCGCGGCGGCGTGAGCAGCGACGCTCAACGCCATATTTCCGTGCGAAACGGTTCCAACGGGGCCGTCGACGCGGCCGATACCGACGGCGGTCCCCCGATCTTTGAAGCTCCCCGTCGGATTTGTCCCCTCCAGTTTGAGGTGGACTCGTGGTCCGTCGGCAGTTTCGATCGACGGCGTTCGCAAGAGCGGCGTTCCGCCGGCGGCCGCGGCCAGTCCTACGGGTGCCACAGCGGGGAGCACCGACTCGTACCGCCAAAGACTGTCGTGACCGTACGAGACGGCGTCGGTAGATCCCGGATCCGCGCCGGGCCATGAGACGGCCTCGTCGTCGGTTTCGAACCAAAGCGGCTCTCCGCAGGTACAGCGAGCGGCAGTCCCGAACGAATAGGACGCCCCACAATTGTAGCAGACCAGCCGATCCATACCGGCGATACGGAGGCACTACACTAAGTCGTACCCGGTGGCTGCCGGGTCCGGACGCTCGGAGCGTCGAGGCGGTTCGACGCATACTTCGCCGGCGGCGGCGACCTCCGCGTGAATGCGTCGCTACGGAACGGCCGGCCGGTACCTGCTTCTGTGTGCCGTCTGGGGAACGGCGTTCATGGCGACGGACGTCGGCTTGGCCGACCTCCCCGCGGTGCCGTTCGCGGCCGTGCGCTTCGACGTGGCCGCCGGGCTACTGTTCGCCGCCGTGTTCGCCTCCGGCGTCGACGTCCGCCCCCGGACCCGGGACGACTACGTCTACGTGCTCGTCGGCGGCGCGCTCATCATCGGAGCCCACCACGCGTTCCTCTTCGCCGGTCAGCGGTACGTCACGGGCGGCGTCGCCGCCGTGCTGTTGGGGCTCGTTCCCGTGGTGACGCCCGCGCTCACGCGGCTCGTTGCGACCGACGAGGAGTTCACCGCCGCCACCGCGCTCGGCGTCGCGCTCGGGTTCGCCGGCGTCGTCGTCATCGCCGATCCCGACCCCGCGAACGTCGCGGACAGCGTCCTCGGCGTGTCGCTCGTGCTCGCGTCCGCGCTCGCCTTCGCCGTCGCCGCGGTGGTCACGCACAGCCGCTCGCCGTCGATGCCGTTCCTCTCCACGCAGGCGTGGATGATGGCTATCGGTGCCGTCGTCCTCCACGCCGCGGTGCTCGCGCTCCCCGGCCAATCGTTCGCGGCCGCCACGTGGACGCCGGCCGCGCTCGGCGCGCTCGCGTACCTCTCCGCGGTCGCCGGCATCGGCGGCTTCCTGCTGTACTTCACGCTGCTGAACGACCTCGGTCCTATCGAGATGAGCTTCATCGAGTACGTGATTCCCGTCTTCGCCGCCATCGCGGGCTGGCTCGTGCTCGGGCAGAACGTGACGCCCGCGACCGTCGCCGGGTTCGCGTTCATCCTTGCGGGGTTCGTCGCCGCGAAGTGGCGGGCGCTGCGCGGGCTGTCCTGACGCGCGAGGCCGGAGAATCGAGGGGCAGACCATCAGCGGTTACGCGTTCCAGCAGGCGTCAATCGACTGGCCTGCGAGTCGCGCGCGCGAATCGGTACGTGCAATCGACGGAGAAGGACCCGACACGGAGCACTCATCCCCGTGGGTTCGAGAGTGGACGAGTTGTGACGGCCAAGTTCGCGGGTCTCCCATCGATCGCTGTGTCGCTTCGAGGCGAACAGCGATCTCGCATCCGGTCTCGACGATCCTCGTCTAAGAATCCGGCTCGTGGCTCCTACTCGACCGCGCGCTTGAGGTCCCGGACGATCGCGAGCACTTCGCGCCACTGATCGACGGTCCCGGGGACGTCCGCGCCGTCGCTACCGATTCGACCGGTGATGGTCCGCCGGACCGCCTCAGGGTCGTCGATCCGGCGAAAGGCCAGATCGGGGCCACCGGCGACCTCCACGGTGACGGTGCCGTACCCGAACAGCGAACCGGTCACCGACTGGCTGTAGGCCGTGTTCTGTACCTGTGACAGCCCGATGCGGCGGACCGTCCTCCCGAGGACGCCCCGTTTGAGCCAAACGGCACGGGTCGTGACGACGTACCTGGTGCGGCGTATCCGCAGAACCTGCCACGCGGCGACGCCGATACCGACGAGACTCGCGGCCGCCAGGCGCGGATCGATCGTCGCCGCTGCCGCGAGACAGAGCCCGACGATGACGGTCCCGACGGCGATGCCGCCGACGGCGGCCGACAGCCGCGGCGTCCCCTCCCACACGACCGTCTCTCCGTCACGAAGGAACAGCCACGAGTCACTCATCGGGGTGGTCTACCGTTCCGTCTGAAGGCCGGTTCGGACTCGCCTCGGCGTCGGCCGAACTCGACGATCCATTGGTCACCTGTTCCTCGTCATCGGCCACTGCCGAGCGGATCGCACGGAGTTCGACGAGAATCTGGTCGAGCACGTCGTCGGTCTCGGCCGTGCCGGCCGAATCGCGCTGCTGACGCTTGTCGATCTCTTTCGAGATTAGCTCTTGGACGGCTGCCGGGTTCGGAATACTGCGGAACTGGAGTTCGACGCCGGAGCCGCCGGCCGTGCTGACGTCGACGGAGCCGTATCCCAGCGACGACCCGATCGCCGACTGGGAGTACGAGATGTTCTGTACCTTATCAAAGCCGATCTGCTGGACGTCTCGCGACAGGATTCCGCGTTTGCTGTAGAGGCCCTTGTTCGTGACGACGTAGTTGGTGTTGGTGTACTGGAGGTAGCTGGCCGCAATCAGCGGGATGCCGATGAGAACTACCGAGAGCGGGAGTCCGACGACGAGCGCCGGAACGATGCTGTATTTGTGCGGAGTGCTCGCCCAGCGGATCTCTTCGCCGTCCTCTAAGGACAGCCAGTCGAGATCTAATCCGGCCGTGTTTTCCGAACTCGTCGTTGGCTCGTCTTGGAGGGCTGAATCGGACATGTGTCGAGGGTGTCACCTACGGAGGCGATTTCGTCGGGAAGTGAAATAGCCATCGCTCCGCTAGGCTTCACCAGCGGCTCATTTGGGGTCGAAATCACGAACGAGTCACGGAACCCGCGTTCGTCGGCTCCGTTGAAACCCGCAGCAAGTGTCGTTCGCTGACCCGAGCACAGTCAATAGGGGACGACCATCCGACTTCTGTGCTGGATCTGTTGGAATCCGCGAACAACGTCGGATCAGAACAGCTCGCCCGTCAGATCAGAGCCGTCAGCGTCAAACGGGCCGATCGTCGCCACCGCGGCCGCGCCGGCCGTGTTCCCGATCGTCGCTAACTCCCTGAGATCCGAGACGCCGTCGTCCCGTGCGGCGAGGACTGCGCCAGCGAACGCGTCACCAGCCCCGGCCGTGGTCGCGACCGTCGCCGGTGGCGGCGTCGCAGTCACCCGCTCGGTAATCTCACCGTCTTCTACGGTCACCGCGGTCGTCTCCCCCGGCCCGTCCGTGATGAACACCGTCGCCGAGTGATTCGGGGGCAGTAGTTCGAGGACGCCCGCCGGCATCCGATCGATGTCCGCCACCGCGAGGTCGTCCGTTCCGGCGAAGATCAGGTCACAGTGCCGTAACACGTCGCGGAGCGCCTGTTGATAGGCGTCGGAAGTGGCCCACTGGTTCGTGCGTCCGTTCAGATCGAACGAGACGTGCGCCCCGTGTTCCGCGGCCGCCTCGGCGAGCCGCCGAACCGCACTCTGGTTCACCTCGGTCGGTAACGTGACACCTTCCAAGTGGACCCACTCGTACGGGACCACGAGTGAGGCCGGATCGGCAGGCGGCGTGAAGCCGTAGCAACTCCCGGCCACCCAAGCGTTCCACCGGTCGCCAGCTTCCGTCGGGACGTACAGGGTGAGCGGTGACGGCGCGTCGACCCGGGTCACGTGTGTCGCGTCCACCGGGCCGTCCGCGAGGTGTTGGGCGGCCAGCTCTCCCATGACATCAGTCCCGATATTCGTCACGAGGCTGGTCTCACTCCCGAGCGAGGCCGCCCATCGTGCGACGTTCGTCGCCGTCCCACCGACGTGCCACGCGAACCGGCTGCCGGGTGTGATCGACGTCCCGTCAACCGGATAGAGGTCGATGGTCGTATCGCCGACGACCAACACGCCTCGTTGATTATCGCTCATCGTTCCTCCGGCGGTAGGTCTTCGAGATCATCCGCGAACCCATCTCGGGGTGTCTGTATCTGGTCCGTCACGGGTCAGTGGACGTTCCGTCAAGTGAGGAAGTGAGATGCTGTCGTACCTGGAGACCTGTGCTGAACCGAGAGAGGATGTCGGACTGATGGGTCTCGCATGCGAGTACCGCCAGCCCGCCGTTCCCAACCGGAATGACCCGTTGTGGCTGGTGCGGTGCGTGACGGCAACTCGGGCAGTTGACCCCGCCGGCCGGGTGGTGATCGAGCAGTTCGGCGCGGCTTTCGGTCGCAAGCCCACAGAGAGACCGGAACTCTTCGAGGTGGTCGTCACACCCGACGAGCGGGATCGTTAGTTGGTCGAGCAGCAGAAACGAGAGGGCCCCTCTTCCCGGTGATCGGAGGGCGGATTCGCAGGCAGCACACTGGACGAACTGATTCCCGTCGGCGGAATCCGCCGCTGACTGAAGGGAGGTTCCGTCATCCATACTCGGCTGTATCGCCAGTCGGAGGGCCACGCGGGTAAGTTACAGGATGAACCGAGTGTTCGTCCCGACAGAAACCACCGATCGCTGACACCACCGCTGCCGTTCGGTCTCAGTTGACATCGATGATTTCGACGTCGAACGTCAGCGTTTCGCCGGCGAGGCGCGGGTTGAAGTCCACTCGGACGACCTCCTCATCGACGTGGACGACTTCGCCTTGGCTGCCGTTCTGGGCTTCGAGATAGGTGCCCTCCTCGGGCGTCTGCCCGCCGAGCATCTCTGTGAGCTCCTCAGTTTCGAACTCCTGAATCTGGTCGTCACTGGGCTCGCCGTAGGCCTTCTCCGGCGGGATCGTCAGCGTTTCTGTCTCCCCAGCTTCGAGGCCGATCAGTCCCTCTTCCATCCCTTCGATGACCTGCTCGTCACCGATTTCGACTGTCAGCGGGGCGTATTCTCGATCAGGCTGCGCCTCGGCGAGGCCAGTCTCCTCGGCGACGGATTCTCGGGAGGTGTCGAACACTGTGTCATTGTCAAGCCGTCCCGTGTACTCGAGGGTCACAGAATCGCCAGTAGCTATCGTCATACGAACACGAGAAGCGCCACACGGAAAGTCTGTTGTATCGAGCGAACAGAGCCGTTGGTTTTAAACAATCAAGAAAATTCAGATTTGCGCAGACAAAAATGATATAGGATTAAATACAGACAGCTATGTCGCATAACTGTGCTTGGTTAATTGTGTTTTACGCCAATAAACTTATGTCATTGAAGGTGCTGTCAACGGACGAACTCGAATGAGCGAACGCGATCAGTCAAACGACCTCAGTCACTTGTTCACCGAGACCGTCCAAGAGACGATGGATAGCTCCGTCTATGGGGCATGGCGAGGTATCCGTGACTCCGGTGCCGTCCCGTTAGCTTTCGGTTTCCCGTACCCGGACTCGTTCCCGAATGACAAATTGGTCTCGGCGGCCGACTCACTCTTCGAGATTGAAGGTGATCGAGCGCTCCAGTACGCAGGCGGCGAGTATGCCGACGCCCTTCCGGAGTTGATCGTCGATCAGGCCCGCGACCGCGGGATGGACTGTACGACCGATGAGATCCATCTAACGAACGGCGCAACGAATGCGATTGACACGGTGTGCCAGACGTTCCTTGATCCCGGTGATACGGTGATTGTCGAGGCGCCTACGTTCATGGGTGCGCTCCGACTCTTTCGCAACTACGGAGTCGATATTGACGATGTGGAGATGGACGAGGCGGGGCTCGACATCGAGGCGCTGGCCGCTGACCTTGCTGTGCGCGAAGCGGCCGGCGACCCCCTCCCGAAGCTTTTGTACACGATCCCCAACTTCCACAACCCGACAGGAGTGACTCTCACAGAAGAGCGACGCGAGCGCCTGATCGAACTGGCAGTGCGATACGATTTCCTGATTCTTGCAGACGACCCGTACGGCCAACTCCGATACGACGGTGCCGAACCACTGCCGATCCGGGCACTCGACGAGACGGGCAGAACAATCCGGGTCAACACCTTCTCGAAAACGATTGCCCCGGGCGTCAGGACCGGCTGGATCGTCGCCGAGGAGTCGTTTGTTAAACAGTTTGATCGTATCAACGCAGGCGGAGAACCTAGCTTCACACGGGGGCTCATCACCCGCTACGCGGAAGATGGACGGCTTGATCGAGCGATAGAGGAGCTGTCGGCAGGCTATCGGAAGCGGCGGGATCGGATGTTGGAAAGCTTAGAGGAGCGAATGCCCCCGGGAACGACGTGGAGTGAGCCCAACGGCGGGTTCTTTGTTTGGGTGGAGTTTCCAGATGGAGTCGACGCCGAACGGATGCTCTCCGGGGCCATCGACGAGGGCGTGACGTATCTTCCGGGATCGTTCTTTTACACGACCGATACGGGTACGCGCAACGCTCGGCTCTCGTTCAGCCACGCTTCGCCCGCCGAGATCGACGAGGGGATCGCAGCACTCGCGGCCACGGTCCGGGCCGAGATTTCCCGAGCCGAGGCGGATGACTGAACCGGTCGGTTGTAGGATCACCGACGACGAAGGAGTGAACGGAACGAACCGAGAGAACGTCCAGAGATGGTCTCCCGAGTGGTTGCTCTCTCAGCAGTCCGATTCACCCCACGACTAAGCCCTGAGCCTCCGTGATTGCGGTAGTTCACACGACTCGGTTACGAAGCTCTTCGAGTTCGTCGTCGTCGTACCGCCGGTAGTTCTCTTCGAACAGCGTTCCGATCCGGTCGGCGTACTTCGGTGTTGAACCTGCCATGTGCGGGGTAACGACCGCGTTCGGAAGGTCCCACAGTGGCGACGCTGGCGGGAGCGGCTCTTCGTCGAACACGTCGAGTGCGGCCCCGCGAATCCGGTTCTGCTGGAGAGCGGTCGCGAGCGCTGCTTGGTCTACCACCTCACCGCGTGCGATGTTCACCAGCACCGCGTCCGACCGCATGGACATGAGTTCGTCCGTACCGATCAATTCCCGTGTCGACTCAACCAGTGGGCAAGCGAGAACGAGGTAGTCGGAGCGCGCGAGGAGTTTGGGAAGCCCGTCCGGCGGGTACGCCTCATCAACGACATCCGGGGCCGTCTCTGGCGTGCGTTTTGTACCGAGCACTTTCATATCAAACCCTGATGCCAACTCCGCAACGCGCGTACCGATAGCGCCGACTCCGACGATACCGAGTGTCTTTCCGCGGAGTTCCCCCGCAGAGTATCGCTGCCAGATACCGTCACGCTCCTGCTGCCGAATTCCCTTGTGAATCCGGCGTTCGAAGACGAGCAGGTAACCGAGTACCTGCTCAGCGATCGGATTAGCAGCGACGCCAGCGGCGTTCGTCACCGCGATTCCTCGCTCTCCGAGCGATTCGAGGTCATAAGAGTCGACCCCGGAGTTGAGGGTCTGTATCCAGTCGGGAGCCGTCCCGGTAGGGAGTTCGTCGTTAACCGGGCGGATCGTCAAAATAACGTCCGCGTCACTGATTACCGTGCCGGATTCCTCGGCGGTCGTCGCCGTCTCGATCCGGCCCGTTGACGGGAGTACGGCATCTAGCTGGGAACGCACTCCGTCGACAAAATCGCCGCCGAAGACGGCCGAAACGCTATGGTGGAGCAACACGGTCGTCGCTTCGGTGTCAGTGGCTGCGTCGGTGCGTTCGTTCATATATCTCCGCTGCTGTCGTTCAAATCAACAAGTGTGTACACGGTCACATTCGGCGGGTTGAATCACAGCGAGTCATCGAGTGATGCGCCACTGATCGCCGACCGGCCACTTCGACAGTCGGATCGAGAATCGACAGCCGGACCGAGGAGCTACTTCGCATACACGCTCATCGCGTCGGCGTTGAGGTCGACTGAGACCTCTCCGGAATCGGGAACGTCCGTTCGTCCCTGGACGGCGACATCGAGTTCCGGAAGCGAATCGTCGTGGGGTTCGATCACTAAATTGGTTCGCTCTCCGTGGAAATACTGATCGACAATGGTACCGTCGATGGCGCCGCCCCCGGCCTCCGTGACTTCGACTTCTTCAGGCCGGATAGACGCGATCACCTCGCCTTTGGTCGAAGGCTCACCGAGCTCGACGGTGACGTCGACCTCGGCGTCGAGTTCGAGTCGCGGCGGGTGCGTCGTGTTCTCGACGACGCCGTCGAGGAGGTTCGTATCTCCGATAAAATCGGCGACGAACGCGGTTTCGGGTTCGCGGTAGATCTCCTTGGGCGTCCCGATCTGTTCGATCTGCCCGTTGTTCATTACGGCGAGTCGATCGGACATGCTCATCGCCACGTCTTGGTCGTGTGTTACGTAGAAGAACGTGCTCTCTACACGATCGTGGATCTCCTGAAGCTCGACTTGCATCTGCTGGCGCAGCTTCCGGTCGAGGCTCGAAAGGGGCTCGTCCAGAAGCAGAATATCCGGTTCGTTCACCAGCGCACGTGCGATCGCCACGCGCTGCTGTTGTCCACCGGAGAGGTCCTGTGGCTTCCGGTCACCGTACCCGGAGAGGTCAACGATGTCGAGATACTTCTCGACGAGCCGGTCGCGTTCGTCGGCCTCAACGGCGTTCTTTTTCAGTCCATATCCGACGTTTTCGGCGACGGTCATGTGCGGGAAAAGCGAGAGTCCCTGAAACACGAGGTTCGTGTTCCGCTTGTTCGGCGGCCGGTGGACGACGTCTTCGCCTTCGATGCGGATCGAGCCGTCGGTCGGTGTCTCGAACCCGCTGATCATCCGTAGCGTGGTCGTTTTTCCGCAACCCGACGGACCGAGCAACGAGAAGAACTCGCCGTGCCGGAGGTCGATGTCGATCCCGTCTACAGCGGTCGTGTCGCCGAAATCTTTCCGAACGCCATCAAGCTGTACTGCCGTCGTTGGTGTCGTCATATGGGTCCAGAACACATGTATCATATTTAAGCTTTGTCCAGCAAAAATGAGAATATCTAATTGTATATGCGGTTTTATCATGTATATACCAGAGATACTAACGTATTTTGGGATATAATATTTATAGTCAAAAAATAATTCTCTGGGAAGAACTCTGCTAGAACTGGTAGTCAAAATTAGACATATGATTTACAATATTCGAAAATAGGCCATACTCAAATGAATTTAAGGAAATTAATCCACTGTTCTAGTTATGCTACGGTAGATTTATTGCGTATTGACGAACTCTCGTCTCACGCATGGAAGACAGACGACAGTTCATCAAAGCGGCAGGCGCGGCCGGTGTCACCGGCATCGCGGGCCTGTCTGGATGTATGGGCGGTAGTAGCGGAACGACTGTGTCGATCCTCACCTGGACCGGCTATGACGCGGTCAACGACCAAATTGAGGAGACGCTCGACGGCGTCGAGCTTGAGATCTCGATAGCCGACGGTTCCGCGAATATGTTCTCCACCGTGAACGCTGGCGGGGGAGAGCAGTACGACATCGTCATACCGAACAACGAGTATGTGCCCCGGTTCATCGACGCCGATCTGGCCGCGCCGGTGGACATGGACATCATGACCAACTTCGACGCACTGTATCCGACGTTCCAAGACGCCGCCGAAACGCAATTCGCCAGTGACGGCGACGTCTACGGCCTTCCCGTCCAGTTCGGGTGGTACGCGTACGGATACGATAGCTCGGTCCTCTCGGAGGATCACGAACACTCCTACGATGTCCTCTTCAGCGAGGAGTACGAGGGAGTCGATCTCACGGGGGGCATCACGCTGTATGACGGCTACTACAAGACGATCATGGCGACGGGACTCTCCCTCGGCTACACCGAGGCGTTCGAGGGCGACACGGTGTCGTTCACCGACGAACAGCTCACGACTATCGAGGAGACGCTAACCGATTTCAAACCAAACCTCCTCGGGTTCGTCCACGACGAAGAGACGCTCACGCAAGATTACCAGAACGGGAACATCGTCGCGTCATTCGCGAACCGGAGCACCCACGTAGGAATCATGAACGACGTCGAGAGCGTGAGGTTCTCTCAGCCGGCCGAAGAGGAACTCACTTGGTTCGAGGGTGCCATCGTCACAGCCGGCTCCTCGAACAAGGAAGCTTCCTTCCGTGTCTTGAACGAGTACATCAGTCCCGAGACCGGCGCAGCGCTGTCGGAGAACCGTAACATCATGAACACTTCTCAAGACGCGATGGGCAACATCGACTCGGAGGCGCTCCAGATCGAGCCGGGCGTGCTCGACGGGATGATCCCCTTCAAGCCCGCGGAGCAGGACGAGGAGTGGATCGAGATGTTCGAACGGATCAAGAACGCGTGAGCGAAAGATGGGCACCATCCAGAAACTCGGAGACGCGTTCGAACGGCGAGGCGAACGGGCGAAGCTCGCGCTCATGGTGGGACCCGGAGTCGGATGGCTGCTCACGCTGATACTGATTCCGACTGCGTTCCTCGTGATGGTGAGCTTCGCGGAGGTCAACCAATCCTACGACGTGGTGTGGTCCTTCTCGGTGTCGAACTACCGAGAACTATTCGTCGGGGAAAGCGGGTGGTTTACCACGCCGTTTGTCGACTCGTTTTTCCTTTCGTTGCGCATCGCAGGGGCAACCACGTTTCTGACGGTCGTTCTCGCGTACCCCGTTGCGTACCTGCTCACGCGGCTGTCCGGACGCCGGTTCAAGATAGTACTGTTCGCGGTCCTAGTCCCGTTCTTCACCATCTTCATCGTCCGGATCTACTCGTGGCTCTCCCTGTTCGGCAGCCAAGGACTGATCAACTCGGCACTGCTTGCGACTCCCCTCGTCTCCGAGCCGCTCGGGGTCTTCGAGTACGGGGTCGTGGCGGTGATTATCTCACTCACCCACGCGTTCTTCCCGTACATGCTGCTGACGCTGTACTCGAGTCTCGAAGGGATCGATTACGGCGTCATCGAGGCGTCGCGGGACCTCGGGGCAACGCGACTGGAGATTGCGAAAGACATCGTGATACCGCTGTCAGCGCAGGGACTTATCACCGGCTGTGTTTTCGTCTTCGTCCCCGCGCTTGGGACGTTCATCACGCCGCAGTTCCTCGCACGCGGGAAGTTCACTATGATCGCCGAGGTGCTTACGTCGAGAATAAACGAACTGTACGCGATCAACTACGGCGCGGCCGGGTCGTTGTTCCTGATCATCCCGACCATAATCGCGTTCGCTATCGTGATGCGTACCACCAGCCTGGAGGCGATGGGGTGAACGATGTCAGACCGTGAAAAATACAGTTGGCTGTCGCAGATCGTCGGCGAACCCGGGCTCACGGAGAGCGTTTCCGTAGACCGGATCGTTTCCGCAGTCGCATCGTACGGTATGTGGGTGTTGACGATCGGGGTCATCGTGTTCCTCTGGCTCCCGCTCTCGCAGATCATCGTGCTCTCGTTCACGGAGAACTCCGTACTGTTCCCCCTCGGGGGGGTTACCCTCCAGAACTACGTCAGCCTGTTCACTAACGAGGGGCTCCTGATGGCAGCCAGACAGAGCGCGTTCGTGGCGACTGTATCGGCGTCAATCGCAGCGCTGATCGGCGTCCCAATGGGGTTCGCGATTACACGGCACACCTTCCGCGGTAGGTCGATACTCAGGGGGCTCGTTATCGTCCCGCTGTTGATGCCGGGGATCATCATGGGGATCTCGATCCTCATTCTGTTCCGCGTCGCCGGGCTGCCGTCCGGATTCTTTGCGACCGTGCTTACTCACTCCGTGTACGGGCTCCCGTTTATCGTCTTGCCCGTAATCGCCAGACTTGCGGTTTTTGACCGCAAACTTGAGGAGGGGGCGCGCGACCTCGGTGCGGGCAGTCGAAGCGTGCTGACAGACGTCACTCTCCCGATCATCTCGCCCGCGATCGCGGCCGGCTTCATCTTCGCATGGCTCCGTTCGTTCGAGGACTTCATTCGCGTCTTCTTCGTCGGCGGGACCATGGATGCGCTGACTAAAGAGATGTACGGGATGGTGGTGTACTCTCAAGGCACCGAGGCGATGGACCCGATGGCGACGATTATTGTGCTTATTGTCAGCATTGCGCTCGCCGTCGCGATCAACTTCCGGGACATTCTCGAGTACGTGTAGACGCCACAGCGACGACTTCCTCGCTGTGGTGTTTCTCCCACTGCTTGGATTTGGGCCGTTCTTAAGCCGCCTCCTGTGGATTCAACGGAGCGGAACGGTCACCCTGAAAACGTGACAAGGGAGGCACCCGTCACGACGAACACCGCGGCCAAGACAAGTCGCCAGGTGATTTGCTCAAGGTGTTGTGGAAGAAGGACGATGGATAACGCGATGACGATCAGCGGAGCGGTATGGATGATCGGGATCGCGACTACCACCGGGGCGGAAGCGATTGCTCCGAAGTACGCAAGTAATCCGATCGTGCTTGCCAGTCCGGCACCGGCGTACCACCTCATCTGCGGATTCTCAAACAGCCTCGGCAGAGCATTCTCGTGTAGCGTTCGATAGCCAGTGTATCCGATAAATGCCGTGAGCATCATGACACTGAGTCCGACGAGAATCGGTGTCCCCGTATCAAGCCCGACCCTAAGGAGTAATGGCTCGACGCCAGTGAACACCGCAGCACTCACCGGCAGCAGTAGTAACGCCCCCACCTCCCGCAGCGAGTCTTGGGGTCGATCGGTAGAGGCAGTCAGCCATACAATGCCGGCGACCCCACCGACGATACAAAAGATACCAGCAAGGTGAGGCAGTGTCAGCGTTTCATCAAACAACCGAACCGCCAGCACAGTGGATACGAGCGTTGAGGCCGACACGATCGGAGTCGTTCGACTTGCGCCGATCCGGTTAATTCCCGCAAACATACAAACGCGTCCTAACACGAGGCCAACGATTCCCGCCGTGGCGAACGCTCCGACTGCGACCGCCGAGAGTCCGTAGTCCGGATAGTAGAGAACAGCAGTTAAGGGCCCGATGAGACCGAGGTTAACGCTCATCACGACGATGACTGCGTCGCTAGTATTGCCCGAATCTGTTCCGATCCGTATACAGAGGTTCTGTACTGCCAATAAAACGGCAGCAACGATTGCTAGCGTGAGTCCAACCAGAGAACCGAGTGATGGTATTGTCATTTTGGGAACTACATGAGAAAACGTAGTCAAGACGTTCTTTGTAAATGTATGGTGAAAAAACCTGATTCGCGACCCATGATCAATATATCCGTCTTAATCATACAATATTGATAAAAGCCAGCGAGATATGGTTCCATATAACATATGCCATGATCGCGTGTTGTCTCAACGTTTGAGATACCGACGCCCGGACCGGCCGCCCGGAGGCGTACATGGCCGGCACGACCATCACGAACGCCCGCACGGACTGTCTCGGCGCGCTCGCAATCCGTGAACTCGCACCCGAGGCGGCCACGCTCGGCGTGATCGGCGCGGGGGCGCAAGCCCACAGAGAGACCGGAACTCTTCGAGGTGGTCGTCACACCCGACGAGCGGGATCGTTAGTTGGTCGAGCAGCAGAAACGAGAGACTTCCCCTTCCCGGTGACCGAAGAGCAGATTCACAGGCAGCACACTGAACGAACTGATTCCTGTCGGCGGAATCCGGCGCTGACCGAAGGGGGGTTCCGTCATCCATACTCGGCTGTATCGCCAGTCGGAGGGCCACACCGGTAACACGGTCACGGGAGAGCCGCGACCGAGTCACCGGACGCCGACGAGTGCGAGAAGCCGCCACGCCATGTAGAGCGCCACGATCCAGATCACCCCCGCTGAAATCACGTTGAGATACCGAAGTCGGTCGTCGGACAGAACGGAACTCCCGAGGAGTCGACCACCGGCCGCCAGTCCGAGAAACCACGCCCACGAGACGAGGAGACACGCCGCGGTGAACGCCCACCGGCCGGGCGACGCGTACGCCAGCGCGTTCGTTCCGATCACCCCGATCGTGTCCAGAATCGCGTGCGGATTGAGCAACGACACGGACGCGGTGAACCCGACCTGTTCACGAACGCCCAGACGCGTCTCGTCTTGCGAGTCGAGAGCCGTGGCAGGGGCCGAAAGGAGCGTCCACCCGACGTAGATCAGAAACACCACCCCGCTGCCGAGGAGGACCGTCTGAAGCCACGCGAACTCGATCACCACGGCGGAGACGCCGAGAACTCCACCCAGAATGAGGACGGTGTCTGCCACCCCGGCGGTGAGGACGGTCGGCAGCGAGCGGCGAAGTCGGGGCTGGGTCGCGCCCTGCTGGAACACGAACACGTTCTGTGGCCCGACGGCGGCGATCAGTCCCACGGAGAGCGTGAGTCCGTGGACGAACGCTGTCGTAACCATCTGGGAACTGTATTGATCGTCTATCGGGAGGAACTAGGGTGGCCGGATACTGGCAAGACGGCCGGGCTTCCCGCGTCTCGGCACCGGTTTTGGTCGGTTCAGACGGACGAGACGGTCGGTATATCCCGATGCCGATCGCCCGAGGGTATCCAAACGATTCACGAGTATCCTCGCAAACTGGAGTTCCGCACGGAACTACCGAAACGGTCACTGGAAAGATCCGTCGCACGGAACTACAAGACGAGGCCGAAGTCGACGCTGAAGCAGAGCTCAGAACACCGTTCTCGACACCGTGTCGCTGGCGGCCTCTCCGCAGTTGCGGTCGGTGTGCTGATGGCTTCCGTGGGGTCGACTCGGAACGACGACGACGGATACCGCGGGCGGACAACATCGCGCTCGCCGCTCTCACGCTGACGTGTGTCACGTCGGTGCCGGGATTACACTGGCGTAGGCTGCGCCTTCTGATTCACCTATTGAGATGGCATGATCGGCTCGTTAGCATGTCTCTCGTTCACTACCCTTGGCGGATATATCAACACGAATAATCTCGACGAAAGCGACATCAACCCCAACTGATGCTTCCCGGTATGGCCGCAGTTACACAGAACGACCAGCTCCAAGCCGCGGAGACGGCGTCAGACGGGGATTTCTGGCGACATACCTTCGAACAGTTCATCGCAGAGCTTCCCGAAGCAGCGTTCGTCGTCGACGCCGCCGGCGACATCACCCAATGGAACGAGACAACGGCCGAGCTCCTCGGGCTTCCCGCAAGCGAGGCCGTCGGTATGAACGCGTACGACGTGTTCGGTACCGAGGGCAAAGACGAGACGCTCGCCGAGGAAGTCGTCCGTACCGGCACCGCCATCCGCGAAGACGAGTTCCGATCCGCAGAGCGGCCTGACGGGACGCAAGCGCATGCCCGCGCCATCGGAACGCCCATCCAGACGCCAACCGGAGAAGTCGTCGGGGCAGTCGAGCTGCTCTTTGACGTCACCACCGTCGTCGAACAGCGAGAGACGCTGTCGGACCTGCAAGAAGAGCTCTCGGACAACGTGGAGACATCGATGGCGCAGCTGGGCGAGTCGACCTCCGAAGTCGCGGATCGATCGAACGAGATCACCCAGCTTGTCTCCGAACAAGCGGCCGAACTCGAAAGCACCCAAAGCGACGTCTCCGGGTTCAGCGCAACCGTCGAAGAGATCGCCTCCAGCGCCGAGGAGGTCAGCACCCAAAGCGCCGAATCAAGGGAACTCGCGGAAGACTCCGTCGAGACCGCCGACGAGGTCATCGATCAGGTCGACGACACGGCTGAGAAGTCGGCAACGGTTGCGGACGACGTCGCGGAACTGAAAGGCGAGATCGAACAGGTCGAAGAGCTCGTCGGCGTGATCAACGATATCGCCGAGCAGACGAACATGCTCGCGTTGAACGCCAACATCGAGGCGGCACGCAACGACAGCGACGGCTTCGCCGTCGTCGCGGACGAGGTGAAGAACTTAGCGAATCGGTCGCAAGACCAAGCCGACGAGATTGAAGAGATCGTCACGAGGATCAAAGCGAAGGCGACCCGAACAACCGACGAGGTAGAGGCGGCCAACGACGAGATCCAGTCCGCAAGAGACGACATCCAGGGCGTCCTCGAAAACCAGAAGCAAATTCTGAAGGCGGTCGAACAGACCGAAAGCGGGATCAGCGAGATCGCAGCCGCAACGGACGAACAGGCGAGCGTGGCCGAAGAGATTTCGAGCGCCGTCGACGACGTCTCCGACCGGGCACACGTTGTCAGCGACGAGATCGAAGAGATCGCGGACGAAAACGAGAGCCAGACCGAGATGGTGACCCGTCTCACTCGGGAGGTCGAAGACATCGACCGGCAGCTCGCGAACGTGATGAGCCGGTCAGTCTGACGTCCTCAGCGCCGCAGTCAACATCCCGGGAGATACTGTGTCATCGCTGTCGCCTGCGCGAGTGGCTTTTTGAAATCCTCCGCAGTTGATAGTTTTACACCCTTAGTCACTCAGTAGAGTAAGCGTAATCAACACAACAGCAGACGCTTATTTCGTTAAAGTGAACCCCCGGACTCAGGGAACAGTATCAAGTCCTAAATTTTTTCGTGATATCGACGAGCCAACGACTTTTACGGGAGTACAAGGAGAAAACCTCGCGCTTCAGCGCGGGGAGGATGTCAAACTTGCCGTCACGAGAATCTACAGTATCGCTGTCCTTTTCTGAGGATTTTCATCCCTAGTAGATTTCGTCGTCAGTCTGCTCTGTTGAATCCGATGGCGGCAAGCGGATCACAACAGCTGAAGGAGCGATTATCTGGCTCTTTGCCGTTCAAGATATTTGTACGGTCCCCCCCGACAGAAACGGCTATGCCGTGGTAATGGCGTACAACACGACACAGAGGCCGATAACTGTCACGAGACCCCGTACGAGTAAGACGACACCGTTTCCCGCGCCGGTCAGATCAGCAAACATAACCGCCACAAAAACGCCTGCTGTCAGCAGAGCGATACCGATGGCGAGTGCCCGCATCTTCGCAGAGCCGTTCCGTCGGTATCCGCGATAAGCTAGCGTAGCGACAAACAGCCCAACGACGGCAGTCACGCCGCGAGCTACCGAAACCATACTGAGCGGTTCCAGCGCCAGCAAACTCTCTACTATCATCGCATCCCACCTCCGTACACCACCCACAGGATCGTCCCCAACCCGAATAGTTCACAGGCACTGACGAGTATCGACCGACCGACGGCCCCGATGTCGGTCACCGTCGGTAACCCGACCCGAAGCAACTCGGGTACCGTTATCAAGAAGATGAGACCGACTGCGAGCCAAAGCGTTCCACGGTGAGCAGGTCCTTGACGGTATCCGCGAACCAGAACTACGGCGATAGTCACCGAGAGTACCACTGAGACCACGGAAAGGACGAGCACCCCGAGTGCGAGGAACGGGTCTGTCCCAGTCGCATCCAACTGTAAGAGAAGCATCTCAGGACAACCCCTCGAACAGATCTGTGAAGCGGTCGGCAGGATCGGTTTTCGAGCGCGTCACTGCTACTTCGTAGCCTCCATCACCGAACGTGACGGTGACAGTCTCGACCGTCGCTACATACCGTTTATAGTGATGGCCGTCGGGGTCGATCTCCTGTTGTTCGGTCACGAGGTCTGCGTCCTGTAACCGACTGAGACGGCGGTACGCCGTCGCGTCGGACATCTCACAGGCCGTACAGAGTTCATCGACTGACATCGGTTCAATTGTGAGGTGAGCGAGGATCGCTCGGGCGTACTCGTCGTCGAGTATCGCCAAGACGGTATCCTCGTCCTCGTCCATATACGTGCCAGACACGGGTATGGGTAAAAAACCCGTCACAGCTTCTGGGTCGGAAGCCGTGCCTATGGTGCTACTTGTACCCGTCCTCTTGAGTCGTACATGTCGTTACGATCGACGATTGATCGCATCCTTCCGACCGCCCTCCGTCAGAGGGTCTTCCAACTCCTCTGGCCGGTCTGGAACACTGAGCAACGCCGACTACGTGCACCACTTCGTGCGCTACTGCCGACCGTGCTAACCTTCATTCTCCTCGGAATCCTTCAGACTGCGATCCGAGCTAGGTTCGAGCATCCCGTCCGAGAACTGCTTGAATTGACTGGTATTGGCGTCATTCTCATCGGTGCAATTCTTCTCAGTGCACGAGTCATTGATCGACGCCCGGTGAGTGAGTTCGGACTCTCGCTTGACCGAGAGTGGTGGCACTCATTCGTTGTTGGTGGGCTCGTCGCCACCGCAATCAACGGTGGGGCACTCGTAGTGTCTCTCGGTGCTGGTTGGGCTACGTTCGTGGGTGTGATGCGCGGTTCCGGCGATCTTCCGTTCGTACCTGCGATGATGGTCGTGTTCGCGTATCTCGCGCTCGCGGCCACGTGGGAAGAGTTCATCTTTCGTGGTGCGATGTTGAAGAACCTTGCCGAGGGATCGAACGGGTTCGTCTCCCAGTGGATAGCCGTTGGCCTCGCAGTGACTCTCAGCACGCTTGTGTTTGCGTTTCTACACGGCGGGAAAATAACGAATCCCAGCCACTACGGGTACTACCTAATTGCAGGATTAGTAATAAGTGGCGTATACGTGCTAACCGGAGAACTCGCACTCAGCATCGGCTTTCACGTGTTCTACAATTTCACTCAAAGCGCGATATTCGGACTGGGACATTCACAGCAGACGCCGGAGCTTTTCGCCGTCGACATCGTCGGCCCATCGCGCTGGATCGGAGAGGAGGGACTCGTCTTTGTCGGCTTCGCCGTTCTCGGCGGCCTCGTACTGATGGCGTATATCTACTGGCGCGACGGGTCACTCCAACTGGACGATCGCGTAACCAGCTACGTTGGACAGTAACTTACTCGACTCAATACCAATGCCAACTGCATTCCCGTACCGCACTCCTGTCGATCACACGCCGCATGAACGGACGAACGTCGTCGTTGACGATGATCAACCGAGTGATATACTCCAGACGGTCTCCTCGGACACTGCACAGCAGATACTGGCGACGCTTGACGGCGAACCAGCAACAACATCAGACATCGCTGAAGCTGTCGACACGTCCATCCAGAACGCTAAGTATCATATAGAGCACCTCTGTGAAGCTAACATCGTCGAGCCCGTCGATACGTGGTACTCCAGAAAAGGGACAGAGATGACGGTCTACGCACTCTCCGTTGAAGAGATAGTCGTTCAGTTAGGAGGCTCTATCTCAGAAACGCAACCGTGAAAACAACGCCGCAGAGACCACTCCGAGACACCCGCAGTCGACGGTCAGCGCGTCGTGTCCGCGTGCGAGAAGACGAACTCCCGGAGCAGCTTTCCGCCCAGCGCCGCCGCCTGCCCGTCGTCCCGGTCGTTGACCTCGACGATGTCGAACCCGTCCGCGCGGGGCGCGACCGCTCGGACGAGGTCGCGGACCTCGCGGGGGTCCAGGCCGAACGGCTCCATCGTTCCGGTTCCGGGGGCGTAGGCAGGGTCGAGGGCGTCGATATCGACCGAGCAGTAGACGGAGCCGTCGGCGTCGAACGGTCCTCCGTGTCCGTCTCCCGATCCGTCCCCGTCGAGCGCGTCGATCCACGCCCTCGCATCCTCGGGCGAGACGACCTCGACGTCGGCGTCGGCCGCGCGGTCCCACTCCGCCTCGGAGCCGGTCCGCGCGCCGACGATCACGGCGCGGTCGACGCCGAGGTCGTCGAGACACCGGCGCGTGACGCAGGCGTGGTTCCACGGGGTCCCGTCGTAGTCGCTCCGGAGGTCGAGGTGGGCGTCGCAGACGACGAGGGTGTCGGGGTCGACGGCGTCGACGCCCGCGTAGGTGACGGTGTGTTCACCGCCGACGAGCAGGGGGACGGCGTCGTCGTAGCCGACGCTACGCAGTTCGGCGGCGAGGTGGTCGAGGTACGCCGGCACGTCGTCCCACGGGCGCACGTCGCCCGCGTCGGCGACGCCGAGCGCGGAGAAGCGGCTCTCGGTGCGGCGGTCATAGTCGTCGTACGTCTCGGCGAATCGCCGGACCCGGTCCGGTCCGAACCGGGTGCCCGGCTGAAAAGTGGTCGTGGCGTCGAGCGGAGCGCCGACGACCACGTAGGAAGCAGTTTCGCGGTCCGTCGTCGCTCCGGGGAACATACCCGATTACCCGAGGATCTTCCGTTGGCCCTCGTAATCGAGGTACTCGATGTTGTCGTCCGAGGTGAAGTCCTCGCCCTCGGGGATGCGCATCGTGAACGTGTCGTAGGTGTCTAAGTCCATCACCTGGACCTCGTCGCCGCTGACGTTGACGACCTGCCCCTGCTTGCGCTCGATGATCGGCACCCACACTTTCGCGTCGACCGGCTGCGAGAGTGAGCGCTTCTTGTCGTCGAAGACGCCCTTGCCCTCGACGCGGGCCTTGGCGCTGCCGTGTTTGCCGGGTTTGGCGGTGCTGTAATGGTTGATCTTACAGGGCGCGTCGTCCATCATCACGTAGCTGCCCTCCTGGAGTTCGCGAACCTGCTTCTGCTCTCGCGGCATACGCCGTATTTCCGGAGGCGCGTGTATAAACGGTTTGGAACGCTGTCGGGCGGGCGCTCGGGGGTCGGCGGCCGCGCCGGTCAGGGGTCGAGTTCGTCGACGTACTCTGCTTGCTCCTCGTCGTCGTCGACGTTTCCGTCCGGCGGGACGAACTGTCCCGTAAGCAGGTAGCTGACGACGAACATGACGATGAACCCGACGCCGACCGCCGCCGTCGTCCGGACGACGAACGGAATGTCGTTGAAGTACATGTAGCGGTCGGCGGCCGCCATGGCGATGAACGCGATCACCAGTATCTTCTGCTCGTCGGTCGGGTCGCGCACGAGGCCGACCACGTCGTCTTTGAGGTCGCCGACCAGCCCCATCAGTCGTCACCCCCGCCCCGGGTCACCGCGTCGCCCTCGGCGGACGCCCCGCCGGCGGACTCGATCACGCTGCTCACCCGGTCGAGTCCCTCCTCCAGTTCGTCGGTCGGGAGGCCGAACCCGATCCGGAACCGGTCCGGGAAGCCGAACAGGTGACCGGGCGCGAGGACGACGCTCGCCTCCTCGACGACCGTCCGACAGAACGCCTCGGCGTTGTCGAAGCCGTCCGGGACCGTCACGAACGCGTTGACGCCGACGGGGTCGAGCCAGTCGAGGTCGTGGTCGTCGACCCAGTCCGCGACACGGTCGCGGTGGGCGGCCGCCAGCTCGCGGTTCTCCGAGAGGATCCGGTCCTCGCGCCGGCCGAGCGCCTGCTTCGCGACGTGTTGGCCGAAGAGGCTCGGCGAGATGGTGGTGTAGTCCTTCCAGCGCCACGCGCGCTCGACGACCGGCTCGGGACCGGCGATCCAGCCGAACCGGAGACCGGCGAGCCCGTACGCCTTCGTGAGGCTGGTCGTCGAGATGCCGTGCGCGCCGTAGCTCGCGACCGGCGGCTGCGGCTCCTCGGCGAGCAGGCGGTACACCTCGTCACAGAGCAGGTATGCGTCGCGCTCGACCGCGACGTCGTAGACCGCCCGCATCGCGGCCTCGTCGTGGTACTGTCCGGTCGGATTGTTGGGGTTGTTGACGACGATCACCGCGGTGTCGTCGCGGGCCGCGTCGGCGATCGCCTCGGGGTCCAGTTTCCACTCGGGCGGCTCCAGTTCGACGCGGGTCACGTCGCCGAACGCGTCCGGCACGGCGTGGAGCGCCTGATACGTCGGCGTGACGACGACGGCGTGCGTGCCGGAGCCGACCTCCTCCTCGCCGAGGCCGGACTCGTCACCGAGCAGCGAGAGGAACGTCAGGAAGTTCGCCTCCTGCGTGCCGCAGGTGAAGAGCACTTCGTCGGCTGACCGGTCGTAGCGGTCGCCGACCGACTCCCGGAAGTCGGGGTCGCCGTTCGTCGGGATGACGTAGCCGAGCTTCCCCGGGTCGAGGTCGAACCGGCTCGCGTCGAGCGACCGGATGCCGCTTTCCGCCAGCATGATGTCGGCCTCGTGTTCATACTCCGCGAACCAGCGTTCGAGGCCGAACGGGTCGATGCGCATACCGTCGTTCGGGCGGCCGCGACGTTAGGTGCTGCGGTCCCTCGCGGCGGTCGCCCGCCGGCTCGCCATCGTTCACGGCGGCCCGGGGCGGACCGCGGCCACCGCAACGACTTTTTTTGGGGATCGCGACTCGCCGTCATGATTCTCAACCGGCAGCGGCTGTTGGGCGCGCTGCTGCTCGCCGTGGCCGCGCTCGCGGCGGTCGTGCTCGCGGAAGTGCTGCGGACGGTCGTCTTCGCGGTCACCGTCGCGTACGTCCTGTATCCCCTCCGTCAACAGCTCGTCCGCCGCGGACTCTCGCGTCGGATCGCGTGCGTCGTCGCCACCGCCGTCGCCTTCGCGGGTGCCACGCTCCTCGTCGCGCCGCTGCTGTACGCGCTGTACCGGCGGCGGTCAGAGCTGATCGAGATCCTCGGACAGATTCCCGATGTCGTCCCGATCAGCGTCGGCGGGTTCGAGACGGTCGTCGAGATCGCGCCGTTCGTCGCGGCCGCCGAGGCGTGGGTTCGGGGGGTCGCGATCGCGGTCGCGGCCGCCGCGCCGGTGCTCGTATTGGAGCTCGTCGTCTTCACGTTCCTCGTCTACGGCATCCTCTATCGCCCGGCAGCGGTTGCCACGGCCGTCTTCGGCGTCGTCCCGGACGAGTACCACGACGTCCCGACCCGGCTCCACGAACGGACGCGGGAGACGCTGTACTCGATCTACGTCCTTCAGGCCGCGACGGCGGCCGGGACCTTCGTCCTCGCGCTCGGCGTGTTTCGGATCCTCGGCTACGGCTCTCCGGTCCTGTTGGCGGTCATCGCCGGCGTCCTCCAGTTCGTCCCCGTCGTGGGTCCGAGCGTGCTCGTCGTCGGGTTGGCCGCGGGCGACCTCGTGGTCGGCGAGACCGCGCGGGCGGTCGCCGTGTTGGTACTGGGGCTCGTCGTCGTCTCCTTCGTCCCCGACGCGGTGATCCGGACGCAGCTCGCCGGCCGGACCGGCCGGATCTCGCCGGGGTTGTACTTTGTCGGATTCGTCGGCGGGGTCCTCACGCTCGGCGCGGTCGGACTCATCGTCGGCCCGCTCGTCGTGTCGCTGCTGCTCGAAGTGATCGACATGCTCTCCGAACACGACGCGCCGGGGTCATCGATCGAAGAACGGGCGGACTCGCCCGACTGACGGCCCCCGGGACGGTTCCCCTTCGGCCGCCACCGCCGGTACCGCTTTCCCTTCGCCGGTCGTTCGTTCGGTATCCGATGTCCTCGACGGACCCCCCAACCGCGGTCGGCGACGCCCCGACCCTCACGGCGCGACGGCTCGACGTCCTCGGCGACCGCGTGGCGCGTTCCCGGCCCGCGGACGACGGCGACGAAGCCGACGGCAGCGACGCCGACGGCGACCGCGACGCGCTCGACGTGTTCGCCCCGGCAACGACCGAGCGGATCGGGCGCGTTCCGGCCTGCGACGCCGCCGACGTCGAGAGCGCGGTTGAGCGCGCTCGCGAGGCACAGGCCGAGTGGGCCGAGACCCCGGCGACGGAGCGCGCCCGGATCGTCGACCGGTTCGGCGACCTCGTCGTCGACCGCCGCGAGGAGCTGCTCGACGTGCTTCAGGTCGAGACCGGGAAGTCGCGGCGCACCGCGGTCGAGGAGCTGTTCGACGTGCCGACCGGCTGCTCGTACGTCGCGCGCGAAGCGCCCGACGCGCTCGCCGAGGAGCGCCGCCGCGGGGTCGCGCCCGGGATCACGACCGCGACGGTCACCCGCGAGCCGGTCGGCGTCGTCGGCGTGATCTCGCCGTGGAACTACCCGCTCACGCTGTCGATGGCGGACGCGATCCCCGCGCTGGCCGCGGGCAACGCCGTCGTGCTCAAGCCGGACGAGAAGACGCCGTACGGCGCGTTGCTTCTCTCCGAACTGCTCGAAGTCGCCGGCCTGCCCGACGACCTCTTTCAGGTCGTCACCGGCGAGGGACCGACCGTCGGCCCGCCGCTGATCGATGCCGTCGACTACGTCGCGTTCACCGGCAGCACGGCGACCGGCCGGGTCATCGCAGAGCGCGCGGGCCGAAACCTGATCGGCTGCTCGCTGGAGCTCGGCGGCAACAACCCCCTCGTCGTGCTCGGGGACGCCGACATCGACGAGGTCGCGCGCGGCGCGGTCCAGGCCTGCTTCTCGAACGCGGGGCAGCTCTGTCTCTCCGCCGAGCGGATCTACGTCGTCGAGTCCGCGTACGACGCCTTCCTCGACGCGTTCGTCCGCGAGGCCGAGGCGCTGACGCTCGGGACCGGCTACGACTACGACGCCGACCTCGGCTCGCTCGTCGACGCCGACCAGCTGGCCCGCGTCGAGTCGCACGTCGGCGACGCCCGGGAGCGCGGCGCGACCGTCGAGACCGGCGGGCGCGCCCGACCCGACGTCGCCCCGTACTGCTACGAGCCGACGATACTGACCGGCGTCGACTCGGACGCGACCGTCGCCTGCGAGGAGACGTTCGGCCCCGTCGCGGTCGTGACGCCGGTCCCGGACGCCGAGGCCGCGGTCGCGGCCGCCAACGACTCGCCGTACGGCCTGAACGCGAGCGTCTGGACCGGGGATCGGGAGCGCGGTGCCGAGCTCGCCCGCGAGATCGACTGCGGCACGGTGAACGTCAACGACGCGTTCCTCGCGACGTGGGGCGCGGTCGACGCGCCGATGGGCGGGTTCGGCGACTCCGGGCTCGGCCGCCGACACGGGCCGGAGGGGATCCGACGGTACACCGAGACGCGGACGGTCGGCGTCTCCCGGGTCGGATCCTTGACGTTCCCGGACCGGATCCCGACCGACTGGTTCGTGCGCGGCGCGTTCGCCGGGATGCGGGTCGCTCGCGGAGCGCGCCGGGGCGTCGACGCGCTCCGGCGGCGCTTGTCGCGTCGCTGAGCGGCGGTCTGCGGTGGTCGCAAAAAAGCTGTAAAGCCGTGACCGGAGCGCGGCGTTACTCGCCGTCGTCGATCAGGTCGCCGAACACGGAGGCCGCGGTGTCCGGGACGTCGAAGTCGTGGTAGTGCTCGCCCTTCTCGTTCGAGAGGATGTCGAGCGCGGCCGCGGCACCGTCGCCCGCCGAGATGACCGCCTGCCACTCCTCGGCGCGGGCCATCGCGCCGGTCGCGTAGACGCCGTCGACGCTGGTCTCCGTCGAGAGGTCGGCGCTGACGGTGTCGTCGTCGTCGAACTCGCAGCCGAGCGACTCGGCGAGGTCGCGGTTCGCGCCCGTCGCGAGGACGACGTAGTCGGCGTCGTACTCGCCCTCCTCGGTCGTCACGGTGAAGCCGTCGCCGGCGTCCTCGACGCCGGTGACCTTCTCGCCCTGGTGGCGGTCGACGCCGAAGTCGTCGACCTGCTGGCGGGCGGTCGCCATGAACTCGCTGCCGCCGACCGAGCCGACGCCGAGGTAGTTGAACAGGTGTGCCTTGTGCATCCACGTCCCGTCCGTGTCGAAGAGGACGGTGTCGAGTCCGTTCTTGCTCGCGAACAGTCCGGCGCTCAGCCCGGCGGGTCCACCGCCGACGATTGCGACGTTTGTCATGGTCGCGCCAACGCGGCCCGGGACATAAGGGTTGGCGGAAGCGGAGAGCGGCGACGGCCGATCGAGACCGGAACCGCGCGAGCGCGGTCGCCGGGCCGCGGCCGGCGACGCGCCCGAACAGAAGGTATTTGCGCCGAGCCGCGGAGATCCGTCCATGACTGACGGGCAGCCGCGGGACGGGCCGGTTCGGGGGTCGGCCGACGCCGAGAGACCGCGGTCCCGCGATCGATCGGTCCGGCTCGGCGTCCCGTTCGCGGTCGGTCTCGCGCTGGCGGTCGGCGTCGTCTTCGTCGCGCTCGCGGCGGGCCCCGGCGGGGTCGCGGCCGCCGGCCACGCGCCGGACGCGGCGACGGTCGGGCAGACCGAGTCCCCGCTCGACGGAGCGAACGGGACGGTCGAACTCGTGGTGCGGTTCGACCCGGTCGACGACCCCGCGGCGCTCGGCGCGACGGACGGGATTCCGGCGGCGGGCGCGAACGCCAGCGCGACCGTCGCGGACCTCCGCGACCACGCCGCGGCCGAGCGGGCGGCGTTCGAGTCGTTCGCCGCCTCCCGGCCCGGAATCAGCGTCGAGCGCGAGTTCTGGCTAGCGAACGCGCTGCTCGTCTCCGTCGACGCGGACCGGGTGACGGCGGCCGACCTGCGCGCGGTCGAGAACGTGACGCGGATCCACGAGAACGTCGCCGTCGAGCCGATCAAGTCGAGCGGTTCCGCCCAGATCGACGCGGACCCGGACGGTCGGGCCACGTCCGGACTGCGGCAGATCGGCGCGCCGACCGCGTGGGATCGGTTCGACACGCGGGGCGCGGGCGCGACCGTCGCGGTCGTCGACACCGGCGTCGATCCGGCCCATCGGGACGTCGACCTCGCTGGATGGGCGTCTTTCGACGGAAACGGGACGCTGGTGAGCGACGACATCGCGGACGCGAGCGACCCCGACGGCCACGGGACCCACGTCGCGGGGACGGTGACCGGCGGGAACGCCTCGGGGACGCACATCGGTGTCGCGCCCGCGGCGACCCTCTACGGGGTCGACGCGTTCGACGAGAACGGGAGCGCGACGTTCGCGGCGGTCGTCGCCGCGATGGAACACGCGACGACGACGGCCGACGCCGACGTACTCCAGTTGAGCCTCGGCGCGAACGGCACGTTCCCCGGGTTCGTCGGGCCGGTCAGAAACGCCCGGGCGACGGGCACGGTCGTCGTCGCCGCGGTCGGCAACGAGGGTGCGAACGCCTCCTCGTCGCCCGCCAACGCGTACGACGCGGTCGCCGTGGGCGCGGTCGACGCCGACCGGAACGTCCCGCCGTTTTCCGGCGGCGGGCGGATCGACTCGACGGCCGCGTTCTCCGCGCCCCCGGACGACTGGCCGGCGTCGTACGTCGTGCCCGACGTGAGCGCGCCCGGCGTCCGCGTCGCGAGCGCCGCGGCGGGCACCCGGAACGGCTACGTCTTCCGGCAGGGGACGAGCATGGCCGCACCGCACGTGAGCGGGGTCGCGGCGCTCGCCGTCGCCGCCACCGACGGCCGGGTCGCCGCCCCGACGGTCGAGGCCGCACTCGCCGACACCGCGGTCCACCCGACGAACGCGACGGCTCCCGACGCCCGCTACGGGCACGGCGTCGTCGACGCGCCCGCCGCCGTGGAAGCCGCCGTTGAGGCGACGCCGCCGCCGGTGGAGCCGACCGATTCGAACGAGACGGTCGAGGGAAGTGAGAACGGAACGGACGCGGGCGACGGGGACACCGACGGGCGAGCGCCCGGATTCGGGGCGGTTCCCGCGCTCGTCGCGGTCGTCGCCGTCGCGCTCGCGGGACGCCCTACTCGCCGAAATCGGTGAGCGAGCCGGAGCGGTCGTCGCTGTCGCCGTCGGCGTCCGCCTCCCGATTGCCTTCGCCTTCCGCGTCCTGCTCGCCGTCCGATTCCTTCTGCCCGTCCCCCGGGTCGCGCCATGGATTCTCGGGGTCGACCGGCTCGACGGCGCGGTCGAGTTCCGCGGCGTCGTACTCCACGTCCTCGTCGAGCAGCATCGCGAGCCGCTGCCAGCGCGCGCTCTGCTCGTCTTCGCCCTCCGGGCCGACGCGCGCCCCGTGGGTCTTGAAGAACCTCGTGCCGCGGTCCAGTCTCGACCCCTCGCCGGTGTGGCCGTCGAAGACGGCGTCGAATTTGCCCTCCGGTTCGAGGTCGCCCACGGGGAAGTCGTGTGCCGGCTCCTCGCCGCGCTCGCGGGCCTCGGCCCTGACCTCGGCGACGGCGGAGAAGTAGGCGTCCGCGTTCGACGCCTCCCGGGTCGAGCGCGCGCGGGCGGCCGCCAGCGCGGCGTGGATCGCACAGAGGCGGCCCTTCCACTCGGCGGGCTCCCAGCGCTCGGTGGCGAGTTCCTCGTAGCGTTCGATCGTGAGCGCGGCGTCGCTGCCCGCGCGGAGATCCTCGACGACGTAGAGGTTGAGGCGGTCCCAGAGGTTCCACGCGTAGCCGGAGCGGGCCAGCTCCCACGCCGCCCACGCGGCGACCTCCTCGTCGGAGCGGCGGACCGCCTTCTGGAGGAGACTGGAGACGACGTAGCGGCTGTAGCCGCCGTCGGTCTCGTTCGGCTCCTTCGCCTCGCCGAAGTCGTTCTCGCCCGTCGCGTCCGGCGTCGTCTCGGTTTCGAGGCTCCCGTCCGACCCGAACGTCGCCTGTCTGTCGTCGCCGTCGGCCATGGGCTCGCTCCCGCCGCGAGCGACTTAACAGCCGCGCGCTGCCGGCGTCTCGTGAGTCGATTTCTGGGGATCGCTTCGGCCTCGCGGGACTGCGGTACGGCGGATCACACCGGTTCTGAAAGGGAACCCTTAAGTCCGATCCAACGGCTACGTTTCGGTAACCGCCCTTAGCTCAGCTTGGTAGAGCAGTCGACTGTAGATCGACTTGTCCCCCGTTCAATTCGGGGAGGGCGGACTGAACTTCAACACTCGCGAGCGACAGCGAACGGGTGCTAACTGTGCGGGACAACCGACCCGAATTGAGCAGACGAGTCGCAGCCCGCGCAGTGAGCGAAGCGAACGAGCAGGACCGTCTCGGCGAGTTCAATTCGGGGAGGGTGAACTTGCTTTTATACTCGTGAGCGACAGGTAGGTGAAACGTCTGGACGCTCACGCTGAGTTTGTCGCATTCACCGCGGGGGCCATGTACCCGGCCTATTTCGCGCAGGAACGGTTCCGTGGGTTCGGGCGGCTTGTGCTGGCGAAGCTTCCGTACCGTCCGCCGCCAGGTATGGACGAGGAGACCGCGATGGAGGAAGCCAGCGATGGGTGAGATCTTTGACCCAGATGAGGAACCGGACGGGGACGCGCTCGCACCGCACGACTTCTATGTCGGCGTCGCGATGGCGCTTTTCGGGTCCGCGCAGGTGTGGCCCTACTACCCCGCGACAGGGGCAGGCTTCGCGTTCATCGGCCTATTGGTCGCACTCGACGACGTGATCGAGCACATGACGACGTACGCTACGCCGCTAGACCAAGTGTGGAAACGGGTTATATACTCGATTGTCAGCCGTATTGAAGCCACGTAGACGAACTAATCCCTTTGTAATTTTTCGACTGGCAGGTACCGCCATACAAGACTGTTTATTTTGGCCTGTATAGGCGATAAGAAGGAGACAAGAAGTCCTGTCAGAAATGAACCCAGTGCGATTGTAGCATAAATTATCGCTGGAATTTCTGACTCTTGAGTGATGCTCAATGAGAATCCAATGTAGAAGGCGAAGACAACCAACGCGGCGAGAATCATCGTAGCTCCGATCAGCGCAAAGGTTCCAGGTACCGTCTCAGAGTGCTTTTTCACAATACCCCACACATCAGCGTAGAAGTTTCTAAGCGCAGTTGTTCCTTCCGTACTGGCAGGATTGTGTACATCTTTATTCCAAGCAAAGACCGTCTGGTTTTTGCGACGGTTAAGCCATTCTGAGTCTTCCATCTTGGTAATATGGTTACTGACCGTTGTAGTTGAACAATCCATTCTTTCGGCCAGTTCTTCTTGTGTAAATGGTCGATCAGGATTGCGATATAGCAGTTCTGCGATTTTAAAGAAAGTATCTCCCTTCTGCTCAAACTCATCGTGGAATTCCTTTGGAAGTGTTCTCATGAGATAGTATAAGATAACCAGGAATAAAAATCATTGAGTCGGTGTTTATCATCGTCAACACCCCCACTTATGACCATAAACCGGGGTTAGAAGGTCTATAAAAGATGTTTTTGATTTTTACCTATGGCTACCTTTCTGTCATTTGCGATGTCAGAAAGACAAGACACTCCGGCTACACAGCCGAAGCCGAAAGCCGGAAACCGGGGGTATAGAAATGGTAATCGGGCACAGATTGATCCACGCATGATTCTGGGAGGTGGCGTACTGCTGATTCTCGCAGGGCCACTAGTAGTGGTGGCAGTCGATATACAATCAGCATTAGCCTCCACTCCGGCATTCACGGATTTATACGCTGCTCTAATTGCGATATTGCTGGTCTCAGCGATAGCTGCGGCAGTACTCGGTTTGGACTAAGTCTTCCACCGAGTATTTTTGGAGTAATCGTATAGCGAGCTATACAAACGCCTGTGTCCGCCCCTCGGTATGCTCACCAACAACCTTCGCAACACCTTTTGATCGACCATTATCCTGCGTAGCGCTTCGCCGTTCAATTCAGTCATCTTGTCCGGCCTATCGATCCCTCTCTCTCTCTCTCAATTCACGCTCTCCAAGACGAAACACACCGCAATCGCCAAGATCGGCGATCAACACCAATCCCCCCTGTGTCGCCGTAACACACTTAAGAGCGCGCTCGATACGGGTACCCAGTGGCATCCCGACAGGGCGGGTCGGGGGACACGGAGCCCCTCGGGCCCGGATCGACGGAGCGTCGGACCGGTTCCACGACCGCCGCCGCGAACCGAGACGCGGCCGCGCGGCCCCGGTCCCCGCCGGAGTCGCCGGCGCGCCGCCGCGCTCGGGCCGGCCGAACCGACCGGTCCGCGGACTATCGATCGGTCGATTCGCCCCGCGGCGGCGCGTCCGCCGCCCGAACGCCGGCGGACCCGCCGGTGCGCGACCCCGGTCTCTACGCGCTGACCGACCACTTCCGCGAGCGGCTGGAACAGCCCGGTCGGTACGTGTCGACGCGCACCGTGAGCGACGCGATCCGGAGCGGCCAGCTCCGGTGGAACAGCACCGACGGCTGGCGGTTCGCCCTCGTCGAGGGCGGGATCCGCTTCGTCGTGGTCGTGAGCGACACGGAGACGAACTCGCCGGTCGTCGTCACGGGGTGGACTGAGGTCGCGGACCGCGAGGCCGCGCTGGACGCCTCGCGGTGGGACGGCGTCGACGTCGACACCATCGCGGTGCGCGCGGCGCTCTCCGAGTCGGCCTCGACGCCGATCCCGGACCGGATCCGGCCCCGGACCGTGACGCGCCCGTTCGAGGTGGGCGACCACCGGTTGGAGACCGCGCCCGGTGACCCGTTCGTGCGCTGTACCGTCTGCGGCTGCCGGTTCCGCTCCAAGGAAGCGATCACCTCACGGCGGTGTCGGAACCGATCCTCGGACTAGATCGAGTACGTTTTTAGCTGATCCCGGCTGGCTGGGTACTGGATCGCCGTCGACGTGGGAAATACGGCTGAAGCCCCAGCCGATCGAGACGAAGTGGCTGACTCCGTAGCCGAGACCTTCGAAGCCCCGGCCGCTCGGCCATACGCGACTAGTCTCGTCACGACCGAGATCGCCGAAGCCCCAGCCGCTCGGCGATACGTGACTACCCTCGTCACGATCAAGGCCGCCGAAGCCCCAGCCGTGAGGCGGGTGGACGCTCGCTGTCGCCCGAAAATCTCCGATTTTCGGGATGACGAGAGAGCTCTGCTCTCTCGAACCACGCTCCTCGCTCGCGTTGCTCGCTGCGGTGCTTACGTCGTCATCAGAACGCTTCGCGTTCTGATTGGCTCACGAGAGCTTCGCTCTCGTGAACGCCTCCGCCCGCCTCACGGCTGCCCCTTCGAGTCCCGCCCCGCACCGCAACCGCAGCCTCATGCCTCCCCAGCCTCGTCAGTCGCCTCCGCTACGCTCCGGCGACTGACTCCAGCGAGAATCGAAGATTCTCTGGCAGCCGGCGGCTCCGCCGCCGGCGACCTCGCGCGGTGCTGTCTCGCGGTCGCCGAGGGCGACCGCTCGCAGGCACGCGCCACCGCTGTCTATTTATAAGCGGCTTTGTTGAAATCCTCAGAAAGTGATATATTCCAATCCGATTGCGATCAATACAGACGAAGGATGTAAGATCGAAGAAGGATACGATAAATATGGCAAGTTATTATAGTTATTCTACTCAGAAACTGCTATGAGCGATCTGAGAGAGATGCTATTCGCAATCGAGATCACATTAGTAGGCATTACCGCCGCTGTGCTCTCGGTTCTTTATAATTCATTTTTGCTAAGTGTGATTGCTGGGGGAACGACCATTTTCGGGTTGCTTGGAGCAATAATAGTACGTAGGCGCGCCCGCAGACACTGACGGCGTTCAGTTTCGCAGCTCCCGTCGACCGGCTGTTTCATATCACTTTATGTCTGAAGAATAAGATTTCAACAGAGCCTTATAAGCATATTCTCGGCGTGTGGTCACTGTTTATGAGCGATGAGCCGCGGACGCTACCCATTTCCGCGTCGCGATCGAATCGAGGGTAATGACCGACGACACCGGCGATCCCGCCGGATCCGACGACGAGGTCTCGGCCGACGCCGACGACCCCGACAACTCCGACGACGCGCCCGCGGACCTCTCGCTCGACCGCTTCCACGAGGCGCTCGAAGCCGAGGAGCGTCCGGTCGCGACCGCGAGCGAGGTGGCGCGGCGGCTCGGGACCACGCAGGCGGCGACCCGCGACGCGCTCGGCGCGCTCGTCGACCGCGGCGACGTGGACCGTCTCGACGTCGAAAGCGACCCGGTCGTCTTCTACCCGCGCGACTGGGGCGCGCTGGCGAGCCGCGAGCGCGTCGTCGTGTTTCCGAAGCGCCGCGAGATCGTCGTCGACCGGCCGACCCAGTACACTCGCGCGCGGCTCTCGCAGTTCGCGAACCTCGTCGACACCACCGGCACCGAGCCGGGGACCCGCGGCTACCTCTATCAGATTAGACAGGAGGACGTGTGGGCCGCGCCGTTCGACGACGCCGACGCGCTCGTGGGCGCGCTGCGGTCGGTGCTGCCGCGTCGGTTCGAGCACCTCGAAGAGTGGGTCCGCGACCAGTGGCGGCGCGCGCACCGCTTCCGGCTGTACACCCACGCGGACGGCTACGTCGTCCTCGAAGCCGCCTCCGAGAACCTGATGGGGAACGTCGCCGACCAACACCTCGACGACGACCACCTCCGCGCGCCCATCTCCGACACCGAGGCGTGGGTCAACGAGGGCGCGGTCGCCGCGGTCAAGCGCGCGCTCTACGACGCCGGCTACCCGGTCGAGGACGACCGCGACCTGGAGACCGGCGACCCCGTGGAGATCGACCTCACGACCGACCTCCGCGACTACCAGCAGACGTGGGTGGAGACGTTCCTCGACCGCAAGTCCGGCGTGTACGTCGGGCCGCCCGGATCCGGGAAGACCGTCGCCGCGATCGCAACGATCGCCGCGGTCGGCGGCGAGACGCTGATACTGGTCCCCTCCCGCGAGCTCGCCGGCCAGTGGCGCGATGAGCTCTTGGAGCACTCCACGGTCGACCCCGCCGACATCGGACTGTACCACGGCGGAACGAAGGAGATCCGACCCGTCACGATCGCCACCTACCAGATCGCCGGGATGGACCGCCACCGGAGCCTCTTCGACTCCCGCGAGTGGGGGCTGATCTGCTTCGACGAGGCGCACCACATCACCGCCCCTGTCTACTCCCGCACCGCCGAGCTACAGAGCAAACACCGGCTCGGCCTCTCGGCGACGCCGGTCAGCGAGACCGGCAGCGAAGAGGAGATCTACACCCTGATCGGCGGACCGATCGGGGCCGACTGGGACTCGCTGTTCGAGGCCGGCTTTGTCCAGGAGCCGGAGGTGGAGATCCGGTACGTCCCGTGGCGAGACGAGCTGGCGCAAAGCGAGTATGCGGCCGCTGACGGCCGGGAGCGCAGACGCGTCGCGGCCGAGAACCCCGCGAAGATCGAGGAGATCCGCTACCTGCTCGCCGCCCACCGGGACAAGAAGGCGCTCGTCTTCGTCGAGTATCTCGACCACGGCGACGCCATCGCGGACGCGCTCGGCGCGCCGTTCATCAGCGGTGAGACGCCTCATCACGAGCGCGCCGAACTGTTCCGGCGGTTCCGGGCCGACGGCGAGGCGGGCGGTTCTCGCGGGGACGAGACCGACGACGAGTCGCTCGACGTCCTCGTCGTCTCCCGGGTCGGCGACGAGGGGATCGACCTCCCGAACGCCGAACTCGCGGTCGTCGCGAGCGGGCTCGGCGGCTCCCGCCGGCAGGGGTCACAGCGCGCGGGCCGGACGATGCGGCCGACCGGCTCCGCGCTCGTCTACGTCCTCGCGACGCGCGGGTCGAGCGAGGAGGAGTTCGCGCAGCGGCAGATGCGCCACCTCGGCCGGAAGGGCGTCCGCGTCCGCGAGACGAACGTCGCGGAGTAGGCCGCGGGGCGGGGCCCTCCCATCGCTCCGTGTTCTAGCCGAACCGGGGCGGAGGGCGTCAGAGCGCGTCCGCCAACCGCTCGGCCGCATCTTCGAGCTCGCCCTCGTTCTCGATGAACTGAACGGGCGCGTTCTGGTCTCTCGCATACTGGAGCGCCGCCGACCGGTTGAGATCCTGTTCGAAGTCGATCTTCCGTTCCGTGACTCCGTCGAGGTCGCGGTCGCTCTCGCGCCGGCGTTCGAGAATCGTCTCCGGCTCCGCCTCGACGAGGACGAACGCGTCCGGCGAGACGTCGTGGAGCACTTCGACGGGGAGCCCTTGGACGTAGCCGTCTAGGGTTTCGACCGCGAGGTGCGTCGAGAGGATAACGTTCGTCGTCGCCGCCTCTCTGGCGACGAACTCGCCCGCGCGACGCTGGAGGCGGCGGGTTTCGGTCTGCGAGAGCGTGCCGAGTTGGGCCCGCTCGGTCGTGATCCCCATCGCCGCCGCCTGTTCGAGCATCGCGTCGCCGAAGTTGATCAGCTTGTACCCGTCCCCGAGTCCGCGCCTGACCGCCTGACAGACGCTGGAGAGACCGACGCCGTTGACCCCCGAAACGAGCGTGACGGACATCAGAAACTCACCTCGTTTTCCTCGTCCCCCGGCATGCCACCGCGGTCGTCGTAGTACCTGCGGCCGACGAACTGCGGCCCGACCAGCGACATCAGCGTGTCGTAGAGGTCGTCGGCCGAGTCGAACTCCGTCACCTCGGACCGCTCGACGATCTCCCGTATCGTCGTGCTCTCACCGTCCGGCGGCGACAGTTCCGTGTTCCCCACCCGCTCTAACACGGTGACCCGTGACGCCGGAAAATCGAGTTCCCTCGCGAACAGATCGCGCGTCTCTGGTAAACGCATACATATCACATGGAACCGTCAGATGAAATAACTACAGGCCGAAGTATTCAACACCTGTTCGGTCGAGTTCGCGGTATGGACGCGGACGACCCCGCCAACCGCGACGACGAGGTCGACAGCGATCGCGACGAACCCGCCGACGACGATCCGACCGTCGCCGAGGCGGTCGTCGACGCCATGCTCGACCGCGGCGTGGACACCGTCTTCGGTATCCCCGGGAAACAGACCCTCCCGCTGAACCGGGCGCTTGCCGACCGCGACGCGCGGTTCGTCGTCGCCCGCCACGAGACCGCCGTCCCCCATCAGGCGTGGGGGTACGCCGAGACGAGCGAGCAGGGCGGGATGGCGGCCACCTGCGTCGTCCCCGGACCGGGCGACACGAACGCGATGAACGGGCTGAAGAACGCCCTGAACGACTGCGTCCCGCTGCTCCACCTCGCCGTCGAAACGGAGCGCTCGGTGCGCGGCGGCGACGGGATCCACGAGACGCCGCCGGAGACGTACGACACCGTCGTCAAGGAGAACGTCACCGTCGACTCGCCGTCGGGCGCGGTGCCGGCCGTCGCCGAGGCGATCCGCGCCGCCCGGGAACACCCGCAGGGACCGGTCCGCGTCGGGATCCCGAAGGACGTCCTCGCGAGCCGGACGCCCCAGCCGGCGGTCGGCGACCGCGACCCGTCGCCCCCGCCGACGCCGCCCGCCGACGCGGTGCGCGAGACCGCGGACCTGCTCGCCGATGCGTCGTCGCCCGTCGTCCTCGCCGGCGGCGGCGTCAGGCGCTCGGGCGCGAGCGACGCCCTCCGCGCGGTCGCCGAGCGACTGGACGCGCCGGTCGTGACGACGTATAAGGGGAAGGGGACGCTCCCGGAGACGCACCCACTGTCCGCCGGGGTCCTCTGTGGCGGCGCGAGCGCGGACCTCCGCGACCTCCTCGCGGACGCCGACCTCGGTCTCGTCGTCGGCTCCGACCTCGACGCGGTCGCGACCGCCTCGTGGTCCGTCTCGATGCCGGAGACGCTGGTCCACGTCACCCTCGACGGCGACGACGTGGGGTTCGGCTACGAGACCGACCGCGGCGTCGTCGCAGACGCCGACCGCTTCCTTCGCGCGCTCGACGAACGACTGGGAGACCGAGACCCGTCACCGGATCGCTCCGGCGCGGAGCGCGCGGAGTCCGTCCGCGCCGCCGACCGCGAGCGGTTCGCGGCGCTGTCGGAGCCGGGCGGCGGCGACGCCCCCGAGGACCGTCCCCTCCGCTCCGTCGAGGTGCTCTCCGCCGTGCGCGACACGGTCCCCGAGGAGGCGGTCGTCACCGCCGACGCGGGCGGGTTCCGGCTGTGGACGCTCGTCTCGTTCCCGGCCTTCGGGCCGCGGTCGTACGTCAACCCCGGCTCGTGGGCGACGATGGGCACCGGGCTCCCGTCGGCGATCGGTGCGAAGCTGGCGAACCCCGACCGCGACGTCGTCGCGCTCACCGGAGACGGCGGACTCATGATGTGCGTTCACGAGCTTCACACGCTGGCGAGCGAGGGGATAGACGTCACCGTCGTCGCGCTCAACAACGACGACTACGCGATCATCAGCGAGGAGGCGTCGCGCTCGTACGACTTCCCCGAGGGGAGCTACGGCTGGGGGGAGACCGGCCTCGATCTCGTCGCGGTCGCGTCGGGGATGGGCCTGCCGGCGGAGCGCGTCCGCGAGCGCGACGCGGTCGGGGACGCCGTCGAGCGCGCTCGCACCCGGGACGGCCCGGCGCTCGTCGAGGTCGTCACCGATCCGGCCGAGCCGCAGGCGAGCGAGTGGATGACCGGGCCGCGTCCCGGCCAGTGACGGCCGGCCCGCGTTCGCTCGGTTTCACGCCTTGCGTTTCCGAGATCTGAAGCGATCTATATGGGTCCCCACCCCCGAGTGCGCGTATGCGAAACCCGTGGGTTCACGACGACGTTCCCGACAACGCCGGAGCGGGCTACGACGGTCCGGTGCGTCTGTTGGCGGCGTTCATTTGGGGATCGCTGGTCCTCGGGGTCGGCGGGTTCGTCCTCCTGTCCGGCGCTGGCGTCGTCGATCTCGCCGACGGTGGCTCGTTCGGCGAGGTCGTCACCGGGGTCGTCGCCGCGCTCGCGCTCGCGCTGTCGATCCCGATCCTGTTGAAGCTGCTCGCGATCTCGCGGATGCTCGCGCTCCTCGCTCTCCTCGTCACGGGCGCGTCGGTCGGGCGGTTCGTCGTCGTCCGCGAGCCGGAGCAGTTCCAAGCGCTGCTCGACGCCCGCGACAGTCTCGCCGGGAACGCGGGCGCACTTGGCGACCTCCTCGACGCCGTCGACTCGATGACGCCCGCGACGATCGACGGGGCGACGGCCGTAATCATCGACGGCGTGGCGGCCGCGCTCGTCGCCCTTCCGGTCGCGTGAGGCCGCGGACGTCGGCCGGCCGAGGAACCGCAGTTCCGCGTTCCCGGAGTCGACCGGACGGGAGCCTTAACAGCCGTCGTCGAGAACCGCGCCCATGACGCATCCGAACGACGTCGCCGTCGGGGTCGTCGGGCTCGGCGGCATCGGGTCCCACCACGCGACGAAGCTGACCGAGCGCGGCGCGACCCTCGTCGGCGGAATGGACGTCGACGCGGAGGCCCGAGCGCGCTTCCACGAGGAGTTCGGCGTTCCCGCCTACGAGGACGAGACCGACCTCTTCGATGACTGCGACGCCGTGTTCGTCACCACGCCGAACCGCTTCCACGAGGAGTACGCGACCGCGGCGCTCGCGGCCGGACTCGACGTGCTCGTCGAGAAGCCGCTGGCGCACTCGCTCGAAAGCGCCGAGCGGGTCGCCGACGCCGCCCGCGACGCCGACGGGTTCTGTACCGTCGGGTTCAACAACCGGTTCGCGGAGCCGGTCCAGGTCGTCAAACACTACCAAGACGAGGGGCGGTTCGGCGAGACCACCCACGTCGAGGCGAACTACGTGCGCCGGCGCGGCGTCCCCGGGCGGGGCTCGTGGTTCACGTCAGCGGAGGTCGCCGGCGGCGGCGCGCTCATCGACATCGGCGTCCACGCGATCGACTTAGCCCTCTACTTCCTCGATCACCCCGAGGTCGTCGAGGTCACCGGACAGACCCGCTCCGAGTTCGGCGGCCGCGACGACTACGCGTACGTCAACATGTGGGGCGACGACTCGGGTCCCGAGGGGTTCGACGTGGACGACTCGGCGTCGGCGTTCCTCCGTACCGCCGACGGCAGCACCGTCTCGCTGGAGGTCGCGTGGGCGACGAACCGACCCCCCACCGAGGAGTTCGTGGTCCGCGGCACCGAGGCGGGCGCGACGTTCGACCGCGGGAGCGACGACCTGACGATCCACGAGGCGGCGGTCGGCGGCGGCCCCCACCTCTCGGACACCGAGGTGGAGACGCGCGAGGGAGACGCCCACGCCGCCGAACAGGCGACGTTCCTCGAAGCCGTCGCCGCGGGCGAGGCCCCCGCGATCAACACCGTCGAGGAGGCGGTGCGAGTCCAGCGCGTCATCGACGCCGTCTACCGCTCCGCGGAGCGGGGCGAGGCCGTCCGGCTGGACTGACCGGCACGGTGAGAGCGATACACTTAGGGGAGCTATCGGAGAAACAGACGGCCATGAAGCCCTCCAGCAGCGGCGCGGCGGCGTCCGGTGACTCGCAGGGGACGGAGACGGCACGGAACGTGGCGGAGACGGCAGGACACGCGGCGGGCGTGAGGCGGCGATCGGTCCTGGCGGCCGGTGCCGCCGGCGTGTTCACCGGACTCAGCGGTTGTCTCGGCGACGGTGACCGGTCGCTCCCGTCGACGCCCTCCGGGTCGTGGCCGCAGCACATGCGCGACGGGGCGAACACGGCGGCGACGGCGGCGACCGCCCCGTCGCGCGGGAACCTCGCGTGGACCTCGGACGCGTTCACGCGGTGGCCGCCCGTCGCGGTCGACGACGAGGTGTACATCGGGAACGTCGACCCGAACCCCGGTCCGAAAATCGTCGCGCTCGATGCGACGGACGGCTCCGAGCGCTGGCGCGTCGACATCGAGGAGGCGAGCCACTACACTTCCGCCGTCGTCGGGGAGTACCTCGTCGCCGCGTTCGGGGACCGAGTCGTCGCCCTCGACCGCGAGTCCGGCGATCGAGAGTGGAGCGCGACGGTGACCGGGACCGTCTCCCGCACCGAGTTAACCGCCGTCCCCGCGGCGTCGCTCGTCTTGGTCCCTCGCAGGTCCGGGACGGAGGGCGGTCTCACCGCGCTCGACGCAGCGACCGGGGAAAAGCGGTGGGCCGAACCGCTCGCGGACCCCGTCATCGACCCGCCCGCGGTCCGGGGGGAAGGGGTGTTCGTCGCCACTGACTCGGCGCTGTACCGGCTCGATATCGCGGACGGAAGCGAAGTGTGGCGTCGGAGCGTCGGGAGCGTCGCGCTCGGGCCCAGCGCGACCGCCGCGGGACTCCTCGTCGCCGCCGACGGCGACCTCGCGGTCCGGGACCCCGACACCGGAGACCGAATCCGAGTACTCGACGAGTACGGCGGCGAGGCCCACGGCGTCGCGGTCGCCGACGGGACCGCGTACTGGCTGACCGACGAGCACCTCTCCGCGGTCGCAGTTGCGGACGGGACCGAAGAGTGGCGTCTCGACGCCGAGGGCTGTCAGGAGGGGCTCTGCGTCGGTCAGGAGACCGTCGTCGCTCCGGTCAAGTACGAGAAGTTCGACCTGGAGGTCGCTTGGCCCACGGTCGCCGCGTTCGACCGCGACACCGGGGACGTGCGCTGGTATTATCACATCGACGGGTTCGACGTGACGTTCACGACGCCGCCTGTGCTCGTCGACGGCGCGGTGTACGTCACCGCCAACACCATCGACGCCGTCGGTGCGCTCGGAGACGTCCCGCAGTCCGAGGAGTCTGGACTCTTCTGAGGCGCGGAGCCGCCCCGGCCGCGGCGTCGCCTTCCGGGGGGCGTCTCGGCCCGTCCCGTCCGCGATGGGAACCTATTCGGTGCTGGGAACGAATCTGACAGCCAACTCGTGACTCGCGATCCAGGCCCGACGCCGCCCTCCGAACGGATCACCAGCCTCGACGCGCTCCGGGGGTTCGCGCTGCTCGGCATCCTCCTCATCAACGTCTGGGTGTTCTCGATGCCCGAGCAGACGCTGCTGAACCCCAACGTGTACGCCGACGCCGCCGTCTACGGTGACCTCTCCGGGGCGAACTACTGGGCGTGGTTCGCCGGACACGTGTTTGCGCAGTCGAAGTTCATCACGATATTCTCGGCGCTGTTCGGCGCGGGGGTTCTGCTGTTCATCGAGAGCAAAGAGGAGAAGGGGCAAGACGCCGTCCGCCTCCACCTCCGCCGGACCGCGGTGCTGATCGCGGTCGGCCTGCTCCACGCGTACCTGCTGTGGTACGGCGACATCCTCGTCGCGTACGGGCTCACCGGGATCTTCCTGCTTTTCGTCCGCGACCTCGACGCCCGACAGCTCGCCGGACTGAGTGGGGTGTTCCTGCTTTTCCTCCCGGCGGTCGAACTGTTCGCCGCGGTGTCGATCGGGGGCGACGCGATCGCCGGCCAGTGGCTGCCCTCCGAGGCCGCGCTGCGCCAGCAGGTGGCGACCTACCGCGGCGGCTGGCTCGACCAGATGAGCCACCGCGTCGGCTCGTCGTTCCAGCGACAGACCACCGGGTTCATCGGCCAGAACTTCTGGCGGGTCGGCGGCATCATGCTGCTCGGGATGGCGCTGTACCGGTGGGGCGTGCTGACCGGCGAGCGCTCGACTGCGTTCTACCGCCGGCTCGTCGCGGGCGGCGTCGTCGGCGTCGGCATCGTCGTCGCGGGCGTCGCGTACATCGAGGCCAACGACTGGAGCGCCGGCGCGGCGCTGTTCTGGCGGCAGTTCAACTACGTCGGGAGTCTGCTCGTCGCCGGGGGCTACGTCGGGGCCGTCACCCTGTTCGTCAGGTGGCGCGGCGAGGGGATCGTCACCCGCGCGCTCGCCGCCGTCGGTCGGACCGCGTTCACCAACTACCTGCTCCAGACCCTGATCGCCACCACGATCTTCTACGGCCACGGCCTCGGCCTGTTCGGCTCCGTCACCCGCGTCGAGCAGTACGGGATCGTCGCCGCGATCTGGGCGGTCCAGATACCGCTGTCGGTGCTGTGGCTGCGGTACTTCCGGTTCGGTCCCGTCGAGTGGGTCTGGCGGACCCTCACCTACGGGGAGGCGCAGCCGATGCGGCTCGACGGGTGACCGCGCTCGCTCTCTCGGCGGTCTCGGCCGAGGCCCGTTCTCCGAACTGAGACTCGCGAGGACACGTTCAACACCCTCCCGCCGAACGCTCGTCCATGACCGAGTTCGACGTTCACGACCACCGCCACGAGCTGAAACAGCTCCGCGACGCGGGCGCGACGAGCCTCTGGGAGAATCGCGAGGAGATGGACTGTCCGGTGTGCGATGACGCCTTCTCGCGGCTGTTCGTCACCGAGCAGCCGGGAACGACGTTCCCTGAGAACGACGGCGCGCGGTTCTGTCTGCTGCGCGGCGGCGACGCGGTGTACCTGTTCAGGCACTGAGCACACAGGTGATCGGGCTACGGTACGTCGAGTCCGTGAATTCCCTCCTTCAGACTCCCTCTCGTCGAAACGGTTGGCCGGCTAGGGTACGTCGTGACTGGCACCAAGCCAGAACACATAATATACGAAGGATTTCAGCAGGCCAAACAAGAATTGATCAGAAGGAGAGGGTTTCAGCAGAATATGAAAATGAATGTCTCAGCGGGGATTACACACGAGGTAGTAGCACGTTGGAAATTAGGCCACTGATGTAAACCTGAAAGAGACCAGACCTACGATCAGATAGGTCCGAACAGCAAAACTGATCCCGAGGTTCTGCGGCCACTCCGATCTAGCTCGTCGAAACACCACTCTTCAACTATGCTGGTGAGATACTGGCAGAGGTTTACCATGGTCCGGTAGCGTCCCCACCGATACCTGAGGTGTGGGTCTGTCTCAATTTTCAGAAGCCAGGAGTAGACTGGTTCACATTCGTCGAGTGCCTTCATTATCATTGCCTGTTCTCGTGTATGTGTGTCGTCATTGACCTCGCTGAACGGGATATACTGGTCGAATACATCTCGTTCCTCCAGTATCTCTGCACTCTCTTTTTCAATTGTGAGCCTAAAATTCGCCTCTATCGCGTTCTCGCACAGTTCTATTAACGTGTTCGTGTACTCTCCGACTCGTACTGATTCGCGTTCTTCTATTCGTTCGATAATACGGTTGTCGAAGGCCTCAAATGTAGTATCTAGATACCGCTGTCGCCACGAGTATTCGACACCGACGGCACAACCGAAGAGACGTTCCCGAAGTGAGGCTTCCGTAGTCATTTCTCGATTCTCAATTTCTGATTAAAATTAGTGTGGACGTGAATTTATTTGTTGTGTCGGCCACCCACCAGTTCCTTCTTTCCGTACACTGTCCTGAGTGCGATCGAGCCGAAATACACCACTTACCGCTGATCTCGACGAATCCGGGCGTCAGTCGTCGCCCACGGGGTCGACGCCGGGGTCGGGGTCGTCGATGTACCGCTCGGTCCACGTGCCCCGCGCGAACCATGCGACGCCGACGACCGCGCCGAGGACGTTCCCGAGCGCCATGCCGACCCAAACGCCGGTCTCGCCCCATCCGGCCACGAAGACGAGGTACGCCACGCTGGCGACCCGGCCCACCCAGAGGGTGAGGATCGAAATGATCATCGCGGTCTTCGTGTTGCCCGCGCCGCGGAACGCGCCGAGGATCACCTGTGAGACGCCGATGAAGGCGAACTCGACCGAGCGGATCCGGACGTACTCGACCGCGTACTCGATCGTCGCGGGCGCGTCCGGTACGTCGCCGAGGAACGCCCCGACGATCGGTTCGGTGAACGCGACGGCGACGACCGCGACGAGGAACATCACGCCCGCGCCGGTCGTCGCGGCGAACTTCACCGCCTTGGCCGCGCGGTCGGCGCGGTTCGCGCCGAGGTTCTGTCCGACCATCGTGTCGATTGCGCGCCCCAGTCCCATCGCGGGCAGGAACACGAGCGAGATGAGGCGGTTGCCCAGCCCGTAGGCGGCGACGACGGGCGGCGAGAACGTGACGATCATCGCCGTGAGCGTGATCATCGCGAGCGCGCTCGTCGTCTGCTCGACGCTGGAGGGGAGCCCGAGCCGGAAGATGTCGCGGATGAAATCGAGGTCGGGCGCGAGGTGGCCGAGCGTCACGTCGGGCCCGTAGTCGGTCCCGAACAGGACCCAGAGCCCGATGGCGGTCGCGACGCCGCGAGAGAGGATCGTCGCGAGCGCAGCGCCCCTGATCCCGAGTCCGGTGATCCCCGTCGCCGAGAGCAGGGTCGCCTCCAGCCCGATCGGGTCGAGCGCGGCGAGACCGGGGACGCCCGCGAGCAACCCGAACAGCGGATTCCCGTCGAAGCCGAAGATGAAGAACGGGTCGAGGAGGACGTTCAGGAGGACGGAAATGAACATGACCGCCATCGGCGTCCGGGTGTCGCCGTAGCCGCGCATCAGCGCCGAGAAGACGAAGAAGCCGAACATCAGCGGAATGCCGGCGAAGATCACCTCCATGTAGTCGGCCGCGAGCGGGATCACCGTCGCCGCGGTGTCCGCGTCGCTCGGGAGGAGTTCGAGGGCCGGGCGAGTGTAGAAGTAGCCGCCGATACCGATGAACACGGACAGTACCATGACGGTGAAGATGGTCTGTCCCGCGACGAGTCCCGCCGAGCCGTCGCCGTCGGCACCGGTGTACTGCGCGACGAGGATCGCGCCCGCGGTCGTGAACCCGCCGGCGACCGCGATCAGAAGGAAGATGAGGGGGAACGCGAGGCTAATCGCGCCGACGGCCTCCGCCGAGAGCCGGCCGAGGTAGAGGGTGTCGACGATGTTGTACGTCACCTGTAACAGTTGGATGACGACGATCGGCCACGCTAGCCGGAACAGCGGGCGGAGGAGACTCCCCTCGGTGATCGAGTCGTCGTCGAGGGGAGCGTCCGACCCGTCCGGCGAGTCGTCGCCGCGCTCATCGGGCTGGTCGGACTCGTCGGCGTCGGCGTGTTCATCCGGGGCGGTAGCGGGGTCGTCCGGCGCGTCGGAGGGGTCGCCCGGATCGACCGGAGGCTCGTCGCTCACTGCCTGATAAACGCCGGGCGCGCTCTATCAGACTTCCGATTCGGTTACCGTCCCGAGTCGTCTGCGGGCCGTTCGTCGCGTTCAAACGCGGAGCCGGCGGAATCCGGAACGTCGCCAGCGGCGTCCGGGACGGAGGACGCGTCGCCGGGAGAGTCTGACTCGCGGACCGTGGACGGATCCGACGCACGGACCGCGGCCGAGTCGGCGGCGGCGTCGACGCGCGCGACGCCCGAGGTGTCGTCGAAGACGAGGTGGCGGTGCGGGTACGCCATCGTGACATCCGCCTCCGGATCCCCGAGCCGCTCGCGGATCTCGGTGTTCACGTCCGACTGGACCTTCGCCAGCTTGTACGGCTTTTTCACCCAGTACCGGAGCCGGAGTAAGATCCCGTTGTCGCCGAACTCGTGGAGCCGGCAGTCGGGACCCGCCATGTACCGGGCCACGCCGATGCGGATGTCGGGGCCGCCGTCGATGACGGCCTCGCAGTCGCGCGCCGCGCGCTCGATGCGACGGCGGGCCTCCGGGACGTCGCTCTCGTAGGTGACGAGCACGTCGATCGCCCGCCGGGTGCGCTCGTCCTCCGCGGAGAAGTTGGTCACGTCGCGCTCGCGCATCGTCCCGTTCGGCACGACGAGGAAGGTGTTATCGAGGGTGAATATCTTCGTGTATCGGATCGTGATGTCCTCGACGAACCCGGTCGTCCCGTCCTCTAACTCGATCATGTCGCCGATCTCGAACGGCTGGTCCGCGAGGATGAACACGCCGTTGATGAAGTTCCCCACCAGCGGCGCGAGAATGATACCGATGGCGGCGGTGAACACCGCGGTCCCTAAGAGGAGGTTCCCGAACGGGAAGTCGATGGCGTCGAGTCCGACGAACAGCGCGGCCCCGATCGTCGCCACCCGAACGCCGCGGACGATCGTCTGCGCGACGCTCTGTCGCGACACGCGGCGCGCCACGGGGCGGCCGATCAGCCGCACGACGAAGTTGGCGACGACGACGCCGACCGCGACGGCCGCGACGACCGTCAGGAGGTCGGCCCCCGGGAGGTCCGCGAGCCGAGTGCCGAGCCGGTCGAGCCGCGAGACGAGTCCCGGGACCGGCGTCGGCTCGGGAAGGGCCATAGCGGATTCGCGTCGGCCATCCGAAAAAGCGTTTCTCCCCGCGGGCGTCGGCGCGGTGAGCGCGAGTAAGACGACTGCGAGTGCGAGACCGCGAGCGGGAACCGGCGGGCGCGACCGCCGGGGGCAACCACTAACACGTCGCTGAGCGAAGGGCCGGTATGTCGCGACCGCCCGCGGATCCGACGATACCGAGGTTCAGCGTCGAACACGACTCGCAGCCGGGAAGCACGCTGATCGCCGGATTCTCGTCGTTCGGGCTCGCCGGCCTGACCGCCGTCGACTATCTCGTCGATAATCTCGACCTCGAAGAGACGGGTCACGTCCGGATCGACGGCCTCCCGTCGATCACGCCGTTCACCAAGGGGACGCCCCGGCATCCGATCCGGCTGTACTCCGCCCCGGACCTCGACATCACCCTGCTGGTCGCCGAGCAGTTCGTTCCCCCCATGCCCGGCGGGCTGCTCGCCGACGCGCTCCTCGACTGGACGGCGGCGAACGGCGTCTCCGAGATCGCGGTGCTGGCGGGCGTCCCGGTGGCGCACGGTCCCGACGCCCACCGGACCTTCCACGTCGCCACCGAGGACTACCGCGCCGCGCGCCTCGGGGAGGGGACCGACGTGCCCGCGATGGAGTCCGGCTTCCTCGACGGGGCGAACGCCGGACTGCTCGAACGCGGGATCGACTCCCCGCTCGGCGTCGGCGTGTTCGTCACGCCGGTCCACGCGCAGGCCCCCGACGTCGACGCCGCGGTGCGGCTCGTCGACACGGCGAACGCGGTGTACGACCTCGGCGTCGACGCGGCCCCGCTGGAGGCGTTCGCCGAGGAGATCCGCCGCCACTACGAGGACCTCGCCGAGCGGATCGAGGAGCGGGAGCCGGAGGGGAGCTACGACCGGATGTATATGTAACGACCCCTACCGGGGCACGTAGGGAGGCCGCTCCGAAAACGCGTACAACTCGGCTCATAGTAAAAAGCTATAATCCCCGCCCCCGTCTCTCGTCACATGACGGACGACCTTCGGGACACCCTCGACCGCGTCGGGGACCGGTTCAACCTCGGCGAGTACGAGATCGACGCGTACCTCGCGGTGTTGGAACACGGCGAACTCACCGCCAGCGACATCGCCGACCGCACCGACATCCCGCAGCCGCGGGTGTACGACACCGTTCGGAGCCTCTCGGACCGCGGGCTCGTCGAACTCCGCGAGTCGCGGCCGATGAAGATCGTCGCCGTCGACCCCGAGGACGCCTTCGGCGACCTGCGTTCGTCGTTCGCGGAGATGGTGGACGAACTGGAGGCGCGTTACACTGCGCCGACCCGCGAGACGGAGGCGGTGTCGCTCGTGAAGTCGCGGTCGACGATCCTCCGGTACCTCGAAGAGGTGATCGCGAACGCGGAGTACGAGCTGGCGGTGTCGCTCACGCCCGGCCTCCTCAGGCGGTTCCGCGACGAGCTCGCCGCAAAGGTCGCCGCGGGGGTCAGCGTCGAGCTGCTCGTCACGCCCGCGTCGAACGCCCCCGACCCGACCGAGTTCGACTACCTGGAGGTCGCGACCATCGCCCGCGCGCGCCGGGGGATCACCACGCCCGTCCTCGCGGTCGGCGACGGCGAGTACTCCGTGTACGCCACCCAAGACGCCCTGCGCGACGACCGCGAGCGCTACGGGGTCATCTTCAACCGCTCCGCGCTCGGCTTCCTCGTCTCCGGCTTCTTCGGGACCGTCCTGTGGACGACCGCGGAGACGCTCGCCGCCGACGGGGAGGAACGACCCTTCCCGCGCCGCTACGCCTCCATCCGGCGCGCCGTCAAGGACGTCCGCGAGTTCGACGGCGAGGAGTTCTACGCGACCGTCGAGGGCCGCGACATCGAGACCGGCGAGGAGGTGACGGTCCGCGGGAAGGTCGTCGACGTCGCGTTCGTCGACACCGAGGAGGTCGCGTCGCTGGTCGTCGACACCGAGAACGGCCGCGTCGAGATCGGCGGCCGCGTCGCCGCCCTCGAAGATGTCGAGGGACAAGAGATCGTGATCGGCCGCGGCGAGCCGCCGGCGCTTTGAGGCGGCCCGAGACGCGCTGCCAGTGAGGCCGGAAGGCGACACCCGCGACGCCCGCATCGACAGCGTATTTACGTCCCGGAGCCCACCTGTCTGACATGACGCTCGTCGTGGTTCCGGTCCGGTTCCCCCCGTCGTCGCACTCGGCGGCGACGCTCCGAGAGGCTGCTCGCGTCGCCCAAGAGCGCGACGCCGACCTCACGATCCTCCACGTGGACCTGTACCAGCGCTCGGGCGGCGTCTCGCGCAGCGACCTCAAGCGCGCCGTCGAAGAGCGGATCGGCCGGCTCGACCGCGCGCGCTACGTCGTCCGCCGCGGCTTCCTCGTCGAGGAGACGATCTTAGAGGAGGTCGTCGCCGAGGGGGCCGACGTCGTCGTCATCGGCTCGAAACAGGCCGGTCGCTGGCGGCGGATGGTCCAGAAGCTCCTCTCGGACCCCGACATCGACTCGTTCCTCCGCGGCGAGCTGGACTGTACCGTGATCACCGTCGACGCCGACGGCGAGACCACGACGAGCGAGACGAGTACAGACGACGCCGCGCCGCTCCCGGACGACGCGGGCGACGACTGACCGCCCCGGCGACCCACTCCGGCTCCGGCGACCTACTCCGCGACCGCGTACCGCCGCTCGTACTCGATGACGGTCGCGACGCGGTCGGCGACCGCCTCCCCGAACTCCCGCTCGACGACGTAGAGCGCTAGGTCGAGCCCGGAGGTGACGCCGCCCGCGGTGAGCAGGTCGCCGTCGTCGACGACGCGCGCGTCGACGACCTCCGCGCCGGAGTCGCGCAGTTCCTCGACCGCGGAGGCGTGCGTGACGGCGCGGCGGCCGTCGGTGACGCCCGCCTCGGCGAGCAGCATCGACCCGGTACACACCGAGGCGATCCGGGTGCCCGCCGCGTGGTGCGCGGCGAGCGCGCGCGGCACGTCGCCCTTCTGCGCCTCCGCCCACGCGCTCGCCGCCTCGTCGCGCGCGCTCCACCCGCCGCCCGGAACGACCAGCAGGTCCGGGGCGTCGTCGGTCTCCGGACCGGGGAGCGTCCCGTCCACCCCGACCCGGGTCCCGTGGCTCGCGGTCACCTCCTCGCGGTCGGCGAGCGTGACGTACCGGACGCGGCCGGCGCGCTCGTCGTCCTCGGCGGCGTAGTCGAGCGCGTAGTCGAACACCTCGTACGGGCCGATCCCGTCCAGTTCGTCGAAGCCGTCGTACAGCAGAATATCGACGTTCATGCGCCAACCGAGGGGGGCGGACCGCTTGTGCGTTCCCCTCCGCGGGCCGCCCTCTCGCACCGCCCTCTATTCGCCCGCGCCCCAGTCCGCGACGCGCTTCGGGCGGTCGGAGACCGCCATCACGTCGAGGTCGTCGCCCGCGTGGTCGAGCGCCTCCAGCGCCGCCGTCGCGGAGGCGTGCGTCGAGAAGTAGGTGATCTCCTCTTCGACCGCCACCTCGAGGAGGTCGCGCTGGCGCGAGACGATGAGATCGAGTTCGCCGCGCTTGGCGGCCTCGATCAGGTCCGTCGCCTCGCTGAGTTCGAAGTGCTCCGCGTACCCGGCGACGAGCGCCTCGCCCGCCTCGGTGTCCGGGTCCGGGAACTCCTCGGCGGAGAGGTCGACGACGGCGGTGCCGGACTCCGGAATCGGCTTGCCTGTCGCGTCCTGCGCCTTGTCGTACGCCTTGCCGAAGGAGGTCGCGGTACCCATCACCTCGCCCGTCGACTTCATCTCCGGGCCGAGCCGCGGGTCGGAGCCCGGCAGCCGGTCGAACGGCAGGACGACCTCCTTCACGGAGCGGTGTTCCGGGATCTGCTCGTCGACGTCGAGGTCGGCGAGCGTGAGGTCGTCGGTCATCACCTTCGCCGCGAGCTTCGCGATGGGGACGCCCGTCGCCTTCGAGACGAAGGGGACGGTCCGCGAGGAGCGCGGGTTCGCCTCCAACACGTGCACCTCGCTTTCCGCGTCGGGGTCGTCGACCCCGGTCACCGCGAGCTGGACGTTGAGCAGGCCGACCGTGTCGAGCGCACGGGCGATGTCCTCGGTGACCTCGCGCACCCGGCCGAGCGTCTCGTCACCGAGCGAGCGCGGCGGGATCATACACGCCGAGTCGCCCGAGTGGACGCCCGCGCTCTCGACGTGTTCCATCACGCCGCCTAACAGCACGTCCTCGCCGTCCGCGACGGCGTCGACGTCCAGTTCGACCGCGTCGTCGAGGAACTGGTCGACGAGGATGGGCTTGTCCGGCGAGACCCGGACCGCCTCCTCGATGTACTCCTCTAACTCCGCGTCGTCCTTGACGACGCGCATCGCGCGGCCGCCCAGCACGTACGAGGGGCGCACTAAGACGGGGTAGCCGATCTCGTGGGCGAGTTCCAGCGCCTCGGCCTCGCTCGTCGCGGTGCCGCCGTCGGGCTGGGTGACGCCCAGCTCGTCCATCAGGACGTTGAACCGGTCGCGGTCCTCCGCCAGATCCATCGCCTGGACGCTCGTGCCCAGAATCTCGCAGTCGAGTCCGCGGCGCTCGATCTCGGCTTGGAGCGGTTCGCCCACGTTGACCGAGGTCTGCCCGCCGAACTGGACCATCACCCCGTCCGCGCCGGTCGTCTCGATCACGTCGGCGACCTCCTCGGCCGAGATGGGCTCGAAGAACAGCCCGTCGGAGGTGTCGTAGTCGGTCGAGACCGTCTCCGGGTTGTTGTTGATCACGTGCGCGTCGATGCCGAGTTCGCGGAGCGCGCGCACCGCGTGGACCGCGCAGTAGTCGAACTCGACGCCCTGACCGATCCGGATCGGGCCGCCGCCGACGACCACGACGCTCTCGACGTCGGGGTCGACGCGGACCTCGTTCGCCGCGCCCGCGGTGTCGGCCCCCTGAAGGAACTCCGGCAGGCGCGCGGAGTAGTAGTACGGCGTCGAGGCCTCGAACTCGCCCGCGCAGGTGTCGACCTGCTTGTAGGTGCGGTCCGGCACCGCGCTCTCGACCTGTCCCACGTCGGCGTCGACCCCGCCGGCGGTCGCGGTCGCCGCGATCTCCGCGTCGGTGCGGCCGACCATCGCCGCCCCGGTGAAGTCGCCCTCGGCGGCCGCGGCGGTCCCGTCGGCGATCTTCTCGAAGCGCTCGACGTACCAGCGGTGGATGCCGGTGAGATCGATCACGTCGTCGACCGCGTAGCCGCGGTCGAACGCCTCGAACATCGCGTACGGGCGGTCCGGGCTCGCGCGTTCGAGGTACTCCGACTCCAGCTCCGCGTCCGAAACTTCCTCGAAGTCGACGGCGGGGTCGTACTCGGAGGAGCGGAGCGCCTTCACCATGCTCTCCTCGAACGTCCGGCCGATCGACATCGCCTCGCCGGTCGATTTCATCGCCGTGCCCAGCTCGAAGTCGACGTCGTCGAACTTGTCGATGGGCCACCGCGGCACCTTCGTCACCACGTAGTCGATGGCCGGCTCGAAGGCGGCGGTCGTCTCGCCGGTGATCTCGTTGTCGATCTCGTGGAGCCGCTTGCCCAAGGCGACCTTCGCGGTGACGCGGGCGATCGGGTAGCCGGTCGCCTTCGAGGCGAGCGCCGAGGAGCGGGAGACACGGGGGTTCACCTCGACGACGCGGTACTCGCCGCCCGGGGTGCCGTCGTCGTGCCACGCGAACTGGATGTTACAGCCGCCCTGAATGCCCAGGTCGCGGATCACTTCGAGCGCCGCGTCACGCATCTCCTGGTGGCCGTCGTCGGGGATTACCTGCGAGGGGGTGACGACGGTGGACTCGCCGGTGTGGATCCCCATCGGGTCGATGTTCTCCATGTTACAGATGATGATACAGGAGTCGTCGGCGTCCCGCATCACCTCGTACTCCAGCTCGACCCAGCCGGCGATGGACTCGGTGATCAGCACCTCGCTGTTCCGCGAGAGCCGGAGCCCCTTGCGGACCCGCTCGACCAGCTCCTCGAACTCGTCGACGACGCCGGAGCCGGAGCCGCCGAGCGTGTACGTCGTCCGCGCGATGACGGGGAGTCCGCCCACGTCGTCGACGGCCGACTGGACGCGCTCGCGGAACGCCGCCTCGTCGAAGTCGGTGACGGACTCGTCCTCGTCTAAGGAGATGGTGGTCGACTTCGGGACGGGCTGGCCGAGCCCCTCCATGCGCTGGCGGAACAGGTCGCGGTCCTCCGTCGCGTAGATGGTGTCCAGCGGCGTGCCCATCACCTCGACGTCGTGCTCCTCTAAGATCCCCTCCTCCGCGAGCTCCGCGGTGACGTTGAGACCGGTCTGACCGCCCAGCCCCGCGATGACGCCGTCCGGCTCCTCGATCCGGATGACTTCCGCGATCGCCTCGGGCGTGATCGGCTCGATGTACACCCGGTCGGCCGTCTCCGGGTCGGTCATGATCGTCGCCGGATTCGAGTTCACCAGGACGACGCGAGCGCCCTCCTCCTGGAGGGCGCGACACGCCTGCGCGCCGGAGTAGTCGAACTCGGCCGCCTGTCCGATCTGTATCGGTCCGCTGCCGATGAGTAGAATCGTCCGGTCCTCGCTCATTACGCGGACGGAATACGCTCATCGTAATAAGGTCGACGGTAGAGTACGAATCTCGCAACGAGTTTGCGATTTTCGCAAGTGGTAGTGTACCACGGTGATAGGTGCCATACACCACGATACGCGACACCCTCATCGAGAATCCGATCGTTCCCGGCCCGCGAACGACCCGTCCGCGACGAATCGACGGGGTGAGCCGTCTACCACAAGGAATTTATCGGGAACTCGGCGATTCCGAGGCGGATATGACATGTTCCCGCCGCCGTGCCCTCCAACTGCTCGGCGCGACCGCCGCGACCGCTGTGACCGCTGGGTGTCTGAACCCCGGCGGTCTCAGTTCGTACGCGCTCCTCGGCGACGAGGAGGACCTCTCGTCGATCGGTCGGCCGTACCTGTGGCCGGACCCGACCGAAATTGACGCCGTGACCCGCGTCGACTTCGCGACCGAGACGAAGGCGGCGTGGCTCTCGGAACTGTCCGAGACCGGCAGCGTGACCGTCAGACAGTGGCCGCTCGTCGGACGCGACGCGTGGGGGACCGAGACGCGGCCGCGACCGACGTTCCTCCGGCGAGACGGGACCTTCTACGAGGTCCGCATTTCCGAGGAGCGGATCCTCGAACTGGAGCGGTGGCACTTCGCGGTCGAACGGGTCGACGAGACGCCGCCCGACGACGCGACGGTCGCGCGGCCGCCGTTCGACCTCTCGGCGCAGGACGAGCGCGTCCTCGACGCGGCGCTCGAGGCCGTGTACGCGAGCAACGACGGCTTCCTCGGCACCCCCGAGTTCGACGAGCTACAGACCGTCGAGTACCATCACGAACTCGACGCGGCGGCCAGCGCGCTCGTCCCCTCGCCGCCGTTCGCGTTCGTCGAGTACGAGGGCGAGTACTTCCGGCCGGTCGCGGAGCGGCGGACGGTCGTCGTTCCCGAGTGGACGTACGCCGTCAGCGAGATCGCGGACGAGCGGAGCCGGTTCGAGGAGCACGCGCGCGAGGCGATCGTCGGACGTGACCTCGACGACGCCGGACTCTCGGACGCCGCTCAGGATGTGTTAGACGACGCAATCGCGGAGGAGCCGCGTCGGTACGAGGAGGGAGATCCGCCCTCGGACGCGCTCGTCGACGCCCTCGACGCGCTCGGCATCGCCGCCGACCTCCGACCGATAGGGGAGTACGACGACCGGGTCGACTTCCGGAACGTCGTCGTCGACTACCGGGACGGTGTCTATCGGTTCGATCTGATCGTGACGCCGTAGCCGACCGGAGCGGCGCTCAGGTTTCGAGCCGGTACTGGTACGGCTGACCCGCGATAACCTCTATCTCGCCGCGCTCGGCCCGCCGCCCGAGCACCGTGGCGACGCGGTGCGGGCTGTCGATCTCCTCGCAATCGTCGCACTCCTCGACGAGGGCGAGGATCTCCCGCGCCGTCAGCGGCTCGTCGGCCTCGGCGAGCACGCCGCGGATCCGCTCGTACCGGTCGTATTCGCCGGCACTCATACGTCTTACGTACGGTCTCCGAACATATAGGGTTCAGTGAGACAGGAGTCGGACAACCGTCTGACAGAAGGGGTGTAGCGGCCGTTCTCGTGGACCCGACCCGTCGATCGGGGTGCGGTACTCATCATCGCGGACCTCGATCCGGTTTCAGCGAACAGGTAGATACCACTCGGGGTTCGGTCTGAGTCCGCGACCTCGTTCCGTCGGTTCGAACGGCCCGTATGGAGTCTCGACGGAAGGGAATTCGGTGACTGTGCCCCGATATGTCGTGTTTACTTAATTCGTACGAGTGCGTACCCCGGCTATGGAGTTCGAGGCCCAGCGGGAGAGTCCGACGGGTGATCGGGTAGCTCGGGCCGATAACGGGAACCTCCCGGGGAGCGTTCGGTGGTCTCCCGCGTACGGGGTCGTTCCGAAGAACTCACGCGACCGATCGGGGAATCGATGACGACGGGAATCATCACGGCGGCGACGGTGCTCCGACAGGCCTCTGAGCCGGATCCCGGGCCCGAAGAGCTGACCGTGTTCTGGCCGCTTCTGGTTCAACTCGGCTGGTTTCTCGCCGGCTTCTCGGCGGTCGTCCTGATCGGGTGGCTGGTCGTACAACCGGTTCTCAGACGAGCCGTCCGGCGACGGAACCGCAACAACCCGACCCTCCAAGCCGCCGTCGTCCTGTACTTCCGCCTCCTCGTGGTGCTGGTGGGGACGCTGGTCGGGGTCGCGCTCGCCGGCTACGGGGAACTCCTCGGTGACTCCGCGCTCGTCATCAGCGCGGTCGCGCTGGCGGTGGGGATCGCCGCACGCGAGGTGATCGGATCGCTCGTCAGCGGGGTCGCACTGGTTCTCGACCCGGAGTTCAACGTCGGCGACCATATCAAGTGGAACGGCGGGGAGGGGACCGTACAGTCGATCGCCCTCCGAATCACTCGCGTCGAGACCGCCGCCGGCGAGCTCGTGACCATCCCGAACACCATACTGACCGCACACGAGATCACTCGGCCGTACGGCCGAGGGAATCATCGGATCGTACAGGAACTCCGCGTCGGTTACGAGAGCGACCTCGACGACGTACTGTGCCAGCTCATCGAGGTGGCCGGTGAGACGGAGGGGATTCTCACCGACCCGCCTCCGGCCGCGTACGTCGACGAGCTCGGTGACGACGCGGTTTCGGTCCGGGTCCACTACTGGATCACCGACCCGACTCGACGCGATGTCTTCGCGGTCAGGTCCGCGTACGCGCGGGCCGCCAAAGACCGGCTCGAAGCCGAGGGGATCAACGTCAGCCCGCCGGCCGAACGCGAACTCTCCGGCCGGATTCGCCTTAGCGATCCCTCCGAACGAGAATGAGCGACCGGAGACACCGCACGGCACCAGCGCATCGGGTGGTCCGTCTCGTCCGGCTCGGAACGTCCGATCGTCGCGCTCAGGCGTACGGGTCCTCTGCTTCGAGGTCGCGCTCCGCCCGGTACTGTTCGACGAACTCGCTCACGTCGAACTCGACCATCTCCTGTTCGAACGCCGACAGCGCCTCGTCGTCTTCGGCGTGGCTCACGGCGTGTTCCATCAGTTCGACGACGAGTTCGACGACGACCTCGTGGAGCCGCCGGGAGTCGAACTCCGTCACCCATGCCATCGCGTACCCGACGTCCGCGTTCTCGCTGGCGTCGTGCGCGACGACGGCCTCCGGGAACTCCTCTAAGACGACGCCGAGCAGGTGCGGCGTGTCGAACTCCGGCATCTCCTCGCTGGTCGTCTCGATCGCTTCGCGCAGGACATCGACCAAAAAGTCCGGGAGGAACCGCTCGGGGGGGTGGACGTCCATCACGACCGCGTGGGTCTCACCGCAGGCGCACTCGTACTCGCGCATCCCGAGGTCCAGTTCGTCGACGCCGATCGCCTCCCCGCAGGGCAGCTCCAGCGCGTTCTCGTCGCCGCCGGGGACGCGGGGCTGAGACATACCTGCCTTTGGCCGTTCGCGGGGTTAAAAGGCGCGGAACGCGTCGCTGCGTCACCGCGGGGCATGACTGTCCCCGGCCCGTCGCGCTACTCGAAGTCCTCGTAGCCCCCCTCGTCGTCGCCGTCGGTGTCGCTATCGCTGCCGCCGTCGGTGTCGCTATCGCTGCCGCCGTCCGGTGACCCGTACGTCTCGACCTCGGCTTCGACCTCGATCTCGATCCCGTTCGCCTCGTAGGTCGCCTCGATCAGTTCGGCGTCGTCGCGCTCGATCTCCAGTTCGTCGCGGTCGACCTCCACTTCGACTTCCACGTCGACGGTAACATCATCTGACATGCTCGGCTCTCGATACGGGACGTGTACGCAAAAACGGTCGGCAGCGCGAGGTCGGGACGTCCCGGCCGTCCGGGCGGCTCCGCCGCTTACTGGAACCCGACGCGACCGCCGGTGTCGCGGAGCGCCTCTCCCTTGCCGCCCTTGAACTGCTCTTCGACCTCGTCGTAGTACGCGAGGATGTCTTCGTTTATCGTCGGCCGCACCGACTCCATCGCCCGCCGGAAGTGTTTCATCTCTACCTCCTGGGCGTCGTCGTCGTCGCGCAGCGCCTCGATGGCGGCCTCGCGGGCGATCCCTTCGAGGTCGGAGCCGACGTAACCGTCGGTGATCTCGGCGATCTCGCGGAGGCTCACGTCGGGCGCGAGCGGGGTGTTCTGCGTGTGGATGTCGAGGATCTGCTCGCGGCCCTCCTGGTCGGGCTGGCCGATCATCACGAGCCGGTCGAACCGCCCCGAGCGCAGCAGCGCGGGGTCGATCATGTCCGGCCGGTTGGTCGCGCCGATGACCATCACGTCGCCCATGTCCTCTAACCCGTCCAGCTCGGTGAGCAGCTGGTTGACGACGCGCTCTGAGACGTTGTTTCCGGCCTCCTGCCCGCGTGCGGGCGCGAGGCTGTCGAGCTCGTCGAAGAAGATGATCGTCGGGCTCACCTGCCGGGCCTTCCGGAAGGTCTGTCTGATCGCCTTCTCCGACTCGCCGACCCACTTCGAGAGCAGCTGCGGGCCTCGCACCGAGATGAAGTTCGCGTTCGTCTCGTTGGCGACCGCCTTCGCCATCAGCGTCTTCCCGGTGCCCGGCGGGCCGTACAGCAACACCCCCTTCGGGGCGTTGACGCCCATCCGGTCGAACTTCTCCGGCGAGGTGAGCGGCCACTCGACCGACTCCTGGACCTGCTGTTGGGCCTCGCTGAGGCCGCCCACGTCGTCCCACGAGATCTTCGGTAGCTCGACGAGCACCTCGCGCATCGCCGACGGCTCCACCTCGTTCAGCGCGCCCGAGAAGTCGTTGCGCTTGACGATCATCCGGTCGATGAGGCTGGGGGGAACCTCCTCCTCGTCGAGATCGATCTCCGGGAGGTACCGGCGCAGCGCCTTCATCGCGGCCTCCTTGGTGAGGCTCTCGATGTCCGCGCCGACGAACCCGTGCGTCTCGTCGGCGAGGTGGTCTAAGCTCACGTCGTCCGAGAGCGGCATCCCGCGGGTGTGGATCTGGAGGATCTCCTTGCGGCCCACCTCGTCGGGGACGCCGATCTCGATCTCGCGGTCGAACCGCCCGGGGCGGCGGAGCGCGGGGTCGACGCTGTCGACGCGGTTCGTCGCGCCGATGACGATCACCTGCCCGCGCGTCTCTAACCCGTCCATCATCGTCAGCAGCTGGGCGACGACGCGGCGCTCGACCTCGCCGGTGACGTCCTCGCGTTTCGGCGCGATCGAGTCCAGCTCGTCGATGAAGATGATGCTCGGGCTCTCCTCTTTGGCGTCCTCGAAGATCTCTCTGAGCTGCTGTTCGGACTCGCCGTAGTACTTCGAGATGATCTCCGGGCCGGCGATCGAGAAGAACGACGCCGAGGTCTCGTTGGCGACCGCCTTCGCCAGGAGGGTCTTCCCGGTTCCCGGCGGGCCGTGAAGCAGGACGCCCTGCGGCGGCTCGATGCCGAGCTTCGAGAAGATCTGCGGGTGTTTCATCGGCAGCTCCACCATCTCGCGGACGCGCTGGATCTCCGACTGGAGCCCGCCGATGTCCTCGTAGGTGATCCCGCCGCCGGTCTTCTCGAACCCGGAGATCGGCTCCTCGCGCAGCTCGACCTCCGTGTCCTCGGTGATGAGACAGACGCCGTCCGGCTCCGTCTCGACCGCGATCAGCGGGATCGCCTGCCCGGGCGACCGCATGAACGGGTGGTTCGTCGACGACATCACGGGGACGATGTCGCGCTCGACGACCGGCCGCTTGAGGATCTGGCGTTTCACCATCCCGGCGGCGTCGGAGCCGAACTGGACGGACGCCTCCTCCGGCGGGGCGAGGACGAGCTTGTCGGCCTTCTCGGCCTCCGCCTTCCGGATGGTGACGCGCTCGCCGATGCCGACGTCCGCGTTCTGCCGGGTGAACCCGTCCACCCGCACGGTGTCGGTGTTCCAGTCCTGACGGTCCGCGCGCCAGACCTTCGCGGCGGTGGTCTCCGCGCCCTCGATCTCGATGATGTCGCCGGGCGAGAGCTTCAGGTGCAACAGCGTGTCGGGGTCGAGTCGGGCGATGCCGCGGCCCGAGTCGTTCGGGTACGCCTTCGCCACTTCGAGTTGGACTTCGTTCATGGTTCCTCGCGGGGGATGGTCGTATCTGGATCCGGTCCGGGAATAAGCCTGTTGCCCGTGTGGGGGCCATCGATCCGACCCGCGGGATCGGCGGCCGCGAAAGGCTGTGTGATCATATAGCACGGTACGGATTCCGCTCTTAAAACCCCGTCGTAACTGTGTGTTTTCGCCGTTTCGCTTGGGGACGCTCACGACGACCGGGCCTGAACGACGCCGACGACGAGGAGGCCGGACGCGACGACGGGCGTCGCCGCCCCCGACCCGGGCACCGCGACGTTGCTCCCGACGACGCCGAGGGCCACGGCGGCGGCGCAGCCGGCGTACGCCCGCGCGAACCGACGGTCACGGCGGGAGCCGCGCGACCGTGCGAACAGCCACACGCCCGCCGCGAACAGCCCCGCGACGAGCAGCGTGTGCGCCCAGTAGGCGGTCGTGGGGACGACGGCGTTGGTACCGAAGGCGGTCGCGGTCTCGGCGATCCCGTCCCAGTACACCCCGTGGATCGGCGTCGTGACGACCAGTCCGACGTTCGCACCGACGACGAGCGCGACGCCCGCGTACACCGCGGGGTGGCTGAGCGTCGCCGGCGTGCTGTGGGCCGTGCTGGCGAACAGGAACCACCCCAGACCGGCCACGGACGCCCCGACCAGCGACAGGAGGTAGAAGTACGCCTGCGTCATCGGTTCCGGGGAGAACGGACGGAACGCCGCCGTTCCGCCCCAGATGGCGACCCCGATGGCGAGGACGCCGAACGAGAGGCCGTTGTCGCTCTCGCGGTGTGCGATCGCGGTTCGGAGGCCGGGACCGACGGCGACGAGCGAGGCGACCGCCCCGAGGGCGGCCCAGACCGTCCCGACCGTGGAGGGAGACATACCGACCGGTGTCAATCTGCCGTATTAGGGTTTTTCATACGGCCGACAAGTTCGACCGACAGCTTCGACTGACCGCCGCTCGACGGACCCGCCGTCGGGACGGGCTCGGAACCCGCCGATCAGGGAGTATTTGTCCCCAGCTGGCCTCCGATAGGCCATGCGAACGCTCGTCTTCGACGGTCGGACCGGTGCCGCCGGCGACATGATCTGCGCCGCGCTGATCGCGGCCGGAGCCGACCCCGACGCCCTCGCCCCTGTGACCGATCGGCTCCCGGTCCGGTACGAGGTCGGAGAGACGACAAAAAACGGGATCCGGGCGACCACCGTCGACGTGTTCGTCGACGACGACCACTCCCACGGCGACACTGGCGAGTACTCTCACGACCACGCTGACGACCACTCCCACGGCGACACTGACGGTCACCCCCACGACCACTCCCACGACCACGCCGACGCCGATCACACACACGCCGAAGGGGCCGGCGTCCGCCGGAGCTACTTGGAGGTGGTCGACCTCGTCGAGTCGATGGACCTCCCCGCCGCGGTCGAGTCGACCGCGCTCGACGCCTTCGAACTGCTCGGCCGCGCGGAGGCGTCGGTCCACGGCACCGACCTCGACGAGACGCACTTCCACGAGGTGGGCGCGGACGACGCGATCGCAGACGTGGTCGGCGCGGCGCTGCTGCTCGCCGACCTCGACCCGGAGCGCGTGGTCACGACCCCGGTCGCCGCCGGCGGCGGCACGGTCGAGATGAGCCACGGGACGTACCCCGTCCCGGCACCCGCGACGACGGAGATCGCGACCCGTGCCGGCTTCCGGATCGTCGGCGGTCCGATCGACCGCGAACTGCTGACGCCGACCGGTGCGGCGATCCTCGGCGCGGTCGCCGATGGCGTCGACGCGGTGCCGGATATTTCGGTCGAACACGCGGGCTACGGGGCCGGCGACGCCGACTTCGAGCGCCATCCGAACGTCCTCCGCGCGCTCGTCGGCGACGGCGGCAGAGCGGGAGACGGAAGCGAGGCGGACCGTGCGGACTCCGCGGAGGGGAAACTCGTCCACGACGACATCGCCGTTCTGGAGACGAACCTCGACGACGCCGCACCCGAGGTCCTCGGCGGGCTTCAGGAGACCCTCTCGCGCGCCGGCGCGCGAGACGTGACGATCGTTCCGACGACGATGAAGAAGTCGCGGCCCGGGCACCTCGTGAAGGTGATCTGTAAGCCCGACGACGCGGCGGCGGTCGCCGAGCGCCTCGCCCGCGAGACCGGGACGCTCGGGGTGCGCCAGTCCGGCGCGAGCCACCGCTGGATCGCCGAGCGCGAGTTCGAGACGGCGACGCTCCGCGTCGACGGCGCGGCCCACGAGGTGGCCGTCAAGGTCGCCTCGACGACTGAGGGCGACGTGTACGACGTCAGCGGGGAGTACGACGACGCGGTCGCGGTCGCGGAGGCGACCGGCCTCCCCATCCGAGAAGTGCTTCGGCGGGCCGAGAGCGTCGTTCGGGAGCGGCTGGGCGACGAGTAGCGGAGCGGAATCGAGAGGGAGAAGTGGCGGACAGGAGCGAGAAGTAGCGGAGCGGGAGCGAGGAGGGGAGACGACCGCCCCGTCAGTCGGGCGGATCGACCCGCTCGACGCGCTCGGGGTCGACGCCGAACCCGTCGGCGAGTCGGTCGGCGACCGCGGCCGGCGCTGGTGGGTCCGTGCCCGCCGAATCGCTCGCGTCGCGGCCGGGAGGCTCGGTTGCGCGGGCCTCCTCGTCGACCGCGAGGGTCGCGACGGCCTCGACCGTGGTGTCGTTCAGGCCGGGCTGTAATCCGGCAATTTCCAGCTTTTCGACGCTGATACCGTCGATTCGCTCGATCTGTGCTCTCGCGCCGGCGACGAGGTCGCCGGTCGCCGCCTCCGAGACGCGGACGGAGACCGTCGCCTCGACGGACGGCGTGTGGTCGGCTGCTGCCATACTCCCTCGCCGCGAGTCGAACGCGGCGCGGACGGCGTCGCGGGGCGACCGGTCGGCGAGACCGATCGGACCCGCGGGTCCGCGTCCCCGGGCCCCGGGCGACGTGGATCGCCGCTGACGCCCGCGAGGGACACGGTCGCGGCTCGACGCGCGAGACGACAGCGCAGGCTGGAGAGAACGGGGATCTGGTCCGTCCCGCGGGGAAACCTCCCCAGCCGACGCGCGTCACGCGGTCGGGCGGACGGACCGTGGGTTCGGAGTCCCGTAGCCGATACCCGTCCACCCGAGGAACGCGACGCTCGCGGATCGAACGAGCGTCGAGCGGGTGGAACGGGTCATTTGGGTCTCCGGCGGCGCGTACCGCGCCGTTGACGACACCGTGGACGGGTTTCGTATTAAAATTATGCTGGCTATGCTACCACATGTCACGACGAGTTCTCGCGAGCAGATCCGGAATCCGTCGCGGTCGCGGTCTCGGCGGAGAACGCGTTCGAGACGGCCACAGCGGTCGGGTTCCGCCGACGCCGAGACGACAAACCTATGCCGGCCGCCCGACCAGTTTGCCGTAACACCCGTCTCCATGATCGAGCGAATTCACACGTCGGACGTCGAACCGGACGCGGACGAGGTCGCCATCGCCGGCCACGTCCACGAGATCCGCGACCTCGGTGGGCTGGTCTTCCTCATCGTGCGCGACCGCGAGGGGCTCATCCAGATCGTCTTCAAAGAGGAGCGCGAGCCGGAGCTGTTCGAGGCCGTTCAGGACGTCGGGGCCGAGGACGTCGTCCGCGTCGTGGGCGAGCCGCTGGAGAGCGACCAGGCCCCCGGGGGCGTCGAGATCGCGCCCACGGAGTACGAGGTCATCGACGAGGCGGACTCCCCGCTTCCCTTAGAGATCTCGAAGGACATCGAGGTCGATCTGTCGACCCGCCTCGACAACCGTGCGCTCGACCTCCGGAAGCCGGAGACGCTCGCGGTGTTCACGCTGCGCTCCGAGCTGATCACCGCGATGGAGGAGTGGTTCGACGACGAGGGGTTCGTCGACATCAAGACGCCCCTGATCTCGAAGGGCGGCGCGGAGGGCGGCGCAGAGCTGTTCCCGATCCTCTACTACAACCAGGACGCCTTCCTCTCGCAGAGCCCGCAGCTCTACAAGCAGATGCTGATGGCCTCCGGCTACGAGGCGGTCTACGAGACCGGGACCGCGTTCCGCGCCGAGGACTTCGCGACCTCCCGCCACGTCTCCGAGATTTCGATGTTCGACGTGGAGCTGGCGTACATCGACGACCACGACGACGTGATGGACGTGCAAGAGGAGTCGCTGCGATACGCGCTCCGTCGGGTCGCCGAGAACGCCGAGCGCGAACTCGACCTGCTCGACGTCGACCTCGACGTGCCCGAAGACGACTTCCCGCGGATCACCTTCGACGAGGCGCTCGACATCTTGGAGACCGAGTACGGGCACTTCCCGGACGACCCGACCGACCTCGATACGAAAGGCGAGAAGCTGCTCGGCGAGCACTTTGAGGAGCAGGGTCACCCCGCGTTCTTCGTCGTCGGCTACCCCGACGAGAAGTTCTACTACATGCAAGAGGTCGAGGGCGACGACATCGCCTCCCGGAAGTTCGACCTGATCTACAAGGGTCAGGAGCTCTCCTCGGGCGGCCAGCGCGAACACGACGTCGAGCGCATGGTCGAGGTCATGGAGGAAGAGGGCGTCGAGACGAGCAACTTCGAGTTCTACATCGAGGCGCTCAGCTTCGGCACCCCCCCGCACGGCGGCTACGGGCTGGGGATCGACCGCCTCGTCCAGAAGGTCGCCGACCTCGACAACATCAAGGAGGCGATCATGTTCCCGCGCGACCCGAACCGGCTGGAGCCCTGATCGCGGCGACCCGTCCGTCGGGTCGAGTCTTCGATCGGACCAAGCCGCCGACCGCAGCACGCGCGACGAAACTCCATTTCTGACGCGGTCCGCGGCTCGCCGTCGACCGCGGTCGTTTCGCCGGTTCATTTATAAGCGAACGCGTCGCTCAGCGTTCCGACCCTCGATCGCGGTCGTTGAACCGTCTCCGTTCGGTTAAACCGGGTAAAATCGGGCAAAAATGGGCTGAACGGCTTGCGGCATTCAAGTGTGTCTGGACCCGAGCGGAAATCGCAATGAACGCCATTCGAACCACGCTGATCGCGGCCATCGCCGCGGTGGTACTGATCGGGACCGGCACGGCCGCCGGTGCCGTCGCGGCGACCCCCGGCCCGGGCGACGCACCCGGCGACGCGGGACCGCCGAGCGACCTCCCGGATCAGGTTCCGGAGTTCGTCGGCGACCTGCTGAGTAGCGTGAACGAGTTCCTCTCCGGCGGCGTCGACGACCTCGGTGAGACCGTGAGCGACCTCGCCGGTAACGGTGCCGCCGACGGCGACGCGTCCGGCGGGGACGACGCGGACGAGGAGGGGGCGTAACGTGACGGACCGAACGCCCGACCTCGGCATCGACCGGCGGACGTACCTGCGGGCGACCGGCGTCGCCGCGCTCGGCTCCGTCGGACTCGCCGGCTGCGTCAGTCGCGCGACCGGCACGCTCGCGACGCAGGTAACGGACCAGCCCGCCGACATCGGTGACTTCGAGTCGCTCGTCGTCACCGTCGAGGGGTTCTGGCTCGGACCGGAGGGTGCCCGGACGGAGTCGGACGACGACGGCAACGAGACGGACGACGGAAGTGACGACGCCGACGGCAACGAGACCGATAGCGGCAACGAGACTGACGGCGACAACGATACCGACGACGAGGGGGATGTTCCCGGCCGCGAGTATCACGAGTTCGACGAGCCGCAGGAGGCCGACCTCGTCGAACTCCAGAACGGGGAGACCCAGCTAATCGACGAGCGCGATCTGGAGACCGGCGAGTACCCGTACCTCCAACTCGACGTGTCCGCGGCCGACGGGACGCTCACCGACGGGAGCGAGGCCACCGTCGACCTCCCGGGTAACGCGCCGCTGAAGTTCAACGCGCCGTTCGAGATCCGCGAGAACACGCAGACGACTTTCACCGCGGACTTCGCGCCGGTGGAGCGGGGGAACGGTCGATACCTCCTCCGCCCGGTACCGAGCGGGATCGAAGTCGCGTACGGCGACGCCGAGGACGCCGACGAATCTGACAACTCCGACAGCTCGGACGACGCCGAATCGAGCGGCGGCAACACCTCCGACGCCTGACGGCCGCGCGTTCCCCCGGTCCCCCGTTGGAGCCGCGGTGCGATCGCGGCTCCGGGGTTAGGGCTGGGTTTCGGTTCCCGGGGTTCGGGGACCGGGGGAATGTGCGTTGCGTCACGGTTGGTCCCCGCGTCGAGGGTCAGAGGCACACGACCCGCACGATCGCCCGCGCGACGACGCGCACGGGCGGTCTCCGTTCTTCCGGCCTGTGTCGATGCGTTTTCTCCCGATTCGTTTCTCGTCGTGGCTTCTCGTCGCGGCCGCTCGTCGTCTACCCATCGAACCGCTCGTCGAAGCTGGTCAGGCCGAGGCCGCCGCGTCGGGTGCGACGAAAGTCCGGTAGAGCGGTCCGGCGAGCACCAGCGCCCCGACCGCGGCCATGCCGAGGATCGCAGTCGGGTCGACGAGCGACCCGCCGGTCGCGGCGAGGCGGTCGAGCGAAATGCCGACCGCGACCCCGCAGAGGATCCACGGCAGTTCGCCGAGCGCGGTGCCGATCAGGAACGGCCGGGCCTCGACGCCGGCGGCCGCGGCCCCGACAGTCACCGCGTCGGAGGGGAGCGGCAGCAGCCGGGTCCCGGTCACGGCGCGCACGCTTCCCGACTCCGCCGCGAACCGCTCGCCCGCGCGACAGAACCGATCTGCGAGTCCGGACTCCTCGCGGCCGTCCGACGGATCACGGAACCGGAGTCGTCCCGCCCGGGCGAGCGCGTACGGCGGGAGCGAGGTGGCGACGACGGCCGCGAGCGCGAAGGGAATCCCGACCCATCCGTACCCGAAGCCGACGGCGACGGCGAGGAGGGTCGTCGGCCACGCGAGAAGGGGTCTGACGGCCGCGAGCGCGACGACGGCCACGCCGAACCGGACCGGGTCGTCCGCGAGCCAGCGGAGCCGCGAGAGCGCGGTCTCGGGGGAGACCGCGAGCGCGACCGCCGCCAGCCCGGCGACGACGACGCCCGCGACCGCGTACCGCCCGACCGTCGACCGGCGATTCACGCTCCGGCGTCGGCGGGCGTCCGGTAAACGCTTTGTGGGTGCGGTCGCGTCACTCCTCGACGAACGCCGCCCGGAACGGCTCCGAGAGGTGTTCGCGCTGCCACGCCGCGACGGCCTCCTCGCCCAGCAGGCTCGCCCACGCGGTCAGGACTCCGGCACACAGGACGACGCCGGGGACGACGTGGACGGCGGCGTCGACGAACAGCGCCGGACGGAGGAGAAAGAAGCCGACCCGGTCGGCGAGCGCGTCCCACGCCGGGCCGAAGGCGGTCCAGCGGAACGCGAAGGGGACCACCGTCACCGTCGCGAGCGGATACGCGAGGACGTCCGTCACCGGACCGCCCTTCCCGCGGACGAACACGAGCGCGTAAAAGCCCCAGCAGGCCAGCGAGGCGAACGCCCCGGCGACCCGCTGGGGACCGACCGGCTCCCCGTGGCCCAGCGCCGCCAGTCCGAAGAACGCCGCGGCCGCGCCGACGTAGCCGACCAGGCACGCGAGCGCGCCCCCGACGAGGACGAGCGCGTGTTCGGTCCGCGACTGTCCGGCGAACGGTGCCAGCCCCAGCGGAACGTTCATCGACGGGGTCTCCGGCCGGCCGGGGATTGAAGCTTGCGCGTCCGGGTCACGACAGTTTCCCGAGCGCCTCGAAGAAGTCCGAGGGGGGGCCCGCGATCCGTATCGGCGGCGCGGTCCGCTCGACGGTCACCTCGACCGGGCCGTCGAGCGAGGCGGTGTCGCGGCCGTCGCTGACGACGGTCGCGCCCGCCTCGTCGGGGACCGAGACGGTGACGGTCGCCTCCGTGTCCACCACGAGCGGGGGCATCCCCTCCTCGGCGGCCATCTCGTTGACGACGATCCCGTCCACCTCGGGGTGAATCAGCGGTCCGCGCTCGGAGAGGTTGTACGCGGTCGATCCCGTCGGCGTGGCGACGAGGACGCCGTCGGCGTGCCCGCCGGCGTACCGCGACCCGTCGACCCGCACCTCGTACTCGATCCCGCCGCCGGGCCCGCGGCGGTCTCCTTGGACGACCACCTCGTTCGCGGCCGGCGTCGAGGTCCAGTCGCCCGCGCTGGCGGCGAGCCGCGGGGCCTCGCGGACGTCCAACCCGTCGTCGCGGAACGACCGGATCTCGGCGCGGAGCGCTCCGGCGGCGTCGGTCGGCGAGACGGCGTTGAGGAAGCCGACCTCCCCGAGGTTCACCCCGACTATCGGCGTATCGCCGGCGTTCCGGGCGACGAACAGGAACGTCCCGTCGCCGCCGACGGCGACGACCAGGTCGCAGTCGTCGAACGCGTCGACCGGACGGGCGTCGTCGCCGGCGTCGAGCGCCGCGGCGGTCTCCTCGTCGAGCCAGACTGCCTCGCCCGCGTCGACGACGACGTCTCTGAGCGTCGCCGCGAGCGACGCCGCCCGCTCGCTGCCCTTTCGCGCCACGATGCCCACTTCCATGGGGAGTCCATCCCCTCGCCCGGATAAAAGCGTGCGGACATCGGCGAGCCGAACCGAGCGCGGCAGCCGGCCGCGCGGAGTTCTCAAAACGTGAAACCTCGCCGGAAAGTTTCAAGCCGCTCGGTCGCGTTGCTCGGCGCATGTCGACTCCCCACGGGCGGCGGAAACGATGAGCGAGGAGGACGACTGGTTCGAGCGCGCGCTGCGCGAGACCGACGAGGAGTCCGACGAGCGGCCGGTGGGTGGCCCGGAGACCGACGACGGCGACGAGGAGGAGCCGGAGTCGGACGCTCCAGTAGATGGTGCCGATAGCGCGGAGACCGACGACGGCGTCGCGGAACACGGACCCGACGCCGAGAGCGTCCCCGACGATCCGGCGAGAGAGATCGGGATCGGAAGCGACGACGAGGGCGACGGCGACCCGTTCGGTGAGGGCGATGCGAGCGACGATGATCCGTTCGGTGGCTCCGACGCGGAGGGGACCGATATCTTCGGCGGCAACGAGTCACTCGAAAGCGATCCCCCCGACGGCGACGACGCGGGATCCGAGCCCCCGCTCGATCCCGCGGCTGACGACCCTGCGGACGGCGGCGTTCCCGCGGGGGCGTTCGGCGACGTGGACGCCGACGCCGACGAAGGTCAGTTCGACTCCTTCGGCGGCGACGACTCATTCGGTGGCGACGATCCCTTCGGCGGCGGTGACGCCGGTGTCGACGCGGAGAGCGGTGCGGGCGGCGAAAGCGGTGGGGGCGTCGACACGGACCCGTTCGGCGAGGACGACCCCTTCGGCGGGAGCCGAGCCGGCAGGTCCGACAGCGGATCGGGCGGCGCAGGCGGCGGAGAGTCGCCGGGCGGTGGCGGCGCTGACGCCGGTAGCGACCCCTTCGGCGGCTATCGCGGGTCCGCGGCCCGGGGCAACGACGAGTTCGGGTTCGACGACTTCGGCGGGGGCGACGCCGGACCGGGGGAGGCGACCGGCTTCGACGTCGATCCCGACGAGTTCGAGTCGGGGATCGACCGGACCGACATCGGGATCGAGGGGCTCGACGACATGATCCTCGGCGGGGTCCCCAGCCGGTCGCTGTTGTCGGTCATCGGCGGTGCCGGGACCGGGAAGACGACGTTCGCGCTCCAGTTCCTGAACCACGCCCTCGAAACGGGGGACAAGGGGATCTACATCACCCTCGAACAGACCCGCGAGTCGATATACGACACGGCCGACGAGAAGGGGTGGTCGTTCCGCGAACACGCGGACGAGGACCGCCTCGCGGTCGTCGCCATCGACCCCATCGAGATGGCCAACTCGCTGTCGTCGATCCGCAACGACCTCGTCCGGCTCATCGCCGAGTTCGACGCGGACCGGCTGGTACTCGACTCCGTCTCCCTACTCGAAATGATGTACGATCACCCCGCGAAGCGCCGCTCCGAGGTGTTCGGGTTCACGCGCTCGCTGAAGGAGGCGGGCGTGACGACGCTTCTCACCTCCGAGGCGAGCGAACAGAACCCGTACGCCTCCCGTCACGGAATCGTCGAGTACCTCACGGACGCCGTCTTCGTCCTCCAGTACATCCGCGGATCGGACTTCCGCGAGACGCGGCTGGCCGTCGAGATCCAGAAGATCCGCGACGCGAACCACTCCCGCGAGACGAAGCCGTACGACATCACCGACACCGGCATCTCGGTGTACGACCAGGCGAACATCTTCTGACGCGGCACGATCAATATACCCGTCCGAGAATCGCACCGTTCGCAGGGAATAGAATTTTTTGTTATCTGTTTGTACTCTCCACAAGCATGAGCGAATCTGGGGGAACAAGTAGACGCGACGAGTACTATGGAAGTCCGGATCTACCTACTACCGAAGATGACCTCGGATTCAGATCATATGTGAATGCTGTGATGAAATTTCTCACTCATGACGACACCGAACCACCCCTCACTATCTCTGTTGAAGGCGATTGGGGATCAGGGAAGTCATCGTTCCTGCTCCAACTAGAAGATGCGCTCCGGGAGAAAGACCACCATACGGTACAATTTAATCCATGGCAACACGACAAAGAAGAGCAGCTGTGGGCGGTGTTTGCCATTCAGTTTTTTGATCAGCTAACCCAACAACTATCTGCCACACAGCGTTGGAAAGGTCATATTAAACTGTACCTTAGACGTACAGACTGGAACAGCAGCTGGATCTCCATAATCCAAAATGTTCTACTCGGTCTCCTTGCTTTCATTGTAACAATTGCTGTCCCGCTACTGGTTGTTGTGTTGGGGTTAGAACTATCAGAATCTCTGAACATTATTAGAGATTCTAACTTAGCAGATGTATTTAAAGGGGTTGTATACTCCGGAAGTGTTCTGTTATTTTTAACCGGTATAACTTCTATCTGGATCCGCATCAGGAACGAACTGGGCGCAGGGATACGGAGAGGAATCTCACAACACGTTAATTCACCCGATTACTCAAACCGAATCCCATTTGTTGAGAGCTTTCATGACGATTTCGAGAACATCGTTAATGCCTATTCTGGAGATAAACCTGTTTTCGTATTTATAGATGACTTAGACCGTTGTGAGAATCAGAAAGCAGCTGAATTGATGGAAGGTATAAATGCGCTGGTCTCTGTGGAAACGTCTATCTTCTTTATTGTAGCAATGGATAGAGATAAAGTTGCGGCTAGTGTAGCTAAAAAGCATCAGGACCCAGTAGAAAGTGAAAGAAATATAGTTGACAATAAAACAGATCAGCAAAATCCAGATATCACGTATGGGAACAAATATTTACAAAAGTTTATACAAATTTCGTTTCAGGTCCCCAGTCCTTCAAAACAGAACGTGGAAGATTTCGTTGAGTCCCTTGTTCATACAGAATCTTCCCAAACCAAAAGTGAAACTGTAGACTGGCATAAAAATACGGAGGCGCTCAATAATTTTCATGATAAACTAACTGAAATGTCAAGTTTATTATCAAAAAGACTAGATTATAACCCGAGAGATATCAAAAAATTTGTGAACACCTATCGTTTTCAAACGCTTCTCGCCAAAGAACGCGGTATCATCGATCGGAATAGAGGAGTCGGTGTTGGAATAACTGTCGAGCAACTTGGGAAGTTTGTCGCATTGAGTCTACAGAAGCCACAGTTTGTGTCCGATCTATCTCACAGACCCAAAGATCTGAATTACCTACAGGAATACGCACTCGATGATTCTGATAACCAAGATCTTGGTGAAAAATTATCAGATTCGACAAGAGACTGGAAACACGATCAGGAACTAATCTCTCTACTGAACATCGGATGTGATGGTTTGACACCAGATCCGTATAGTTTTGAGAACGCAAATGTTGAGTTCCTGCTCCAGATCTCACCCGAGTCAGATCTCACCCTTCCAGACGAACGAAGGGTTACGGTCAGAATATTAGAACCAGTCGGTGAAATATTTGGAACAGATGAACGGGTGTACAAGTTGCGAAAATCTCAGATGGTCTCCCTACCCGCTACGAACGCAATACCGCTTGTTGAGCGTGGTGCAGCAGAAATACCCAAATTCGATCAAGAGCAACCGTCAGACATCTCGGTAAATGTGGAGGATTTGGAGGAGTCAAAACCAAATATATCCTCAGGTCCTGCGGATGAACAAGTACGAGTTACTATCGAAATGATTGAGAACTATCCAGAGAAAATATTCGGAATTGATGGGCAAGAGTATCGTGTTGAACGGAATGATGTTCTGACACTTCCGGTTCCGGACGCAATTCCGCTAATACAGAGGGGATTTGCGAAGCGTTTAAACTCGTGATCTGCTGCTGACTAACTCTCAACTCTGTCTTACAACATTCATATAATGGGTTAATTGGATTTGTCGGGGATGTATAACCTAGATTAAGCAGAGTGAGACAAGTTTCATTTGCTGAATATGACGTGGACCGTCCGATTCGATTTTGTCATTTTGTCAAAAATCATGGCCGTCTACACAGATAACTCCCGCGAGACGAAGCCGTACGACATCACCGACACCGGTATCTCCGTGTACGATCAGGCGAACATCTTCTGACCGGCGGGGCCGACGCCGAAGGCGACGGAACCCCCGCGACACACGACAAGCTTCATTTCTCGCCCACCGGTGTGTCGGGTATGACTGCGCCGTAGGTCACCACCGGACTGGCTTCGAAGTACGTCGGCCTCCCCGCACAGATCGCCGAGTTCCTCGTCGTCGCCGCCGCGCTGTACCTCCCCGGGCGGTACGTCGTCAGGCCGCTCGTCAGTTGGGTGTTCGACCGCCGAGCCCTCGCTCCGACCCTCGAACGGACGGTCGAGAAGCTGATCGGCGTCGGCACCTTCGTGATCGCGCTAGTCGTCGCGGCGTGGGTCGCGGGCTTTACCGCGCTGTCTGTGACCGCGCTTCGCACCACCGGCTTCGGAGCTGAATCTGGCGCTCGCCCGACGGGACATCGCTGTGTCACGAATCCCTCCCGTCAGAGAACGACCGAAACGCGCTGGAACGGAAGGCGATATGTACCTCCATGCCGACACGTCGACCGAAGGTGATGTCGTCTCTCTCTCGCCCGAACGCCGTCGGTCTCGTCGGTGTCTCGATCGTCGTCGCGACCGCGGTCACGGGCGTAGTCGCCGACGTGTCGACGCGAACCGTCCTCCTCCAGTCGTCCGTCCCGCTCGCCGTCGGGATCGGTCTCGTCGGCTACGGCGCGTTCCTCCGCACCCGAGAGGTCGACCTGAAACCCCGGACAGTCCTGACGGGGACCGCCCTCGGTCTCGGTGCGTTCCTCGTCGTCGGCGCGTGGTTCGGCCTGATAAGCGCGCGCCCGGACACGTCGATCCGGCTGTCGATCGTCGCCTCGTTGAGTATCGGGTCCGCGTTCGGAACCCTCGTCGGGAGCTACGCGACACAGCTACACGACGCGAACGAGCGCCTCCGGGAGACGAACCGACGGCTCAAGGCGAGGAACGACCAGATGGACGAGTTCGTGGACGTGGCGAGCCACGACCTTCGGAACCCCGTGAACGTCGCTCAGGGACGCCTCGAACTGGCACGGGACGAGCGCGACAGCGAACACCTCAGATCGGCCGGGAGGGCGCTCGACCGCATGGACGAACTCATCACCGACCTCGTCTCGCTGGCGAAGGCGGGCGATCAGATCCGGTCGTTCGAGCCGGTCGATCTCGGGGCCGTCAGCGAGGGCTGCTGGGATCTCGTCGCGACCCGGGACGCGTCGGTCTCCGTCGACACGAACCGTACGGTGCGCGCCGACGGCAACCGAATCAAACAGATATTCGAAAACCTGTTCCGAAACGCTGTTCAGCACGGCGGCGACGGAGTCACCGTCACCGTCGGCGATCTCCCCGACGGGTTCTTCGTCGAAGACGACGGGGCCGGAATTCCCGAAGAACTCCGCGGAGCAGTCCTCGAAGACGGGTTCTCCACGTCCGCGGACGGCGTCGGTCTCGGTCTCTCCATCGTCGCACAGGTGTCACAGGCGCACGGCTGGGACGTGACCGTGACCGAAAGCAAGACCGGAGGTGCGCGGTTCGAGTTCACTGGCGTCGGGACGGTCGACGACTGATTCGGGCCACGAGTCGACTCGCTCGGAGTCGTTCGCTGCGCGCGATTAATAGGGCTCAATTCCGTGGGATACCTGCGGCTCGCGAGTTGCTCGCCGCAGGTATGCACCGTCCGGGAGTCCCGTGAGTGAAGCGAACGGGACAACGGACGGGGCACGAACGAAGTGAAGTGCACCGTCCGGGAATTGAACCGGAGGAAGACGGTCCGGGCATGCGGCCTCGCTTCGCTCGGCCGTTCCGGGCTGCGGCTTCCAGGGTTCAATTCCGTGGGATACCTGCGGCTCGCGAGTTGCTCGCCGCAGGTATGCACCGTCCGGGAATTGAACCCGGGCTATTAGCTTGGGAAGCTAATGTCCTACCACTGGACCAACGGTGCGCGGACTGACGTACCCGACCGTCCCACTTGAACGTAGCGTTTCGGTGGGCGCGGGCCACACGCCGGCCCCCGAATGCCGCGAGCCACACGCTTAAGCCGCGGCCGACGGTCTCGTGTCCATGACCGACGACACAGCGGACGCGACCCGGTCGGACGGGGCTGCCGCGGTCGAGCGCGTGCGCGAGCGAGCGACGGACCTCGCGCCCGCGCTCGGCGCGACGTGGACCGACGACGAACCGTGGGCCTTCCTCACCGATCTCACCGCGATTGGGAGCCGCATGGCCGGCAGCGAGGGGGAGCGGCGGGCCGCCGGACTCGTCGCGGACGCCTTCGAGTGCGCGGGACTCGCGGACGTACGGACGGAGCCGTTCGACCTCCCGGCGTGGGAGCGCGGGTCAGCGTCGCTCGACGTGACCGTCCCGGGCCGGGACGGCGAGCCGGCGACGCGCTCGTTCGAGACGCTGGCGCTCCCGTACTCGCCCGCCGGAGACATCGCCGGCGAACTCGTCGACGTCGGCTACGGCACCCCGGCGGAGATCGACGAGCGCGACGTGGAGGGCCGGATCGCGGTCGCCTCGACGACGACGCCCTCGGGCGGCCGGTTCGTCCACCGGATGGAAAAGTTCGGCTACGCGATCGATTCGGGCGCGGTCGGGTTCGTGTTCGTCAACCACGTCGACGGCCAGCTCCCTCCCACCGGGTCGCTCACGTTCGGGAAGGAGGCCGAGGCGGTCGCCGTCGGCGTCTCGAAGGAGACCGGCGCGTGGCTCCGCGAGTACGCGGTCGGGAGCGGGAGAACGGGCGGAGCCGGCGCTGACGACGGGGCGGCCGCCGGGTCGGGGCCGGTCGGGCGGGCCGAACTCTCCGTCGAGGCGTCGACGACGCCGGGCGAGAGCCGCAACGTGATCGGGCGCGCCGGACCGGACACCGACGAGCGCGTCCTCCTGCTCGCCCACTACGACGCACACGACATCGCGGAGGGCGCGCTCGACAACGGCTGCGGGATCGCGACGGTCGCGACCGCGGCGGGGATCCTGTCGGACGCGGACCTCCCGCTCGGCGTCGACGTCGTCGCGGTCGGTGCCGAGGAGGTCGGGCTGCTCGGCGCGGAACACCTCGCCGAGCGCGTCGACCGCGACCGGGTGAAGGGGGTGGTCAACGTCGACGGCGCGGGGCGGTTCCGGGACCTCGTCGCGCTCGCGCACGCATCCACGGCGACCGCGTCGGTCGCGGAGGCGGTCTCGACGGCGACGCGCCAGCCGATCGAGGTTGACGCGGAGCCGCACCCGTTCTCCGACCAGTGGCCGTTTGTACGCCGCGGCGTGCCGGCGCTCCAGCTCCACAGCGACTCCGGCGACCGCGGCCGGGGATGGGGTCACACCCACGCGGACACCCGGGACAAGGTCGACGACCGGAACGTCCGCGAACACGCGATGCTGATCGCCCTGATCGTCGCCGAGTTCGCGGCCGACGAGCGCGGCCTCCCGCGGCTCGACCGTGACGAACTCGCCGCCGCGTTCCGCGAGGCCGACTTCGAGACCGGGATGCGCGCCGCCGACCTCTGGCCGGCCGACTGGGACTGAGTCGCGCACGGGACGGGCGAGCCGGCCCGGCGGGACGAGCCGCCGTCACTCGACGTCGGCGTCCGGCGTCGGCGGCGGCAGGCGCTTGTGTGCCGTCGCGCAGTGCCGACCGAGGAGGTCCGTGACGAGCTCGCGGTCGACGGGCGCGAACTCGCCGGCGCGCTCGCCGCCAGTCACGTTGGCGTCAGCGACCGCCGCCGCGATCCGTTTGACGACCGCGTCTGGGTCCAGCCCGCGGTCGACGCCGAGGTGGAGGACGGGATCGATCACCTCGTAGGGAGCGCCCAGATCGTCCGCGTCGCGCTGCCCCGGCAGGAACCCGGCGGACGGTGGCTTCTCGACGACGAACTCCGGGACGTTGAGTTCGGCCGCAAGCGACCGGACGTGTGTCTTGTAGAGGTGGCCGAGCGGGAACAGGTCGGCCGCGCCGTCGCCGTGTTTCGTCAGGTAGCCCGAGAGCAGTTCGCTCCGGTTGGCGGTGCCACAGACCAGGCGGTTCGTCGCGTTGGCGGCGAGGTACGCGACGGCCATGCGGAGGCGCGCGACCGCGTTTCCGGACCGGACCGGCTCGTCGTGGAGGTCGAACCGGTCGGGGACGACCGCGCCGAACTGCGCGAACAGCGGCTGGAGGTGAACGGTGTCGTGTTCGATCCCCAGCGCCTCCGCGAGCGCCTCTGCGTCGCGGGCGTGCGGCGCGCCGATCTTGTTACACGGCAGTACCAGCCCGTACACCCGGTCGGCACCGAGGGCCTCGACGGCGAGTGCGGCTGTCACCGTCGAGTCGAGGCCGCCGCTCATGTTCACGACCGCCCCGTCGGCACCCGCGGCGTCGACCCGCTCCACGACGAACGACCGGATCCGGTCGCGCTCGACCGTCGGATCGCGGTCCGGGAGCAGCGACCGGTAGGGCGACCGATCGCGGTCAGTGACGGGCCCGTCGTCGGCCGCAACGCTGCTGCTCGACTCCGACGAGGCGGACCCGTCGGGACCGAACGCGGACTCGCGGTCAGCCATCGATCTCTCCCTCCTGGCCCGTCGGTACTCCGGCTCGAACGAGCCGCCCGCCGACTCCGCTCCGTTCGTCGATCCGAATCGTCATCGGTTGTCCGCGGCTTCCGTTCGCCCCGGTAAATACCTGCGGTGTAGATAATATAAGGAATTGAGACTCTTCACCCGCTACCCGTAGATATTAGCATAAATTTGTACACGTACATGGATTATTCTCCATATAACTTCTATACTCACGGAATTCATCCCCGTTTGGGTGGCTGCCCTCACGATTACTCACTTCGGAACCATAGGAATCTATATATTCAACTTCGAGCCGGATATACGCCAGTATCAAGCATATAATGTCGTTATATACAAACATTTATTGTCTAAACTGCGGTCGATATATCCATGTCGAACATTGAGTTGAGTTCCAGCCAGAATCGCGTGCTCACCGCGCTCGTGAACCTCTCCGAGGGGCGGGACGCGCCGGTACAGGGACGCGAGATAGCCGACGCCATCGACCGCAACGCGGGGACGGTTCGCAACCGGATGGGAAGCCTCCGAACGCTCGGTCTCGTCGAGGGGGTCGCCGGTCCCGACGGCGGCTACGTCCCGACCGACAGCGCGTACGACGTACTCGGCATCGAGCGGCTGGAGGACGCCGCGACGACCCCCGTCGAGCGCGAGGGAGCCCCCGTCGAGGACGTCACGGTCGCGGAGATCGACCTGTCGAGCGTCGCGAACCCCGAACTGTGCCGCGCCGAACTCGTGATCCGCGGTCCGGTCGGTCCCTTCGACGCGGGCGATCACGTCACCGTCGGGCCGACGCCCGCGACCGGGCTGCGGCTCTCGGGCGTGGTGGACGCGACGAACGTCGACGGCAACTCCCTCCTGGTCCGCGTCGACGGGATGGAGACGCCGACGGGCGGCTCCGCGGCCTGAGCTACTCTCTCTCTCGCCGACCGTAGCCAGTCGCTCGCGGACCGCGCCGGTGGCGGCCGCGGCGTGGCGCGCGTCTCGGTGTCGCTCGCCAAAGGCGACGCACGCGCTTTCGAGCGCCTCGCGGTCGACCGTGAACTCCGCCTCCGGGTACGTCACGTCCCACAACACGAGCGGCTCGGCGGGTGCCGGCCCGACACCCCGTCCGCCGGCGACCGGCTCGTCGGCGAGCAGCCGGTCGATCCACGCGAGGTCCGCCGTCCCCCGGCTCACCGCCCTGACCGCGGCGACGACCCGGCGCACAAGCGACCGCGGGAACCCGCCCGCTGCGAGTTCGACGACGATCACGTCCCCGTCTCGGGTCGCTTGCGCGTCGAGGTCGCGCACGGTCCCCGTCTCGTCGGTCGTCAGGTTGTGGAAGTCGTGTTCCCCGTCGAACCGCGCGAGCGCGTCGCGGAACCGGTCGTCGTCGACCGCGTGTTCGGGGTCCCGCGGGCGCTCGTGCGTCGCGTCGGAGCCGTCTCCGTCAGCGTCGCTGTCGTCGTCACCGTTGCCGGCGGCGGGTGCGTAGAGGTGATACCGGTACGTCCGCCGGACCGCGTCGTGGGTCGCGTGAAAGCCCTCCCCGACGTCGGCGGCGGCCCACACGCGGACCGACCCCGGCAGGTGTCCGTTGAACGCGCGCGGCGTGAGCCACGTCGGTGCTTCGAACGCGACGGTCTGTGCCACCGCTGAGACCCCCGCGTCGGTCCGACCGGCGGCGGCGTAGCCGGGCGGCGTGGCGTGGGTCGGTCCGTCGCCGCGCTCGACGACTCCGTGTTCGGCGAGCGCGTCGAGGAGCGCGTCCGAGACCGTGTGCGCGTGCGGCTGGCGCTGGAAGCCGGCGTACTCCCGGCCGTCGTACGCGACGCGGAACGCGCGGGTGACGGTCTCCCGCGCGGACGAGTCGCTCGTCACCGACTCCCCGACGCGCCGCCCACGTCGTCAACAGCCGCGTCGCTTCTCTCCCCCTCCGCCTCCGATTCGGCCATCGGAACCGTCACCACGGGCACGGACGCGACGCGGATGACCTTCTCGGTCACGCTCCCGAGGAGCAGTCGGCGGATCCCCCGGCGGGTGTGGCTCGGCATGACCACGATGTCAGCGCCGTCCTCGATCGCGTTCTCGATCACTTCGAGCGGGTCGCCGCGGGCGACGCTCCCGACGGTTTCCACCCCGGCGGCCTCCAGTTCGTCGGTCACCGCCTCCACGCGCTCCTCGGCCGCGTCGACCAGCCGCTCGGAGAACGCCCCCGTTCGGGGCCCCGCGAGCGTGTCGACCGCGGTGTCGGCGGCGGAGACGACGTGGACCGTCGCGTCGTAGCGCTCGGCGAGGCCGACCGCGTGCGTGATCGCGTCGTTCGCCTCGCCGACGGGCGCGACGGGCAGGAGAATCTCGTCGTACATACGCGATACTGCTCACGGCCGGCGGAAAACGATATCGGCCGGCAGAGCGGTCAGCCGAGCGGGGCGGTCAGCGCCGAGATCGGGACACCGGATCGGCGAGCGTCACAGTCCGATCGCGTCGAGCAGGTCGAAGCCGACACCGGCGTAGCCGACCAGCTTGAATCCGAGGTAGATCCCGACGATCGCCATCACGCCAGGCAGCTCCGGCGGCGCGGGGATCGGGACGCGGAGGAACGCGAACAGCGCGCCGACCGTCACGCCGACGAGGAGCGCGGCGACGGTCAAGACTGGGGTCGAACTCATGCCGTCGCGTCGGCGGCGTTCGTTCATAAACGCGGTGTTCGCGGTCGGCGACTCGCCCGCGCGGATTGGCACTGCGCGGATGGGCAGGGTTTTCCGGCGCGCGTCCCTCCTCAAGAACATGGCACGAGAGGTTTCCAACCCCGACAACCCGCAGGTGACGCTCCAGACCAACCACGGCGACATCGTCGTCGAGCTGTTCGCCGACCGCGCGCCGAAGACGGTCGAGAACTTCCTCGGTCTGGCCCGCCACGACCCCGCCGCCGACGCGGAGCCGGCGCGCGACACGAACACGTGGGAAGACCCCAAGACGGGCGAGGTCCGCGGCGACTCGCTGTACGAGGGCATCGTCTTCCACCGCGTCATCGACGACTTCATGATCCAGGGCGGCGACCCGATGGAGAACGGCCGCGGCGGCCCCGGCTACCAGTTCGACGACGAGTTCCACGACGACCTCACCCACGACGGTCCCGGCATTCTCTCGATGGCGAACTCCGGCCCGAACACGAACGGCTCGCAGTTCTTCATCACGCTCGACGCCACCCCGCACCTCGACGGCAAACACGCCGTCTTCGGGCAGGTCATCGACGGGATGGACGTCGTCGAGGAGATCGGCGGCGTGCCGACCGGCCGCAACGACGACCCCCGCGAGGCCGTCGAGATCGAGAAAGTCGACGTCGACGAGTAACGCCCCGAATCGCGGTTCGCGCGCGACGACGACCGCGTCGCGGTCGCGTGCGTTCCCCTCTCACGCTGCGGGGAGTTGAGAAGAGTTAAATCGTCCCCGACGTAAGCGTGGTTTACGCTCGGTTGGTGTAGTCCGGCCAATCATGTTGGCCTTTCGGCGGACGCGGCGCGTCAGCGCCGGTTCGGAAGTCAGCCGACGACCAGGGTTCAAATCCCTGACCGAGCATCCACTCTCACACCGCGAGCGACGCGTCTCGGTTTACGGGTGACCGCTCTCGCTCTCCGAGCGGCATCTCCCGTGCCGCGAGCGACGCGTGCCCCTCCGTGGACGATCCAAAGGGGAAGAATCACCTCCCTCGGCGACGTGGCTCACCCATGAGCGACCGATCCGACGACGGCGACGGCGACAGCGCCGACGACCGCCGCTTCGAGACTCGCGCGATCCACGCCGGACAGGAACCGGACCCGGAGACGGGGGCACTGATGACCCCGATCCACGCGAACTCGACGTACGAGCAGGACGCGCCGGGCGACCACCGCGGTTACGAGTACAGTCGGACGGGGAACCCGACGCGCACCGACCTCGAAGCGAACCTCGCCTCGCTGGAGTCGGGCAGCCACGCCCGCTGTTTCTCCTCGGGGATGGGCGCGATCAACACGGTCCTGAACCTGCTGTCCGCGGGCGACCACGTCGTCGCGGGCGACGACGTGTACGGCGGGACCCACCGAATCTTGACGCAGGTGTACGACGAGTACGACATCGAGACCACGTTCGTCGACACCCGAGACCACGACGCGGTCCGGGAGGCCATGCGCGAGGAGACGGAGCTCGTGTGGGTCGAGACGCCGACGAACCCCCTAATGAATGTCAACGACATCGCCGCGTTGGCCGACATCGCCCACGAGGCCGACGCGCTCTGTGCGGTCGACAACACCTTCGCGACGCCGTACCTCCAGCGCCCGCTCGAACACGGCGCAGACATCGTCTCCCAGTCGCTGACGAAGTACCTCGGCGGCCACTCGGACACCATCGGCGGTGCCCTCATCGTCGATGACGCGGAGCTTGACGAGCGGCTCGGCTTCTATCAGAACTCCGTCGGCGCGACGCCGGGACCGTTCGACGCCTTCCTCGTCCTCCGGGGGACGAAGACGCTCCCCGTTCGGATGGACCGCCACTGCGAGAACGCGATGGCGCTCGCCGAGTGGCTGGAGGGACACGACGCGGTCGAGCGCGTCTACTACCCCGGACTGGAGTCGCACCCGGACCACGAGCTGGCGGCCGAACAGATGGACGACTTCGGCGGCATGCTCTCCTTCGAACTCGACGGCACCTTGGAGGAGGCCTCCACCGTCGTGAGCGAGACCGAGGTGTTCACCCTCGCGGAGTCGCTCGGCGGCGTCGAGAGCCTCATCGAGCAGCCGGCCGCGATGACCCACGCGGCCATCCCGCGCAAGGAACGGCTCGCCGCCGGACTCACCGACGGTCTCATCCGGGTCTCTGTGGGAATCGAACACGTCGACGACATGAAATCCGACCTCCAGGCGGCGTTCGACGCGGCGCTATCGTAGGGGACACGGATCCGCTCCTCGCGCTCGCTGGTCGCTTCCGATCACGTGGAGTGATCGCATTTCCCTACGGCCATATTTTATCACGGCCGCGCCGAGTCTCTCCGCCATGAGCGATCCAGACGTTCTGGTGCTTCGACAGACGATCCACGGACTCGGACCCGAAGAGCTGACGGCGTCGCTGCGGGAGCGGCTCCCGGACGCGACGGTGGCGCGGGCGCGGACCCCGGCCGAGGAGCGCGAGCTCATTCGGACCGCGCGGATCGCCGTCGGTCTCAACATCGACGAGGAACTGCTCGCCGCCGCCGAGGAGCTGGAGCTGTTCGCCTGCGTGTTCGCGGGCACGGGCCACCTCCCGCGGGAGGCGCTGGCCGACCACGGGGTCGCCGTGACGAACGCGTCCGGCGTCCACGGGCCGAACATCGCCGAACACGTCGTCGGGTCGATGATCGCGCACGCGCGTCAGTTCCACCGCGCGTACCGCCAGCAGTCCCGGCGCGAGTGGCGCACCTACGAGACGACAGAGGTGTACGGCTCGACGGTCGCGGTGGTCGGACTCGGGGCCATCGGACAGGCGGTCGTCGACCGGCTGGAGTCGTTCGACGTCGAGACGGTCGGCGTCCGCTACTCCCCCGAGAAGGGCGGTCCGACCGACGAGGTATACGGCTTCGACGAGTTCCACGAGGCCGTCGCCGACGCGGAGTACGTCGTGCTGGCGTGTCCGCTCACCGAGGCGACGCGGGGGTTGGTCGACGCCGACGCGCTCCGAACGATGCGGCCCGACGCCGTCTTGGTCAACATCGCCCGCGGTCCGGTCGTCGACACCGACGCCTTGGTGACGGAACTGCGGAACAACCGCATCCGCGGCGCGGCGCTCGACGTCACCGACCCGGAGCCGCTCCCGGAGGACCACCCGCTCTGGGGGCTGTCGAACGCGACGATCACGCCGCACAACGCCGGCCACACCCCCGAGTACTACGAGCGCGTCGCTGACATCCTCGCCGACAACGTCGCGCGACTCGACGCCGGCGAGGACCTGCGTAACCGCGTGGTTTGACTGTGTAGCATTCTGTCGGCTTCCTCCCACGACTGAAGTCATGGGATTCCGCCTCGTGCCTCTGTGAGACCGCGGAATCGCGTGGCTATATATTTCTATATAATATTGACCTAATCGGCCTATTTCTCATTCTCCAACTTCGAATCCACCAGTCACTGAGTCTTTTACTCCCAAATTCGACCGTGAGTATCGGGGGAGCACCGAGGTATATATTTTGATCAAAATTAAGGTGATTCGCTCCCGAGGGTAGAGTATGGAAACGCGGAAGGTCCAGGTCACCGGCGGATCGACGTACACCGTTTCGATTCCGAAGACGTGGGCGACGGCCAACGACGTCGAGGCCGGGACGGAGATCGAGTTCCACCCGGACGGCGACTCGCTGTTTCTCACGCCGCGCTCGGAGGTGGAGCGGACGCGGGGGACGCTCGACATCACGGACCTGTCCGGGCAGGCGCTCCGCCGCGCGGTGACGACGATGTACGTCAGCGGCTTCGACGTCATCGAACTGGAGGCGGCCGAGATCAGCACCGAGCAGCGTTCGACGATCCGCGACGCGGTCCAGAGCCTCGTCGGGCTGGAGGTGTTAGAGGAGACGCGCGACCGCGTCGTCGTTCAGGACTTACTCGACTCCTCGGAGCTCTCCATCCACAACGCGGTCACGCGGATGCGGCTGATCTCCCTGTCGATGCTCGAAGACGCGATCGCCGCGCTCGCGGAGCGCGACCACGACCTCGCGCGCGACGTCATCGGTCGCGACGACGACCTCGACCGGCTGTGGCTCGTCGTCTCGCGGATCTTCCGCGCCACGCTGCGAACGCCGAAGGCCGCCGAGGAGCTCGGTCTCCCGCGCGAGGAGTGTTTCGACTACCACTCCAGCGCCCGCCAGTTGGAGCGGATCGGCGACCACGCGACGAAGATCGCGCACCTGACGCTGAACATCGACGACCCGCTCCCGGACGAGGTCGTCGAGGCGGTGAGCGACCTCCACGGCGACGCCGTCGACGTGATCGACGCGGCGATGGACGCGCTGTTCGACGACGACACCGAGGCGGCGACGCGCCGGGCGAACGAGGCCCGAACCGGCGTCAGGGCGATCGACGAGCGCGTCCGGGCCATCGACGAACTCCTCCGCGAACTCGATCCGACGCGCGCGCAACTGCTCGGGCTGGTCGTCGACTCCGTCCTCCGGTCGGCCGACTACGGCGGAAACATCGCCGAGACCGCGCTCCAGAAGGCCGCGCCGACACCGTGAGTCGATCGCAGAAGTGATCGGAGCCGGGTGGACGGGTTTTTTGAGCACGCTCCCCCGAACTGATCGCATGCCAGAGATCGAACTCGGCGTGCCGAAGGGCGTCGTCGAGTCGCTCCCGGAGGAGGAAGGGACCGCCGAACGCGACATGCGACGCGCCATCGCGGGGATCCAGTCGCGACTGAACGACGCCCTCGCGGAGGCGGACCCCGACGAGGCGGCCGAAGTCGTCGCCGACGCGGTCGAACGCATGGAGTCGCAGGCAAGTACCTACCACGAGTTCGTCCCGGAACTGCGCGCGTGGGGGCAGTCGCCCATCTACGCGATCGCGTGGCGGAACCTCTACCTCGAACTCATCGGCCAGCTGTACGACCACGAGTGGCTCGCCGACGATCTCGACCGCGAGCGCAACTTCCGGCTGGTCGAAGACGGGATCCGGCTCTCCGACCTGTAGCCGCTTCCGCACCTGACTGTTTCGAGCTGTAGCCGCTTCCGCGGTCGGCTCTTTCGACCCGCGATCGCTTCCGCGGCCGGCCGCTTTTAAGCCGCCGCGACACGACATACGCCTATGGAACTGGAACTGCGGTTCTTCGCAACGTTTCGCGAGGCCGCCGGCGGGAAGACCGTCGACGCGGAGTTCGCCGACGGATCGACCGTCGGCGACGTTCTTCGAGAGCTGGAGTCGGAGTACGAGGGGATGGCGGGCCGCCTGATCGTCGACGGCGAGCTCGCGCCGCAGATAAACGTCCTGAAGAACGGTCGCGAGGTACTCCACCTCGACGGCCTCGACACGCCGATGGCGGACGGCGACCGCCTCTCCGTCTTCCCGCCGGTCGCGGGGGGCGCATGAGCGACGACGGATCCGCGTCGGTCGAGGAGGCCGACGGCGACGCGAGCGCGCCCGGTCTCCCCCCGGCCGAGGAGGGATGGGAACGCGAGACGGTGGCGTACCGCGGCATCTCTCGCCGGCTCGCGGCCCACTACCTCAGGAACCTCGGCGGCGAACTGGTGGGGACCGACGACCCCGCGGAGGCGACCCGCGTGGACGGCGACGGGTGGCGGGTGGCCCTCAGCGCCGAGAAGGTGACCGCCGCGGCCGCCATCAAAATCACGGAGGTGACCGCCGAGTTCGCCGGCGATCCCGACGCGCTCGCCGATCTCCTCCCGAAGTACCGGCAGAAAGCGATGCGCGCCGGCGGGTGATGTCCGACGACGACGAGTCGGCTCGGGACCGCGGCCCGTACCCGATCGAGGGGACCGCGCTGGTGAAGACGGCCGCGCTCGCGAGCGTGCCGGCCGCCAGCGTCCCGGAGCTGCTCGCGCGCGTTCAGGCCGACCTCGGCCCTAGAATCGACTCGTATCGACGACGCTACGAGCGGATCGCGGCCGAGCCGGACCGCGAGACGTTCCTCGTCGAACCCGACCACTGGGAGGCGGTCGGCGAGCGGCTCGGACTCTCCGAGCGCGAGCGCGACGCCGTGGTCCGGGCCCACGAGGCGGCCGTCGAACGGATCGGCTCCGGAAGCGGTCGACGAGATGAGTTCGACACCGCACTGGAGATCCGGTCCGGCGTCGTGATCGGGGTCGATTCCGACGGCGACGACGCCGACGACACCGGCGGCGGCTGATTCCGGTCCCCGTCGTCGCCGCGGGATCGCCGAGAGCCCTGCGGTTGACGTGGTCACCGCGCGCCGCCGGTCACCGGTCCTTTTCAAGCCGCGGCACGCACGTGTCCGCATGCGACTCGCTCGACTGCTCACGCCCGACGGTCCCGTGGCCGGCCGCTACGTCGACGGCACGATCGTCGCCGACGACGGCCGCTACGAGGTCGGTCGCGACGGGCGGCTGCTCCCCCCGTGCGACCCGAGTGCGCTGTACTGCGTCGGCCGTAACTACGCGGAGACGCTCGACCAGATGGACTACGAGCGGCCCGAGGAGCCGGACTTCTTCATCAAGCCGCCGACGAGCCTGCTCGCGCACGGGGAGGCGATCCGGTATCCCGAGTGGACCGACGAACTGACCTACGCCGGCGAACTGGTGGCGGTGATCGGCGAGCGCTGCCGCGACCTCGAACCCGACGAGGTTCCAGAGGTCGTGCGCGGCTACACGGTCATGAACGACGTCGACGCGCTCGACCAACAGGGCCGGACCGCGCGCAAGGCGTTCGACGGGTCGGCACCGCTCGGACCGTGGATCGAGACCGACGTGGATCCGACGGACCTCGACATCGAGACCACCGTCGGCGGCGAGACGCGTCAGGACGCCAACACGGAGCTGATGCTGTTCGGACCACACGAGATCGTCTCGTACCTTTCGAAGCGATTCACCTTCGAACCGGGCGACTGTATCCCCTTCGGCAGCCCCGCAAACCCCGGTCTCGTCGAACCCGGCGAGCGCGTCGAGATCACTTACGAGGGGGTCGGAACCCTCTCGAACACGGTGGTCGATCCCGGCGCGGAGTGAGCCGTTCGCGGGCGGACGGACGGCGCGGGACCGCCCCTCTCCTCACGTCCCCGTCGGATCGAGGTCGTCGCCGGTCGCGTCGTCGATGCGATCGTTGGCGCGCGTCAGCGCTTTCTCATCACCGGTCCGCACGTACTCCCCGATCGCGTCGGCGGCCCCGACGAGGGCGTCCGCGGCCGCGGGCGGCACGTCGCCTCCGAGCGCGTCGACGCGCGCGACGCGGTCGCGGA